>CAZLKE010000086.1:0-2602 GCA_964560075.1 uncultured Gammaproteobacteria bacterium | reverse complement strand
AAACTTTAGATAATTTAATCCAAACTGATGCAGCGATTAACCCGGGAAATTCCGGAGGTCCGCTGCTTAACTCTGCCGGACAGGTGATTGGAGTGAATGTAGCTACAACAGAAGGCGCCCAAAACATTGGTTTTGCAATCCCTATTGAATCAGTTAAGCCAATTATTGATGAGTTTGTAAATACGGGCGCAGTTACGAGAGCCTATATGGGAATAAGATATAGGGTTATTACCAAGGATGTGGCGATTTTAAATGAGGTTCCTCAAGGAGCGTATATTCAAGAAATTGTGGCTGGGAGCCCGGCTGAAAAGAGCGGGATAAAGGTTGGGGATATTATTACTAAAATTGCAGATAGCATCAGAAGTAAAAAACCGGGACAAAATGTGAGTGTTGAAATCTGGTCTGAGGGCAATAGTACCAGGACAATCAATGTGACTCTAGAACAAGCACCAGGCGGGTAGTCTTCCCAAATTCTTACATCATTCAATCTCTGGTCTTATACCAAGCAAGTAGTATTTGAAAAATGGAGCTAAACATCCTTAATTGGGGGTTGATTGGTTTTATTGTGGGTACGGGTGTATATCTGATAAATGAAGATGCTAAAAGCTCTTATCTTCTAACTCTCATTACAGGCATATTAGGTGGAATAATTGGTGGGATATTTGCTAATTTACTTCTTGGAAGAGGTCTTAGCGGTTTTAGTTTTCTTCCTTTAGGAATTGCAGGTATTGGTGCATTGATAACTTCATATTTACAAAGAAATATATTTAGCCAAAAACCCGAAGAGCAAGTAGCTGTCCCCGGGGATCCTTGGTTTGAAGAGTTTGTGAAAGATTTAAATTATCCAATAAGTAAACGGGATATGATTAGATTCGCGGAGGAAAAAGATGCGTCAGAAGAAGTTTTATCGGTCTTAGAATCCTTACCGGATCATATTTATGAGAGCGAAGCGCAGCTTACTTTTTTCTTACATTCCCCTGATAGCTCTCTTACTGATAAACAGTATTCTTAAAACATGAATGAATTTACTATTGGATCTGCAAGATGGACACAGGCCTTAAGTTGGTTGAGTATAAAACAAAGGGAAGTAGAAGAGCAGCTACTTGCATTGCACCAGTCAGATCCGGTAATGAGTGACGGGTTGGCAGAGACTGTGGAAGACGGGGTTATGTCTTGGAAAGAAGAAGTTCATACTAATATCACGGCACTTCGCCGCAGCCTTTTAAGTTTATCTAATAAGATTAAGCAGTCGCTAAATAAGCTGCATTTAGGGACTTATGGAAAGTGTGAGAAATGTGGCAATTTAATTAGCGCTGAAAGATTAAAAGCCATGCCAATGGCTTCCCATTGTATGTACTGCGCCTAGTACCTAATTATTAGTATTCTTTGTTTATGTGCCAGATCAGTTTTTACTTGTACCTCGGCTTTCGGAAAGTACTTTAGGGCAGTTGCTTTAGCTATCAATCCATGTGTGTAGTCTATTTCTCCAATTAAAACCTTTGGATAGAGGTTTTTTTGAATTATCTGCAGGAACAGTCTTCTGTAAAGTTTAAATCCGTCTTCTCCACCGTCTAGAGCTATATAGGGTTCAAAATCTTTGACTGAGGGGTCAAGATAAGGGATTCGTGCTGAGGGGATGTAGGGAAGGTTAGTAACAATTACCTGATGGGGAGAAATGTCACTAACATCATCGTCATTGCGATCCCCTCTGTCATTGCGAGCGATAGCGAAGCAATCTCTCTCAGTGGGATTGCCGCGTCCTCCGATGTATATCGGAGTCCTCGCAATGACATTTAGAAGGTCAGCATGAAGAAACGTTATTTTTTCTCCTATCTGGTGGAACTTGGCATTTTGTTTGGCAATTTCTAAAGCTTTTTTAGAAATATCAGTGGCAGTGATTTTTGCATCAGGAATGTTTTTGGCAATAGACACAGCGATTGCCCCGGATCCAGTACCGATATCTAAAACTGTTTTAGGGTTTAAACTTAAAACATAGTCTACCAAAAGCTCTGTTTCCGACCTGGGAATTAAGACATCTGGAGTGACCTTAAACCTGAGCTTATAGAATTCAACCCATCCTCGCTCATACTGAACCGGTTTATCATCCATACCTTGGTATTTTAGTACTAACGGCTATCTATTATCCACCAGTCGAATTTGAAGTTGTCTTTGACAGGAGAATCAACTTCAACAGTGAACGTTTTCTTTTCTAAGTCTTTTTCCGTAACTCCTAAAGCAGCAAAGCTTTTACCAGTTACAAAGACTTTAGAGTTTTTGGTTAAGTTGTCTGCCTGGATAACGACTTTATTTTGGCCTTTTAAAATAGTTCCTGTTCCTGCTGTTTGGATATCAACTTCAACTTTATTTGCGCTAACTAATCCTTCTATGGTGATATTACCGTCTTTATCGATCAGAACTTTTCCATTGAAGAGGTTAATCAGTCTAGCAAGTGGGGAAGATTGTAGGAAAAGTGTATCCATAGCATTTACTGTGTCTCCGGAGAGAGATAAAGTTCCGTCAATAGATAAATCTCCGGCAATAGTAGTTTTGCCTAAAAACACTTCACCTAAGGCTTTGAAGGTCTCTGAAATAGTAGCCGAGT
>CAZLKE010000085.1:0-2659 GCA_964560075.1 uncultured Gammaproteobacteria bacterium | reverse complement strand
CCTTTTTTGCACCTTATCTCGCTATCCGCCAGCTGGCGGAGCGGACCGGTACACCACGGCAACAATATAGCAGAAGGAGAAGTATTTTGTCAATTTGATCTAGTTTGATTACTAGACATGAAATTTTTCACACGTTATGATCCTCCTATCTATGGATGCCCATTCTGTCCCGCAAAATGTAACATCATTCCAGTTTAAGTTGATTGGCGACATGACACTAAAGCAGTTCACATATCTGGGGTCAGGAGTTGGAGTTGCTTACATCGCCTTTGTGCTTATGGCTCAACCTTTCCCTATTATTGCCTGGCCAATCATTATTCTCTCTTCAGCTATTGGGGCAGCTTTTGCATTTTTACCAATCAATGAACGCCCTCTCGACCATTGGGTAGGGGCTTACTTTCAAGCTGTTTTTTCTCCTACTAAAAGAGCTTGGAAGCATAAAAAAGTTAAAACAGAAAATGTCACGTTTAAAAACCGCCTTCCTATCTATATGGAAACACTAAAATCAGAGATACCGCTACCTGCAAAAACTCCACAACCACCTGTAATTCCACCCCAGACTCCCCCAAATCCCCTAAACACCCAAAATCCACAATCTCAAACAACCCACCAATCAGAAGACCTGAAAGAATTGGTTGATACGGCAAGAGAAGCACAAATCATTCAATCTAGGATTATCGAGACAGAGCATGAACTTAATGCTATTAAAGCTGAGGCCTCTACGCCAGGTGTTGATACAGCAGTTTTTGCCCAAAGATTTCAACTAGTTCTAGATAAACTGCAAAAGTTAACAACCCAAGCAAATGAGGTGTCTGCACAGATCAACGCCCTAGAGCCTGTTCCTCAACCAATGGCAAAACCAAAAGTTCAAGTTGTCACAATGCCAAAAAAGCAAGTGGCTTCGAGTTTTTCGCTTACTTCCACACCTAATGTTATTTCAGGCATTGTAACTGATGCTCAAAATAACTACATTGAAGGAGTCATTGTAGTCACCCATGATAAAGAGGGTCTACCTGTCCGGGCGCTTAAAACCAATAAACTCGGCCAGTTCATCACTGCAACCCCACTGCCAAACGGCACATATACTTTAACCTTAGAGAAAGAAAATCTTGTCTTTGATGATATTCGAATAGATCTTGATGGAACTCTCTTGTCCCCTGTTCGAATCGCTGCAAAACCAAACCTAGGAGGCACACCATGAACACTACGCAAGAATATTTACCAGTCAAAGATATTCAGGATGGGGTCGTTTTACTTAAAAACGGTGATATGGCAGTAGTTATTGAAACATCCGCTGTTAATTTTGGGCTACTCTCAGCTACAGAACAAATAGCTATCATTGGTTCTTTTGCAGGGCTTTTAAACTCTCTCTCTTTCCCTATCCAAATTTTGATCCGCTCAAAAAGACTAAATATCAGCTCTTATTTGCAGCAGCTTGATGAAGCTAAATCCAAACAAACTAATCCTTTGCTTGCAGAAATGATGTTTAAGTACCGTAACTTTGTGGAGCAAATAATTACAGAAAATGAAGTATTAGATAAAAGATTTTTCATCATTATCCCTTTGTGGTCTTATGAAGTAGGATTGGTTAAAACTGCAGACCAATTCCAAAAAGCGATGAATGTTTTAGTTCCCAAAAGAGACCATATCTTGCGCCAGCTTTCAGGCATAGGGCTTGAGGGGAAACAGCTAGATACAAAAGAGTTATCTGAGCTTTTTTATGATATTTTTAATGGCACTAACATTGAGAAAGTTGAAATCCAAACTGAAGTCACAACACCAAATATCTCGTATGCAGCAAACATGTTTGAACAACCCCAAACTCCCCAAAACACCCCAACCAAGCCGGAACCAACCGATACAATCCTTCGTCCCCAATCCAAACCTTCTCCGTTCACCACTACTAGAACCATTCATCCTAATACCCCATTCGTAGTGGAGGAGCTCAAAGATGAGTACGGCACAATCTGATCAACTAACCCTTACTGATGTTCTCTCCCCTCAGGAGACAGAAGTTGATTTTAATTTCTTTAGAATTAACAACTCTTTCTACCGGACCTTTTTTGCCTCTAAATATCCACGTTATGTTGAGCCTAACTGGCTAGAACCCTTAATCTCTTTTGACCACTCTTTAAATGTTTCTATGTATATTTACCCTTCAGAATCAAAAGGGGTGTTAGACAATCTGAGGCGCAAAATCGCCGAGATGGAAGCGACGATCCAAACTGATTTAGAAAGAGGCCGGGATATCGACCCTGCAGTGCAAGTAGCCTTAGATGATGCCCAGATGTTACAGGAGCAATTAGTTAAAGGGGCTGAGAGGTTTTTCCAGCTTGGTCTCTACATCACTCTGCCAAGCACTAAAAAAGAGGATTTAGAAAACACCTCAAAGCTTTTACAGTCTACACTTGGTTCAATCTCTGTTACTGCATATCCTACAACTTTGCAGATGGAACAAGGTTTTAATACTACACTCCCTTTAGGCCATGACTATCTTAACCTCGCCCATAATATGGATACTACCTCGCTTGCTACTATTTTTCCTTTTACTTCGTCTGAGCTAACAGCAAACAAGGGCATCATGTATGGAATCAATGAACATAACTCTTCTTTAATTATTTTTGACCGTTTTTCAATGGAAAATGCCAATTCCGTGATT
>CAZLKE010000084.1:0-2669 GCA_964560075.1 uncultured Gammaproteobacteria bacterium | reverse complement strand
CAAGTCCTGTCCCCGGCACCGAGTCATACTCGGTAGCCGCGTTTGACGCGGCACACTTTAGAACGTGTGGTGATAGGTTTCGCTTCTTTTAAGCTTCTTGTATATTAACTTTCTCGAATGAGGATCTGTTAATCCTTGAATCATTCCCCCAATTAGTATTCCTTGGGTTAAATTGTGATTTAAAAAGCCGATATCAGTAAGTTGGGCTACAAGTAGTAAGATAGCGAAATTAAACCAGTGGTGAAGATGGATAATCCGGTCCCTGATCAGTAACCTAATACTTGGAAAGACCTGTATCTTACCTTTCTTATAAGTTGGGAGTTTATTCCAGATAAAAGATTTAGGGTGAGTAATAATACTAAATAATACAAATCCCAAAATAGTAGTTTTTAATAAACTTAGAGTGACAAAATCCATTTGTAAAAATTATGTAAATCCATTGTAAAGATATTTTAAGAGAGTTGTCAAATTTAGCCTAGACGCCAAGAAAAATTGGATATATAATTCACAAAGAAGAATATTTGACTAGAGTTGAAGCTTATAGAAGAGAGATATTTTTCAAAAAAGGCCAAAAAGTACTTTAAATAAGCGAGGGTAGTTCAGTGGTAGAATGTCTCGTTGCCAACGAGAATGTCGGGGGTTCGAATCCCCTCCCTCGCTCCATAGGAATTTTATCGAACTAATAAATTTTAGCTTCAGAAAGTTGATAAAATTCACAAAAATATGATCCTATAACCTAGTACCCTAACGTGAATCGAACTAGCTTTTAACTCGCTATTTCTCATCTTGTTCAACTTCTTCAAAATCTCCCATCCACTTTGACCCATAAACATGTTGCATAACTGCACAAGCCAACAAATAAACAACTTCTTGTATATCCTTTAGCTCTTCTTCTGATGCGTTAGGATAATACTTCTTAATTATTTCCAACGGTAACATCTAAATTCATCACCTCCTTGTATAAAACCAACATCATGAGGGTTATAAATAATTTTTATTTGCAAAACTATAAATGTTATGTATAATCGGTGTCAGTTATAGGTATAATTGATCGTTTAAAATACCTAGACAGAAATTATGGCCGAAAAAGAATCTGGATTAACTCCATTAACCGCGATCTCCCCTTTAGATGGTCGTTATCGCGGTAGAATTGAAGATTTAGCTCCCTTTGCTTCCGAAATGGCTCTTATTAAAACTCGTGTTGAAGTTGAGGCAAGATATTTAGTAGGACTTTCAGAGGTTGGGTTACTTAGACCACTGGCAGACCAAGAAAGAGATGTTTTGGTTAATCTTGGACCAAACATGACAATGCCTCAAACAGAAAGGGTGAAAGTAATTGAAGATACAACAAGGCATGATGTAAAAGCAATGGAACGAGCATTTAGAGAATTTGTAGCAGGGACAAGTCTTGAAGACGTAACGGAAATGATTCACTTCGGATTGACCTCAGAAGATGTAAATAATCTTTCTTACAGATTGATGTTAGACAGAGCAAGAAGAGAAATTTGTGTGCCAGCATTAGACCAAGTTGTAGATGGGTTTGCTGATAGAGCAAGGCAATATAAAGGTATCCCAATGCTTGCTAGAACGCATGGACAGCCAGCAGTACCCACCACTCTTGGAAAAGAAATGGCAAATGTCGCAGTTAGGTTAAACAGACAAACAAGGAAATTAGAAGACGTAAAGCTTACTGGTAAATTAAATGGTGCTGTTGGTAACTTCAATGCTCATCTTTTGGCTGCACCTGAAGTTGACTGGATTGCTTTTTCTGAAAAATTTATAAGAAGCCTAGGTCTTGAACCAAATCTTTTTACCACTCAAATAAACCCTTACGACGATATGATTGAGATGTTCCAAGTGTTTCAACGAGTGAATGGTGTTTTGGTAGATATTGACCAGGATATGTGGCGCTATATTAGCGATGACTGGTTTACACAGGAAGTAAAGCAAGGTGAAGTTGGGTCTTCCACTATGCCTCAAAAAGTAAATCCGATTGATTTTGAAAACAGTGAAGGCAATGCCCAATTGGCAAACAGTATATGGGAAGGGATGGATAGAAAACTCGCAGTCTCAAGATTACAAAGGGATTTATCTGATAGCACAACAATCAGAAATGTAGGAGTAGGTTTGGGATATGGGTTACTTGCTTATAGAAATACACTTGCAGGTTTAAGAAGAGTCCATCCAAATACTGAACTAATGCAAGGTAAACTAAATGAGAACTGGGTGATTCTTACAGAAGGCGTTCAAACAGTTTTAAGAAAAACTGGAGCACAAGACCCATACTCTATGGTAGCAGGGCTTTCAAGAGGTCAAAGAATTGGGCAGGAAGAATGGCAAGAATGGGTTGATGGTTTACCAGTAAGTGATGATGTAAAGGGAACATTAAAAAATTTAACACCAGCAACTTATATTGGTCTTGCAGAGAAACTAACGGATATGGCTTTGATAGAAATAGCAGAGTCTAGAACTCGTAAGTAGGATACGTTCGTATAATTCTGCTATGCATACTTATGCATTTTTTAGTTCTAAAGCATAGACTAAATCAGGTAATAGACCGTCAGATAGGAACAATCTGATAAACTCTGGCAGTCTGTGTAAGATCACGTCAGGAGCTCCATATCGGACTAGTTTTGCAACTTCTTCAAATTTAGCCTTGAAATCAACTT
>CAZLKE010000083.1:0-2768 GCA_964560075.1 uncultured Gammaproteobacteria bacterium | reverse complement strand
TGGTCCGATGTCAAGTCGGACTCCGAACGTAGCATCGGAGTAGAGCGGTCCGATGTCCATCGGACATGTCGGGGGTTCGAGCCCCTCAGTGCCCACTCTCTTCTTCTGTGCTATCATTAATTTATGCTCCGGAGGATCTACTATGAAACTATCGGTAAATACCAGGAAGTTGTTTCTTTCATAGTCTTACTCTCGTTTCTGGTCACTTTCATAATAGCCAGACTAGTTGTTTACCTAATGGATGCTGGAGTTGTGCCTGATTTCTACTTAGCTGTTGGACAAACCCATGTTCATCATCTAAATTATGGAATTTTTCTGTTGGCAGTTGTTGGTTATCTGGCTTTAATATTTCATAATGAAAAAATTAACGAATCCTTATCTGTTCTTTACGGAATTGGGTTAGGATTAACTTTTGATGAATTTGCCCTATGGCTCAGGCTTCAGAATGATTATTATGCAAGAGCTACTTACGAGGCTGTAATCGTTATCATAGTTTTACTATTAAATATTGTTTACTTTGGTAATATTTGGAGAAGAATTTACAATTTTTCATTGGGGAGGTTATTTAAAAGCTATGCAGGAAATTAGCAAAATGTTTGCTCTTTTGGGCGTAATATTTTTATTACTCGCTTTATTGGTTAATCTAGGATTTAAGATTCCCAGGATTCCGGGAGATATTTACATTGACCGTCCTGGAATTAAAATTTATATTCCAATTGTGTCCTCAATTATAATCTCAATTATCCTCACCTTACTCTTCAATTTTTTCAGAAAGTGATGTAAAATATAACACATGCCGCAGTAGCCAAGTTGGTCAAGGCGGATGCCTGAAGAGCATTTTATGCGGGTTCGATTCCTACCTGCGGCACCTGGGCCAAATTGTGGTTCGGAGAATAACAATTAAGTTTTGAGTAGCTTGTTCGCAAGCTCAATTGCCCGCTCACCAGGTATAAACCCTGGACTTGTAGACATGGTAACTACTCCAGCTTTTTCTATAGCTCTTTTAATTATTTCAATATCGACTTCAGAATCATATTTTTTGAAATAATCTAGATCAATATCAACAATTAATCTTTTTGGATTAGTCATAGATAAGAGTAATTGTTCCATATCTTTGCCTCCAATTCTTATTTGTGGTATTCCGGTTGACTTATGCTCGTGGGTATTTGGCTCAATAATGTTGAGATTAGAATAATTATATTTCACCCAGTAGACATTACGAATTAAACCATTTTGAAGTGCCGGAGATATGAAGTTGTGTACTGATAGCGTCCTTGTATAATTAGCAATTTCTTGTAGTGAGGCACCCTGTCTTAAAGGAATGTCTGCATACCCTGCATCAGAATGAGCATCAATATGAAGTAACGTAGCACCATTTTCTACAGCACCTTCCGCACGTGCCTCGTTCCAGCCAAAAAATGCGTGATGGTGATGATCAAATATATATACTGGAGCTTCTAGATTCTCTGGTGTTGTTCTTATATATTCTTGAAGGTATTCGTCACCCCGGGGTGGCAGGCTAGAAAATCCTACTTTTTCAGTCTTAGAACAAACTTGCAAAGTACTTAAAGTACTTAAAGTACTTAAAGTAAAATCTTCGGAAATTCTTCCTTTTTAGCAACATATAGGCATTGATAGACTTATTTATCGGATGTATATTCTGGTTATGTCTAGTTTTACAGAGAGAGTACCAGGTTTGAACCGCTTGCTTCGACATCCCGCAATGAATAATCAAGAGGGGGCAGTTGGATTAAAGGCCATGGATACTACAAGGGCTGATATCGTCCGGGTCATTGACGAAAGTTTTGTTTGGCTAAGGGATTGGACAGCAGATGAAAGAGGTCAACTGGAAAAAGGGGAAATTACACCCAGGCATCTTACTCGGATAGGTAGAGAACGTATTGTTGACTATAATACTCTTGCATGTTTATTTGGACCATTAACACCAGTAGAGGCAGAAGCACAAGGCCATTTTCCAACTCTAGTTCAAGTTAATATGGGAGATGGGACTTTCTTAATGGAACATTTTCCGGTAGATGGAGTTATGAGGGCATTACTGGGTAGGGGGAGAAACACAAAAGATGACTTCGATAGGGGCAGAATGTCACTACCTGAGTATGAAGACAGAATAGCAAAACTGGCTTCCGACTATACTCTTATTGAGTCTTATAGTAAACCTCCAGTATTAGCACGCTTCCGACAAACCGAGCAAAGAAAAGCTGTGGAGGCTTGGATTGTATCTCAAGACCCACTAAGAGCTAATACAGGACCTTGGGCTGCTAATGAAAACTGGCTGACTGCATGTCGTACTCTCGAAACCAGAAGAGAATTAATATTTTCTGCACAATCACCAAAATAAGTAAAACCAGCCTTATGCTATAATCCCATCAGTATCCCCCTGCCTGACTCTGCCCTGATTTATGATATATAGGCGTCCACCCCGGGGTGGCAGGCTACTCTTACAAACTTCTAACTCACTTTTCTTGATTTAAAGCTCGTTAAAGAGGTAAAATTAGCCCATCTATGGCAACACAAAGTCAAATACCAAGAAATCAATGGGTTCGTTTACACGATGCAGGCTGGGATCTACCAACTTTTGAACTAGACCAAGGCCTTAAAACATCTGCAAACGAAGTCAAAAAAGCAACCAAAGAGCTGGGAGCAATGATTTTTGGAACCGGTGAATATAAGATAGATTCTAGGACTAAAAAAGACATGGCTCTTGGGTCAAAGGGAAATGAAAAAACAAGTATAAACTTTAAGGCTGA
>CAZLKE010000082.1:0-2888 GCA_964560075.1 uncultured Gammaproteobacteria bacterium | reverse complement strand
AATGGGTACTGTTTTTAGGAGGACAAACGCAATTCCAAAGAGGGGTTTGGGAAGGGACAGGGGGACATTATGGAGATGGTGAAGACGGGTGCCACGCTATAACTTCAGGGTACGCAACGTCCTCAACTCCATTGGGTCCTTGGATTCCCTGGAATGGCAATCCCCTTTTTATGCCAGCTGAACAAGCTACAGTTTTGGGAACTGCAGAGGAAGGGCCAATATATTATTATGACGCGGCAAGCGGAAACCATCTTTTGTTTTATAATGCTATCTCGGGAGGTGACACGTCCGTTGATGTTTTTTGGACAAAGAATCCACTGGACCACTGGGTGGCTGGTGCCTCAAGCCGAAAAAGGTTGATATTGCGAGACAACATTTTTCCTTGGATTGGTGCCCGTGCAGGTGCTATTAACTTGCCCACAGTTGCCCAATCGGTTGACGGGTCCAAGTTGAACTTGTATTTTGGGATTCGGCAGTCTTGGAATGGGGAGTCGGATCACGGGAGAACGTATTTGTTCCACGACGTTGGGTTGGCATACTTACCATTTCCTTTGTTTTCTGTTACGCTGCCTCCACCAACTCCAAGTGTGACTGGCTACTTTGTTTCTTGGGATTCTTCAATTCGCGATAGTGCAACAACTTCCACGGGCTCCATCTCCTCAGATCAAGTGGTATCTCTTGATCAAACTTTACCTGATACACAAGACGGAACAAAGATTCTATATGCAAGGTTTTTCTATTCAAATGGAACACACAATGATGTACAAAAATCAATAATATACAGAGGTCCTGTAAATGGAGGATGGTCTGATTGGTCTTCCTGGTCTGATTGTTCTGCAACTACCTGTGGTACAACAGGTACCCAAACAAGGACAAGAACATGTACTAACCCTGCTCCTGCAAATGGTGGAGCAACATGTATTGGATCTGATACAGATACCCAATCTTGTAATGCTCCTGCTTGTTCCACACCCAGTCCTACCTTGGAACCGATAGAATCTCCTTCTCCAAGCCCATCTCCAAGTGAAGAACCTACACCAAGTCCTAGTCCAAGTATTGAACCTACACCAAGTCCTAGTGAAGAACCTGCACCAAGTCCTTCTCCCTCACAAAACCCTAGCCCTTCACCGTCTCCATCGCCAAGTGTTGAACCAGCCCCAAGTCCTGTACCGTCTCCTTCACCACAAATATTATTAGGTGATATCAATGGTGATGGAGAACTATCAATTGATGACTACAATATATTAGTTAGACACTTTGGTCCAAGAATGCCTACTGGTGGTTCACCTGCTGATTTAAACCACGACAATGAAGTATCAATTGATGACTATAATTTATTTGTTAGATATTTTTCAGTAAGGTAGAAATTTTAGATACATGGTAGTTGATTATTATTCGGCTGATAATTCTGTTGATATTGCCAGGAGAATGAAAGTGATATCCTTAATTAGGATATGTCAAACAAAGTAGCAAAAAGGTTCTTCAAGAAAAATGTCACTCAAATACTTCTAATATCTTTTTTAACAATATCCACCTTAGTAGGAACATATCTTCTTAAACAGGAACAGGATGTACGCTCTAAGGCAAGTGTAGCATGTATCCCGTCCGGAACAGAACAGGATATCAACAGAGTACTAACAGGTGAAGGTGCAAAAGCAGTTCTTTGTCCAAATTCGGTATTCTATTTATCAGACTCTGTAAACTTCACTGCCCCAAATCAAGAAATTTCAACACAAGGTTACCCAACAGATGATTCTCGTGCACTTCTTAAGCTTGTAAGCCCAACTATTAGTCGTGCAGTTAATGCATATAACCAAAATGGTGCAAAACTCAAGAATGTAAAAGTTGATGGTTCAAGAACAAGACTTGGACAGCTTGCTTCTCATGGGTTATTGTTTTTTGGTGGAAATATAAATAACCAGGAAGTTGCATATATTGACGCTCGTGATTCAAGAAGCTGGACGTTACTTCATATTCTTAATGGCGATTTTTATACGGATGAAAGCGGTAATAAAAGGAGCAGGTGTTCCGGCTTCAAAGTTCACGATAGTACTTTTGGACCATCAGGTTTACCAGAACTTGATTCACAAGGACAGGGTCAGTGGTCTGATGGAATTTCTTTAGGTTGCGAGCAGAGCGAGGTAACAAATAATGTGATAACAGATACAACAGATGGGGGAATTGTTATTTTTGGATCTCCTGGCTCCTTAATCAGCGGAAATACCGTAAGAGCAGTTCATCGTCAAGCGATAAGCGGCATTGTTATGGTTGACTATTTCCAAGATGGTAATTTAAACAACGTAAGGGTAACGAACAACGTAGTTGATGCAGCGGGTGCATACATTCGAGTTGGAATTGGAATGGGTACGAGTACTTACTTGTGTAACTATCAAGACAAGCCCAACAGAGGGGGAATCGTTTCAAATAATCGTTTGACTGGAAATTACATGGGATACGGATTCGCGATAAGCGGGGTTAGCAATTGGACTGTGGAGGGAAACATTTCTGAAGCTCGACACTCAGGGACTTTTGTTCATGATACATGTAACGGGAGGCCAACAACACCCGGTTCATTTTTGATTCAAAGAAATCTTTCGCAGGGAAATTTTCAAGGAGAATTTAGTGATGCATCACTTGAGGGAATATTTGATGTTGTGGGACAAAGCGGGAATTGGGTAACTCCATATTGCAGTGGCCAAAAGTTTTCAGGGGGTTCGGTTAACGGGAATGCGCGTTGTACGGATTATGGTGGAGACTATTATCCAAATTGGGACAGTAATTCTTGGAACACATGCAACAGCGCTTGTAACATGCCGAATCCTGATAACTATTGTGTACCACCTGCACTTCCTCCGCTCCCTTCACCGTTACCAAGCCCTAGTCCATCA
>CAZLKE010000081.1:0-2912 GCA_964560075.1 uncultured Gammaproteobacteria bacterium | reverse complement strand
TGGGTTACAACTTTTAGTGCAGCAGCATAATTTAGCTTATTGTGTTCACCTGGTAGGGTTGGCTGGAAATCTTTTGGCAAATCATCCTCTGAGAAATAAACAACCTCACCCTTTAAGCCATTTAAAAATTTTTTGCTAGAAGCTAGCGGATCGTCTTTTCTTAAGAATAAAAAGTCGCTTTCATTTTGATATTCAGCAATAGCCCTTTTTGCTTGGATATAATCCTTCATAGATGCGTAGTAATTTAAATGGTCCCTTAAAATATTGGTGATAACCGAGTATTTGGGAGAAACTTTGTGTTGCTCAAAAGCTTCAAGCTGGAATGAGGAAAGTTCTAAAACTAGTAATGTGTTTTCGCTGATAAATTCGACAGAATCTAAAACGCCTTTACCTATGTTTCCGGCAAATATAACTCTGCCTACGTCATTGCGAGTCCGACGACCGTCGGACGCGGCAATCTTGTCCGAACTAGATTGCTTCGTCGTTCCTCCTCGCAATGACGACTGTAGTGCTTGAAATATTAACGAAGCAGTGGTTGATTTGCCTTTTGTACCGGTTACTCCGATTATTTGTGAGGGGTTAATATACTCAAGAACAATTCCTATATCCATTTCTACTCGTTTACCTTGTTCTAGAGCGTACTTTAGATATTTATTATCCGGTTTGATTCCCTGGTTTCTAATTATTAAATCTGCCCAGTCAATGTCTTCAAACCGATGTTCTCCCAAGATATATTCAATATTTTCAAAACTTTTAAGTTCTTCCAGTGAGGGTTTAAGCTGCTCAACTGTTTTGAGGTCGGTAACTTTTAATATTGCCCCATGTTTTGCAAAAAATCTTGCTGCACCCAATCCCCCTTGATTTAACCCAAGTCCGAGTATTAATACTTTAGTATTTTGATATTTGTTCATATTTTGCCTTTCAAAAATTCTCCTATTTCTCTAATTACTGGTCTTCTTAAGCTAGACCTTTCCATTTCTTCTTCATTCATTTCAGCGTATGTTTTTGTTTCTCCTTCAGGAATGAATATCGGGTCCCAACCAAATCCAGCTTTGCCTCTTGGAGCATCAGTAATTGTACCTCTTTTTTCATTTCTAAAAGTTAGTATCTTTTGGCCATTAAAAAACGCCCAGCTAGTGTGGGCTACAGCAGATCGACTATATCCACCCAGCAATTTACAAAGCCCGTCATTTCCAAGTTCCTGCAAAAACCATTTAATTAATGGACCAGGTAGTCTTTTGAAAGCATCAAAAACAAGCGATGTATCCTCAACCAACACTGGTTTTTGTAAACTTACATATGCAGCTTTAGCTTTATGATGAATTACTTCATCTAGGTCTAAGGATTGAATTTCATCGACATCGATTTTATGGTGAGGAATGGGATGACCAATAAACTGAGTAAACTGCTCTGCTTTACTTTTATTTCCAGTAACAAATATAAGACCTTCTAATTTCATACTAAACTCTTTGCTAATGCATGAATTGGGCCGGCGCCGAGGAATATTATTACATGATTTTCTGTTGCCTGTTTTCTGACAAACTTTAATGCGTCCTCATCATTCATGTATTCTACCTTTTTATCTCCAATCTCTTCTGCCAGCCTCTGGCTGGTAATCCCTTCAATAGGATATTCACGGGCTTTATAGATATCTAAGATAATAGTCTTTTCAGCAGGTATTTCTTTGGAAATCTTTACAAAATCATTCCATAAAGCCTTGGTTCGGGAGTACATATGAGGCTGGAATAAAACTATCAATTTTTTATCCGGATATTTTTGGGCGATTGTATCTACTGTAACTTTAATTTCTGTTGGATGATGTGCAAAATCGCTATAAATAGGAGCGTCATGTAATCTGCCTATAAGCTCTTGTCTTCTGCCCACACCTGAATATGTTTGCAGACTATTTCGAATCAATTCGGGATCAATTCCAAGTAAAAGTCCTACCTGAAAAGCTGCTGCCGCATTTAAAAGGTTAAACTTGCCGGGAATTTGTAGATTTAAGTGAAACTCACTTTTTGAATAGTCAATTGAAATAACACTTGTTTCTTTCATTACATCTTTAAGGACTTCTCCTACGGCTGGGTAATTTAAGTTTGCAACTATTGCCTCTTTTGTTTGGGTCAAAAATTTCCTGAAGCTATTTTTGTACTCATCAAAATCTTTGAAATATTCAGGGTGATCCATCTCAATAGAAGTGACAACGGCTATATCAGGACGAGAAACTAAAAAGTTGTCATTAAACTCGTCAGCTTCTGTTATAAAGTATTTCGATTTACCAATACGATAATTTCTTCCCCACCTTGGTACAACAGCTCCAAGCTCCACTGTCGGATCTAAGTCGGCATCTTCTAACAGTTGTCCAATCATGGCAGTGGTAGTTGATTTGCCATGGGTTCCTGAAACAGCTATGACGTATTTTCCCTCTTCTAAGTATTTCCCCATAAACTCTTGCCAACTTATTACAGGAATATTTCTTTCTTTCGCAGCTTTAACTTCTTGATTATTTGGATCAGCAGAAAAAATAGCCGGAGTAACCGCCAGAATGTCTACATTTTCCAGATGATCTGGAGAGTGTCCTTCAAGCAGCTCCTGTTTTTCAAAATTAGTGGTAAATTCATTATGAGGTTGTTTATCACAACCAGTTATTTTAAACCCCTGAGCTTTGGCAATAGAAGCTACAGCAGAAGCTCCGCTTCCACCTATTCCTAAAAAATGAACATGTTTTGCTGGCATAGGAAAATTGTACTCTTTAGGTTAATCTGCGACAACTCTTCTGGTTGTTGGGGTTTCCCGGATAAGGATTTCATGGGCAATTGTGTCGCACAACGAAGCTACCTTATCAATACTGTTTGGGTCATCCGGATTGTTGGAATAAATAATTACTTCTTGACTGATAAAGGGATTATCTA
>CAZLKE010000080.1:0-2940 GCA_964560075.1 uncultured Gammaproteobacteria bacterium | reverse complement strand
TGTGATAAAAAAATTACCGGAGAGTGGGATGGAAAGCCCAGCTTAGATGACCACTTTGGGAGATCGGTATGGGCTGTGTGTGCGGCTTCTTTATCTGAAAATCAAGGTATTAAGAGAAGGGCTGTGTTGTTACTAGATAAATTTTTTCCAGTGATAGACAAATTAAAGTATCTACGACCCAAAGCTTTTTGCCTCATAGGACTTTCACTGCTTTTAACTAACGAGTTATCGGAATATTCATCTAAAATTTCCTCTTTATCAAGATCGTTGGCTTTTGATTTAATTAACGCTTTTGAAGGATCATCTAGTCCTGGATGGTTGTGGTTTGAAGATGTATTAAACTACGATAATGCTCGACTTCCTCAAGCGCTTTTGGCCTACGCCAACAATCTGGGAGATAATAAAGCAAACGAGGTTGGATTGACAACCATGAATTTTCTAATTGACCAAACTTATGATATTAAAGCGAAGTGTTTTAGATTTATTGGAAGTAACGGGTGGTTTCGGCAGGATCAAACAAAGGCGATTGATGATGAACAGCCTTTAGATGCTGCTGCTACAACTGCAGCATTAATCGAAGCATACCAATCAACAGAAAAATACTATTATCTTGAATTGGCAGAAAAATCATTTGCCTGGTATCACGGAGATAATGTGTTTAAACAGCCACTATACAATCCAGTTAAGGCTTCTGTTTATGATGGTTTGGGTAAAAATTTGGGCACTACAGGAGTTAGTAAAAATCAGGGAGCTGAATCAATCTTAAGTTATCATTTAGCCTTTTTTGCTTTAACAAAAGCTCAAAACATTTATAAAAAGGTAATAAAAAGTATTCACATTGAAAAGAAAAATATTTCTTTGCTTACCCGGGATTTTTCTAATGAAGCTAATACCGATAATTCTTGTATTATTATAGAGTAAGACATACGTCTTTAAGCATTAAAATACCTCGAATGTCTTTCGCTGCTGTTTAGGAGTGAATCTAATTGATAAGCTAGTAATTTAGCTTCCTCAGAGTTATCATTAAATAAGTTGGTGAGTCCGACCCGAATACGCTCACCAGCTCCATAAATTTTTATCGAACTCGTTGATTTTAGCTTCAGAAAGTCGTTAAATTTAGCTAAAATCAAATCCTAAAATTTGATACAGCAAAGCCGTAGAAAATTTCAAGCTTTGCTTATAATCTAATACCCTAAGGGGAATCGAACTAGCCTCAAGCTCGTTATTTCTTCTTGATCTGATTCTTCAAAACTACCCATCCATATAGAAGTGAATACCCAGCGGGCGAACCAGAAAAGATTTTTAAGGAAAAGCTATTGGAGTTGAGTTCAAAAGACAAAACAGCACTTGATATTGGGTGTGCTGACGGTAAATTTACTCTCTCTATTGCTCCCTATTTTAAAAAAGTATATGGAATTGATATTTCAAAGGAAAATTTGAATATTGCAAATAGCCACAGAGCTGATGAAAGAAGTAAAAATGTTGAGTATTCTTTTCAAGACGCAAGCCATACCTCATTTGAGGATTCTTTTTTTGATATAGCCTATTGCAGAAGAGGACCATCTTATTATGAAGAATATTACAGAATTCTGAAAGCTAACGGATATTATCTTGAAATTGGTATAGTTTATTATGTATACTTATGCATCTTTTTCTCTAGCCCAAGCTCAATTTTTTAACAGTTTTGCGCTAGCTTCAAAGAAGTATATGGAAAATTGCATGCCTTGGTTGAAAAGCTCTTAACTAGAGAAGAGGATATGAAGACCTAACGGGGAATGACCTATGTATCTTAAATACATATTAAGGGTTTAGGAGAATCAAGCTTGCAACATACCTTGTGGGTTGTATATACTGGTATGAATGAACGAAGTAAGAGATATTCCAAGAGAAACGGATAAAGATACTCCTGCATCCAATAAATCTCCTCGCAGATGGTCGTTGTTTCGTCGAAAAACTCCAGTCATGGAAACACATGTAGCGCATTCTAAAACAAGCAAAGAAGATATCAAAACAGTTCATACAGAGGAAGGAAACCAACAAGCAACTACTTCTGGCGAGGATCAATTGGCCCCTGTTAAAACTCAGCAACCATCAAAACTTGAAACCTATGCTAGATATCTAACAAGACGAGAATTTAAGTTACCTGATGAAGAACCAAAACCAAACTCTTTGCAAGAAATAGTTCACTTTTTAAAATCATATAAATTTGATCCGCATGCAGGTTATCACCGATTTATCGTTGATCCTACTCAATCTCCTATTCAAGCAGAAGATTTACAACAGCTAACAGGATTTCCTTATGAATTTTCGCTTACAGAAAAAGACGGAAAGGTGCTTGTTATTACCGGAGAGGAGCATGTATCGTGGCTTCCTTATGAAGATGAGATGACACGGTACTACTCTCGGCTTTCGATGCATACCCATCCAAAAGGTTATGTTTTGTCTTTTGAAGATGTTAACCTTACTGAAGAGATAAGACCAGGAAATAAAACACCTTTTTTACTAGTTAGCCCAGGAGGAATTACACTATTCACAAGGCCGCTAAAAGATCCGGTAACAGGTTTTTTAACAGATAAACGACCTCTAGATCTTATTATTGCTTTCCTAGAGTCAAAAAGCTTAAACCTAGATTCTTTATCTGAACTACCAACAGAAGAACGAGTGGAAATACCGAAGGAATTCGTTATGAAATCTGGCATGGTTTTGAAGGAAGCTGCTTGGAACGACACCCCTGGTTTAAAAGATTTAATGGATATTGTGAATTTAAGAGGAAATAGGATTAGTTTGAAATAATTTGTCCTGAAAAAGTCGTTTAACATATTCGCGAAACAGGCTAAACGGCGGATTTGTTACTACGATATCGGATTGTCTAAGCAGATTCATGCATTCATCACTACGGAAGTCGCCGTCTATGTCGTGCACCTCGTTGATAATAAACTT
>CAZLKE010000079.1:0-2992 GCA_964560075.1 uncultured Gammaproteobacteria bacterium | reverse complement strand
TGGTCCGATGTCAAGTCGGACTCCGAACGTAGCATCGGAGTAGAGCGGTCCGATGGGCATCGGACAGGTCACAGGTTCGAGCCCTGTACTGCCCACTTGTTTGGTGATTGAGATTTCCCAAAAACTTCTATTTCTAAAAGAACATTTTGAGGCTAAATATTGACAATCGTCTAATAATCGTCTATAATTAGACCATACAGTTATGTTCAACCCTAAATACACTATAACTGATAATCTTTTAGCTAATATTAAGAGAATTAGTTCTTTAGTTAGTGAGCTTAACGATGACAGATTTCCTAATGTAGTATTACTTGAGTTAGAAAGAACAGCTAGAGAAGTGTCTACTTATGCTTCTACAAGTATCGAAGGTAATCCTCTTCCCTTAACTGAGGTTAAAAAAATCCTTAAAAACAAACCTACTCACATTAGAAACAGCGAAAAAGAGGTTCTAAATTACAATCAAGCGCTTCAGGATCTGAATAAAAAGCTGGAAGAGGGTCAGGTTAGGCTGTCTATTGAGTTAATCTTAAAGATTCAAAAACAAGTTACTGAGGGACTGTTGCCTACCTTTGAATCTGGACACTTAAGACGGAAACCTGTAGTGGTTAATGACCCAAGGACGTGGCAAACTAAATTTCTTCCACCTGATATCAAAGACATTAAACCTTTAATGGAAGACCTGGTTGAGTTTATGAATAGCAACCGAGATAATATTGACCCACTAATACTAGCTGGAATATTCCATAAACAGATGGTTTTAATTCATCCTTTTATAGATGGGAATGGCAGAGCTACCAGGCTTGCTACTAAAGTTTTACTGGCTGAAATGGGATTAAATACTTTTAATCTATTTAGTTTTGAAAACTATTACAACCAAAACGTTACTAGATATTTTGAAAAGGTTGGAGAATTTGGAAATTATTATGATTTGATCTCTTATGGAATAGATTTTACCTCCTGGTTAGAGTATTTTACCGAGGGAATAATTGATGAGCTTTTAAGAGTACAAAAAATCTTGCCAAATGTGAATATTACTCCCCAAACAAGTTTGCAACCCTATCATTTAAAAATTCTTGAATATATTAGAGAAAAAAGCTTTATTTCAGATAAAGATTATGCCAAACTTTCAGACAGGGCAAAAGCTACCAGAGCCTTAGATTTTCAAAAACTGATTGATTTAAAGTTAATAAAAAGAATGGGTAAGGGTAGGGCTACATACTATATTCTATTTGATATAATCTAAAGATGGACTCGAAGTTTGTGAGAACTTTCTAAGGCTTGAAAGCATTCTTTTCACCCCCTTCAAGCCTTTAATTCTACTAAAGATTGGGTAAGCTCTGGCGTAATGGTCCAAACTACTTAATGTCGCATATGTATTTTAACTTTTTCAGATGCAAATTCTATTGAGCTTAAATCCGAGCTTCAGGAACTTATCTAAACTCTTCCCTTAAAATCTCAATATCAGCTTGGGATAGCTGCCAACCTACAGAACCAACGATTTCTTTGATATGATCTACATTCCCTGACTTAGGGATAGCAATGACATTATCCCGGGAAATTAGATAGTTTAAAGCTACTTGAACAACTGTTTTGTTGTATTTTTTAGCTATCTCATCAAGCAAGGGATTGTACCCAGGATAAGCCAAATTACCTCTGCCTAGTGGGCTATACGCAGTCAAAAACATATTGTTTTGCTGGCAATAGGAAAGGATATCTTTTTCCGGAGATAGGTCTTCCAAAGAATACTCAACCTGGTCTGTAAAAATAGCATTTTTAGAATTACCCTGAGCTTCTTTGATCTGTTCAACAGAAAAATTACTAACTCCAATGTGCTTTACTAACCCCTGTTCCACTAAATAATCCATTGCTGCGATAGTTTCTGAAATAGGAATTTCTGGATTTGGCCAATGAATTAATAAAAGATCAATGTATGATGTTTCCAACCGTTCCAGACTCCCTTTTGCAGCTTTAATAACAGCATCATACTCAAGATTGGTTCTCCAGACCTTTGTGGTTATAAAAAGATCATTTCTGTCATAGCCCTTAATTGCTTCTGCTACAAGCTCCTCAGAATGTCCCTCAGAATAGATTTCGGCAGTATCAATATGGGTCATCCCTAAATCAACAGCTGCTTTAATGGCATCAATTTCTTGTTTGTCAGTCAAACCTCCGGCCATTCCCATCTTCCAAGTACCGATCCCCAGAACAGGAAGTTTTACACCAGATATAGTTTTAAATTCCATACGGCTCATAATACGTTACTTTAGTAAGTTTTATGTAAGGGGTTCTCTTACAGTCTGCAATAAAAACTATTTTATCTGGTTTTTTTGGGAAACTATTTGCATTTTTGAAAGAGCTTAGTCACTTGTTACGTTTTTCATACTTTTTTTGAACTCAAATTCTCACCGACAAAATGTACCATACCAATCAATAAAAGGCTACGATGAAAATATTACAAATAGCACCTGCTTGGATTGATACGCCTCCAAAAGACTATGGGGGAACAGAGCTCGTGATTGATAGTTTGGTAAAGGGGCTTGTTAATATCGGGCATGAAGTTACTTTGTTTGCCACTAAAAAATCCAAAACTCCTGCCAACTTGGAATATGTTTTTGAAAAAAGCTTCCTGGACAAAAATATTCCTTGGATTGCAGCCTTGCCTTCTTTTATCCATTACAATGAAGCTTTCAGCAGAGCACAAGACTTTGATATAGTCCATGCCCACTTATCCTCGGACACCGACCCAATGATTATGGGTTTTCTGGCTAATTTAACTGTACCGTCAGTAATGACAATACACAGCCGTCTGCCACTGGATAAATTCAGCCATATGGACAAATATTTTATGAAGCTCTATGCAAACAAAATCTCAGCAATTAGCATCAGCAAAACCATGCTCAAAGAACTGCCTAGAGGTTTCCGCAATATGGGATTCGTGCACAATAGTTTGGATTTATCAAAATTCAAATTTAATCCGAACAAAGGAGAATTT
>CAZLKE010000078.1:0-3144 GCA_964560075.1 uncultured Gammaproteobacteria bacterium | reverse complement strand
TACAATACTAATGGGATCTTAGTTCAAACTGGTGCTGATACCTTTACTGGTAGAACGATAACCGGTACCTCAGGAACTATTACTGTTACTAATGGCTCAGGAGTTGCTGGAAATCCGACATTAACTATTGCCAGTGATTACATTGGTCAAAATACCATTACTACTTTAGGGACTATTGGCACAGGTGTCTGGCAAGGAACAGCAATCAGTGTGGGCTATGGAGGAACAGGTCAAACAAGTTATACTGATGGACAATTACTTATTGGTAATACTACTGGCAATACTTTAACTAAAGCAACACTTACAGCAGGATCAGGAGTAACTATTACTAATGGTAATGGATCAATCGAAATCTCTGCTTCAGGAACAGGAGATATGACAGCTGTGGGATCAATGACTACAGGTGCGGCTTTTGCTGATTCCACTACTGATGATGATTGGTTAGGACTGGGTGCGAGTGCAGGACGTATTGAATTTGATGATCAAGATACAGATGAAGTCAATATCTTAGATGCTAATGTCGGTATTGGAGATTCCACTCCAACAGCTTTGTTTACTGTTGGCGATGGAGACAGGTTCCAGGTTAACTCAAGCGGTCAAGTAACCCTTAATCCTTCATCAACCACTCCAATAGCCAACCTCTCCAACTCCCAGACTCCAATCAGTGCCGGCACTACCGGAAGCTATGCAACACTCACTAATCTTCCAACTACACGTTACGAGCACTCCTCTGTTGTGTATAATGGCTATTTGTTTGTGATTGGGGGTGCGACTGGAGCTTATCTCTCCACCGTCTACTCAGCCCCGATTAACTCTGACGGGACAATTGGAGCTTGGGCGACTTTATCTACCTTGCCTGCTACAATGGGTTTTCCTTCTACAGCAGCATACAATGGATATTTGTTTGTAACAGGTGGGCTTAATGCATCTGGTGCTGTCTCCACTGTCTACTCCGCCCCAATTAAATCGGACGGGACAATTGGAGCCTGGGCTACTCTCACTAATCTGCCTGGTACCCGTCAACGGCACTCCTCGGTGGTATATAACGGATACTTGTTTGTGACAGGTGGGTATGGTTTCTCAACTGTCTACTCCGCCCCAATTAAATCTGACGGGACAATTGGAGCCTGGGCTACCCTCACCAATCTACCTGCTGTCCGCGCCGATCACTCCTCTGTTGTGTATAATGGATATATTTTTGTTACAGGGGGGCTTAATGGTGTCGGTTTCTCCACTGTCTACTCCGCCCCAATTAAATCTGACGGGACAATTGGAGCCTGGGCTACCCTCACCAATCTACCTGCTGTCCTTCGGTTCCACTCCTCTGTTGTGTATAATGGATATATTTTTGTGACTGGGGGGTATAGTGGTACTAGTTATGTCTCCACTGTCTACTCCGCCCCAATTAACTCTGACGGGACAATCGGAGCGTATACGACCCTCACCAATCTACCTACTGTCCTTGCCTACCATTCCTCTGTTGTGTATAACGGATACTTGTTTGTGACAGGTGGGCATAATGGTACTAGTGTTCTTTCTACAATTTACTCTGCTCCGCTTCAATCCACGGCTTTAGCTACCAACACCTCTTCTACTCTTTCAAACGGTAATTTACTCGATCTTTGGAACAACTCTAGTTCAAAGTTCATGGTTGATAGTTCAGGGAATTTAGTAACACAAGGTAACATAACATATGTTAATACATCACAAACCCCATCGGCTAATCTCACTTCAGCCTTAAGCCCCATCGGCGCCGGAGGCATCGGCACCTGGTCTACTCTGGCTAATATCCCCAAGGATTTAATGCAATCCTCTGCAACTTCATATAATGGATATATTTTCATAGCTGGAGGGTTTTTCAATGCCGGTGGTACATATTCTTCTACTGTCCACTCGGCTAAGGTTAATTTAGATGGCACTATAGGTGGCTGGTCTACACTATCGAATATGCCGGTAGCAATGCGATCAAACAGAATCGTAGCATATAACAGTTATCTTTATGTCACTGGTGGTTATGACGGTTCTGCCTACAGATCAACAGTTTACTCAGCCAAGATTAATGCTGATGGTACTATCGGTGCCTGGGCTACTTTATCCACATTACCACAAATTATGGGAGAGCATTCTGCTTCTGCATACAATGGATATATTTTTGTTACTGGTGGGCTGAACGCTGCTTATCTGTCTACTGTCTACTCAGCCCAAATCAAAGGCGATGGTACTATTGGTTCCTGGGCTACTTTATCAACAATGCCTCAGATTGCAGCTTCACATTCAAGCACAATACATAATGGGTATTTGTTTGTAACTGGTGGATACACTGGTGCTGCTTATCTGTCTACTGTCTACTCAGCCCAAATCAAAGGCGATGGTACTATCGGTGCTTGGGCTACTTTATCAACAATGCCTCAGACTAGGGCAAGACTTTCAACGAACAGTTATAACGGATACTTATACGTTACCGGAGGAATCGGAGCTGCCGAGTACTCTACAGTGTTCTCAGCTAAAATTAATGCTGATGGTACTATCGGTGCCTGGGCTACTCTGCCGACGACTATGCCAGCTACAAAGCAGTATCACGCTTCTGCTGTGTCTAACGGATATTTATTTGTTTTAGGTGGGCATAACGGAACGACTTCTGTTTCCACTGTCTACTCTGCCCCCTTACAATCCACAGCTTTTGCTCTCCACGCTTCGGGGGCGCTGTCAACTGGAGCATTAAATACCGGTCAAAATCAAACCTGGACAGCTGGGAATTTATTTGATCTCTGGAACAATAATCAATCGAAGTTTTCTGTGGACTACGGCGGGAATGTTTCCACTACCGGAGGAATAAACTTCTCTCAAACCCAAGGATCAGCAGCTTCAGCAGCGTTTACTTCCAAAACCGACCAAATCGAAGCCGGCGGCATCGGCTCCTGGTCTACCCTGGCTAACTTACCAGCTATTGTCTACTCACACTCGACTGTTGCATATAATGGATATATTTTTAGTCTAGGTGGGTATAATGGGTCTGCTTATGTTTCTACTGCCTACTCTGCAAAAGTAAATCCTGATGGTACTATCGGAGGCTGGCAAACTCTTTCTACTATTCCCACCACCTCAGGCAACAGACCAGCCTATGCATATAACGGTTACCTCTTT
>CAZLKE010000077.1:836-3254 GCA_964560075.1 uncultured Gammaproteobacteria bacterium | reverse complement strand
CGTCATTGCGAGCGAACGCAGTGAGCGCGGCAATCTCTTTTTGACTGGATTGCTTCGTCTGGTTCGACTCCGCTCACCATTCCTCGCAATGACGTGGGAAAAGAAGGTTTTGGGAACTCCTGAACACTTACTTAGTTAGGGTTAGCGTATAGCGTTTAGGGTATAGTTTTAATTGTAACTATACGCTCTACGCATTAGGCGAAGCCGCAAGCTCCGCTTATTATCTATACGCTATATTGTCTGTGGTTCGGCGAAGATTGAAACTTGATTTTTAGCGTTATAGACAATTCCTTGAGCTACTTTGAATTTTTTCTCTGGCTTGTTTGGCTCTCTAACTGTTATATCTTGGTTTTCTATCAAAGCTATGAAATTAGCATGCTGAGGAAGAATATCAAAAGGCCCGGCTGAATCAATAGAGGAGATAGACTCAGCCTGTCCTTCAAAAAGAACCTGGTGAGGGGTGATGATTCGGACATTCAGTATGTTATCCATATTAGTTAGGGACTAGTGCCTGATGCCTAGTGCCTAAATTAATTTCGCCTCTGAGAGCGATCCAATATACAGCAATCTATCCTCAGAAATGCCATCCAGCTTTCCTCCAATAATTGCTTCAATGTCATTTAGCATAGTATCCCTTGGTACAAACTTTCCCGGCCTTCCTGTTTGGGCTTCTGTTACAAAAAACGGCTGGGTCATATAATTAACAAGTTTCTTGGCTCTAGAAAAGGTAATCTGGTCCCCCGCCGAGAGTTCACTCTCGCCGATAATGGCGACAATCTTTTGCAGTTCATCATATTTACTAACAATTTGCTGGAATTTTGTCAGTAGTTCATGGTGTTTTTCACCAATAAACCCACTGGAGGTAATGGAGGAGGATGATTGTAATAAATCTACTGGAGGATATAAACCATATTGGGCTACATTCCGGGATAGAATAATGACAGAATCAAGGTAAGAGAGAGTAGAGGTTACTCCAGGATCCGTTAGCTCATCTGAAGGAACATAAATAGTTTGAATGGAGGTAATAGTTCCCGCTTCAGTGGAGGTTAAACGCTCTTCTAAATTACCTAATTCTGTTTGCAGGGTAGGTTGGTAGCCCTGTTCAGAAGGGATTGATCCAAGTAAGCTAGAGACTTCATTTCCAGCTTGAATGAATCGATAGATATTATCAATAAAAAATAATACATCCTTTTTAGATTCGTCTCTAAAGTGTTCCGCAATGGTGACAGCTGCAGCTGCAACCCGGAATCTAACAGCTGCATTTTCATTCATTTGACCTAAAACTAAAGCAATACTAGGAAGTGTTTTTGACTCATCAAGCTTTTGGTAAAGTTCTTGCCCCTCTCTGATACGCTCTCCAACACCGGCAAAAACAGATACTCCTTTATGCCTTTGAGTAATATTATGAATAAGCTCTGTAATTAAAACAGTTTTCCCGACCCCAGCTCCTCCTACAAAACCGATCTTTCCACCTTTCAAGAAGGGGGCGATAAAATCTATAGCTTTAATACCTGTTTCGAGAATTTCATTATTACTTTTTAAAGTACTAAACAAAGGTCTTTTAGAATAAATTGGCAGATACTGCGCATTTTTAATTTCGCCTTTATTATCTTCGGGTGTACCAAAGACATTGATAGCCCGGCCTAAAACTGCGTCGCCTACAGGAACGGTTAGTGATTTTCCAGTTGAGAGGATTAACATATTGCGGTGAAGAGAGGAGATATCAGTTAAATTAAGGCAGACGACTGAGTCTCCGGAGTAACTGTAAACTTCGATCTTGACTGATTTATCGGCTTCAGCAGTTAAGATGTCTCCAAGTTTTGGAACAACCCCTCCTTGAAGCTCAACTTCTATGATTGATCCATTTACTGATTTTACTTTTCCAATTATGTTATCCATAAATATTTGACGATAGATGCTAGCTTCTACCGTCCAAACACATTCAACCCTTTAATTATATTCTCATACATTTCCCCTTCATTTGTCGAGGATTTGTTTATGCTCAAGTTTGCGGAGAAGCTTTCTAGAATAGCCTTGTTTTGGATAGAGCGGAGGGTCTTTGATAGTTGTAATCTCTGGTGCCTTAAAACATTATCAGCATTATTCTCGGCAGAATACATAGACACCATACGGGCTGAAGTTCTGGAAAGCCTTGATTCTAAAAAGATCGCCTTGAAAAGTAAGGTTAAAATCTGGTTTTCAAAAAAGTAGAGCATTTTATCGATGTCTGGTTCTAAAATATAGTCAAATTCGCCGGACCCTGCCTGCTGCTCTACATTGGCCCCGGAAATGTCTGAAATTTCGTTTTCCTGCTTTAAAACTGTTACAAACTTGGAATGATAAAAAAGGACTTTAGAATAGGGGTAGGTTTTGTCAACTATTTGTTTTAGTTCCTCCGGTGTAGGAAAGTCTTTTCCA
>CAZLKE010000077.1:0-826 GCA_964560075.1 uncultured Gammaproteobacteria bacterium | reverse complement strand
TCTGGAAAAGCGGTATTTTTCAAATAATTTGTACCGTACTTACCAATCACCAGTCTATCTGTAGGATAGGTTGTTGTTTTTTCAACAAACAGTTGAGTGAGCTCTTGGTCCAATCCACCGTAAAAATGTTCGTTTGAGGTCAGTAAAACAGAGATGGTTTTACCGTTTTTTTCTAAAAGCGGAGTTTTTTCTCCCAGTAGCTTGTGGCGGAGAGCCACAACTTTAACAGCATGATAAACATTAGTAATTTCCCCAAAAAAGGCGATATTTTGTTTAACCAAGTCTCTTGTAGCTCTAATTTGGACAGCAGAAATTTCCTCTAAAGCTTGAGCGACTAACTTAATAGCCTCCGTGTCTTCTATTTGTGATTTTAAGTTTTGTATTGTTGACATGTTTTTTCTAGTTCTGGAACTAGGCTGCTGATATAGGTTATTAACTGGTTCTCGTCTTGCATTTTGGCTATTTCAGGTGTGAGTTTGGCTTCATTGCCGGTAAAGTAGCTGATTACTTTTTGTTTGCAGTTTTCAACAAAATCGTCTCCTTTGCCGTCAAAAAACTTGGTAAATACAAGGGCTAGCAGTGCAACTTGTGCAGTCCTTGGGACCTTGGTTAAGGCTGCCTGGTTTAAGATAGCAGTAACACTTTTTCCTTGATTTAGTAAGTTTTGGGTTTCAGCTGATACCTCAGACCCGAAACGGGAAAGCGCTTCAAGTTTAGTAGCCTGTGCAAGCGTTGATTTTACTCTGTCGGCTAAACGTTTTTCTAAAACTGTTTGAGTTTGTCGGCCCACCCTGGAAACAGAGAGGGGAATATCAACGGCTGGCCG
>CAZLKE010000076.1:484-3256 GCA_964560075.1 uncultured Gammaproteobacteria bacterium | reverse complement strand
ACACTTACATCTACAACCGGCAAAGACATGGAAGTCAATTATGTTGATTATAGATATGCATCAGGCGAGATTATTGAGATAGGAGACGGTGCAGGCATCAGAGCCAACACCGGATCTATTAGTCTTGATAGAACCGTCTATCCAGTTCCATGGGGTGGCATTGGTGATTATGCAAGTAATACACCATCAGCTACAACTCCAGGAGATGGAACTACAACAAGATCACTATTCCCAGTCCATAAGAGTGGCATAGCTGCAAACACTGCAGTAAATACCATTCAAGAGACAATTGGAACAGGTGATGTTGTAGTGCATGTCCGAGTCAACGATCCTGACTTTAACATATCTGGCGCAGGTTCTGACTTTATCAATCAAAACGCATCAAGCGCAACCGGCACTGGCCTAAAGTTTGGTCCAGTAAAGATCATGATCCAACGTGGTACTGATGTTGCATTACTTGCAACAGCAGGCGGTGCAGTAGCTCAGACTGGTGTAATTACAAGTGGTTCTGATCCAGCACCAATTACATCTGGCGGAGTTATGCAGCGTACAGTTGCTGATAAAATGACAAGAGAGATAGGCCCAATCAGTGAAATTTCACCCGATGCAGGAATCTTTGAGCTTGACTTTACCGTCAGATACACTGATGGTCCATTGAGCACAAAGTGTCCGGTAGGTACAACACAGTATACACAACTTGATGGCGGTACTACAAAGAACGAAAACGACAGATTCTTTGCACTAACCGCATCTGGTACTGCAGCAACAGGCCAGTTTGCAGTTAACAGCACTAGCAATGGTCGCCACTGCATCCTACAAGGTGATATTGTCACAGTAGAGTACAGGGACCCAGTAGACGCAGCAGGTAAAATCAACACTGTAACAGATTCTGCCACATTTGATCTAAGAAACGGTGTATTACAGTCAGACAAGTCTGTCTACATCATTGGTTCAGATATGATCTTGACCCTAATTGAGCCAGACTTTGACAGGGATAATGACACTGCAGAGACATACGATCTTGACTTGATCGAATGGGACTCTGATGCAGCTGAAATAACAATGGGCAATCTTGCATCAGTACGAGGCTCCACCACAGACGCATCAGCATTTGACCCAGAACCATCCAACTTTAGAGAGACAGGTGATTCTACTGGAATATTCCAGATTGTAATCGAGATTCCAAACACCCTAAACAGCCAGAAACTGGATAGAGGTGAAAAAGTTGAGCTCGAGTACACTGACTGGGGTCCATCCGGTGCTGACTTTGTAGGCGAAGAGGAACAAGACATTAACCTAGTAATATTCACATCCAACTTTGGCGCAACAGTTGAGCTAGACCAAAAAGTCTACACATGGACTGACAAGGTCTTTATCACAATAGTTGCACCAGATCACAACTTTGACTCAAACCTAGTTGATGAAGTTGGTGAAACAGCCGATGACAAGATTATCGTTCAGACAAGAGCAGCAAAGCTAACCCAGTACAAGCTTACTGAGACAGGTACCGACACAGGTATCTTCACAGGCGAAGTAATACTTGCTGGCTTTAAACACGATGCAGATGGCGACGCCTCAACAGGCGACTCCACAGGCAACGATATCACAGCATCCAATACCCAAACAGGTAGTGGACCAACTGATGGCAAGCTCTCTGCAACTGACAACGATGGTCTTACTGTATCATTTGAGTTCAACGAAGATGAAACAGTAGTCGGATCTGCATTAATCAGATGGAATATTGGCGAGGTTAGCTGGCTTGAAGCAAGCTATCCTGCAACAGGAACAGGTGTAGTACGTGTAGTTGATCCAGACATGAACCTTAACCCAGAATCAGTCGACAACTATAACGTCGATGTTTGGTCAGATTCTGACGCAGGTGGTATTGACTTGACTGTAACTGAGACAAACGAGGCAACTGGTATATTCGAAGGTACGGTGTTCTTCACCATTACTGACGAGTCATCCGGCCACAGACTCCGAGTCGCAGAAGGTGACACAATCACCGCAGAATACGAGGACAATACACTACCTGATCCGTACACAACAGCAGACGAACTCGAAGTCACTGGAACCGCAATCATTGGAACTATAGTTCCACCTCTTGAAAGAGCTCCGCCTTCTAATGCAAGAGTGGTTGATGCCTTTGGCAACTCACTAACATCAGTTAGCGTAGACCAACAGGTACAGATTGCAGCCGACCTATCAAACGGCCAGGACAGAGATCAAAAGTTTGCATACTTGGTACAGATTCAGGATGAATCAGGCGTCACAGTCTCACTAGCATGGATTACAGGCTCACTAACCGCTGGACAATCATTTAGCCCAGCATTGTCATGGATACCTGACGCAGCCGGAACATACACAGCAACTGTGTTTGTCTGGGAAAGCGTAGATAACCCAACTGCACTATCACCAACTGTAACTACATCAATTAACGTAAGCTAAGACTAGAAAAAACAAACTCAATTTCCCTTTTTTTCTTTTTTTTAACAAACAAAACAAAGGCTATTGTAGATCAATTTATCAGAAGTAATATCTATAGGATTGTTATCAGAAAATCAGTTGAAACCAATAATCGCAATTTTTCTTCTTATGTTATTAGCAATTAATCCCATTGCAAGTTTTGCCGAACAATTAGATGTATTTACTGACAGCCAAGTCTATACTGATGGTCAACCGCTTTTTGTATACGGAAATGCCATATCGAACGAAAATTTGATCATAAGATTATTTGCACCAGACGGAACCATTACAAAATTTGAACAAGTC
>CAZLKE010000076.1:0-474 GCA_964560075.1 uncultured Gammaproteobacteria bacterium | reverse complement strand
ACGATTTAGGTATGGTTAGTTGGTAAGATTTTATTGTGGTTAAAGGTGATAACTATATTTGGAATTAATATCTGATTTAAAAAAAGGGAAGCGACAAGCTATTGCGAAAGCCATCTCAATTATTGAAAATAATAAAAGTGAATCAAAAAAGTTAATCAAAAAAATATTCAAAGAGTCTGGGAATTCAATAATTATTGGTATAACAGGTCCTGCCGGTGCAGGGAAAAGTTCATTGATAAACAAAACTATTCTTGAACTAAAGAAACTAGGCATTACACCAGCTGTTTTGGCAATAGATCCAACAAGTCATGTGTCAGGTGGTGCAATTTTAGGTGATAGAGTAAGAATGATCGAATCCACAGATTCTGGAATCTATATTCGAAGTATTGCCTCAAGGGGAGCAAGTGGAGCTATTTCACGTTCAATAAGAAACAGTATTCGTATTTTGGAATACGCTCATTTTGATCCAATAAT
>CAZLKE010000075.1:0-3342 GCA_964560075.1 uncultured Gammaproteobacteria bacterium | reverse complement strand
GTTCCATACTATGAATCAGGTTTCCATCCGGTGCAGGCTTATCATAGATACCGGCCGGTTGAGAATTTGCATAATGCGGACCGGATGTTGGCGGATTTGTACTGTACTCCTCTTTTGTACCTTCTGGTACATGGTTTGCCCCCTGATTGGCAATAGCCTCACCTATTAAGGATTTACTCAACTTCGTTTGTTCCTTAGCACCTTGAATACTTAAAAACCAGATACCACCACCAAGAAGAATAACGGTGGCTATTACAGCTCCTATAATCACTTTAGTTTCTGTCGTCATATATTTCTTACTTTTTGGTAATGGTAATATTTATATTGAAAAGTTTGCTCAAAAAACTGGAAGAATTCATCCTCCACATTAAGAATTGGTTAAATAAAAATGCTCCAATAATTACGATTAAGAGGATCACGCTTAACTTTTTCATTAAAGCTTGTGAGCCAGTATATTTAGGGAGTGTCTGAAATTGTATTTGTGTAGTAGGTGCCTGTTTCGAAATTTTAAGCTTAGATAACTCTTGCTCCGAGATGAAAATATTTTGCCAAGAATGACGAAAAAGGAAGTAAATTATACCTCCGACGATCAGGACACCACCTAAAAACAGAAAAAAATCAGTGTAATCGGTTAAATTAATCATTTTTAAAGCCCATGCCTTCCATCAGAACCTGCACCCCCATGTGACTCATGGGGGAGGGCGCTGTCATTCCCGGTTGCTAACAGATAATCTTCCAGCATTCCTTTAGGATACCAAAGGGCATACCAGCGATGGGATTCACCTACTAATTGTTCATCAGAGTATTTATCGCCATAATTTTGAATCATAAAGCGGTAAAAACCCCTGACTGCCTTTGCATGGGCACATCCGCAGTTTTTATTCATTGTCACATTGTTGGGCCCTCCACAGCAGTAGCTACAAGTCATCATAGTAGAGATCAGCTTTTGATATCTTGCTTCCTGTTCCGTTGATAATTTAATGGAAGTTTCAAACGCTCCCCATTTCTTTTGGGCATTTATAGGATCGTCAAAAGCAACATCATCAGGAGCATAAAAAGGTTTACCGGTTGCAATCATTACCACCTTGGCATCAGCAAGCGCATTTCCTGAATTTGGGTTAGCCAGAACCTGCGTGATTGTCGGCCATTCAAACAATGAAGTAGTTTTTCCATCAGAATTTATCTTCGGAGCAATAATAGTATAAGTGGATCTTGGTTGAGTCATGCCCATTGCTGCGGAAACTTGAGCCATCAGAAGTTGATTTATAAGAAAAACTCCTGCTAAGGTAAAAACAAATATTCTTTGTATTGGTATAATAACGATTCTTCTATCCATTTTTATTGTTTTGTTTCGCTTGGCGTGGCAGATGGTATAGCTGACTGAACCTTACCAACTATCTGACTAGTCGTTAAATCCTTATAAATTACTCCCCTCAGCTGTTGCATCTCTCTAAATACATACCAGCCATCCAACTCAACGGTTCCTACATTTTTCCAAACATTCTTCAAATTCGTATACTGGTCTGATTCGGGTGACGTAAGAATAGTAGGAACCTTGGTAATCTTATACTTGCTAATTAAACCCTGCCCCTCACCTGAAGATACATCAACAGTCCGTTCAGATCGGATACCTACACCATATCCTTGTTTGAGAATAGGTTTTTGAACTGCATCTGCTTTATAACATTCGCTACAACTTGAGTCGGTTAAATAGATTAAATCAACTAAACCTAGGATCTGATTCTTCTCTAAATCTCTATATGGTAAAAATAAGTTACGTGCTACGTAAGTTTTATCCTGCTCAACTGTACCAAGGTTTGTCCAACTGGATTTAACATTATCATAAAAATCTATATCTGATGAAAGGATAAAAGTTGGTACTTTTGTGATTTTGTATTGATTAATAAGTTTTTGGCCTTTAAATGAATTCCAGACGACTTCATTGGTATCTGTAATTTTTACTCCAGCTTTTTTAAAACTGTCAATTCACTGAGTACTATAGCTATCACCTTACCTACCTCTTGCTTAGTTTCAGTATCAATAAAAACAGGAGTAACTTTGGTAAAGACAAACTGACCATCCTTTATTTCACCATTATTTTTAACAAAGCCTTCAAGATTATTTTTACTTACTTCTCCAGAAACAATATAAGCTGGAACTCTTTTAATAGCAAACTCTTTGATAGAGGCACTAGCTTCCGGCGAATCAAAAGTTAAGGTTTTTTCTTCTTCTACTTTAACATTTTGCTTCTTAAAGTCGTTGACAGCAGTATCAACATTAAAGCAATCCTGACAATTTGGAGTAGTTATTTTAATAATCCTCACATTGGCAGGACGAGCTGCTTCTTTTGCAGCAGAAATATTTTTATTAACAGCCACAAGGATTTTAGTAGAAACAAGTGCTCCGATAACAGTCGCGGCAAGTGTAACAATCAAAATTATCTTTGACCATGTAATATTTGAAACGATACTAGATACAACATCTTTCCTATTCATAGTATTTAGACAGCCCGTGCATCCAGCTTAGCAACCCCCAACCATTGATTGTGGCACATCTGTATTGCTTCCCGTACCGGTTCCAGTGTTTGTTGTAGCAGCCGGAGCAGCTTTTACTGGAGCAGTGCTGGCTTTAGAGCTGATGCGTACTAATTGAAACGTTTGGAAAAGAGTAATTACAGCTATCAGTCCAAGCACTACAATTTGTAAGTTAGGTTTTGGGACACGCAATACTACGGTATTATTATTTTCTTGACTAGGGGAATGATGTGTTGCGTTTGTTTCTGTCCGTTGATTCTCTGTCATAAGGCACCTCCTTTCTAGATAGACTACTACTTAGTGTAGTAGAATAATCCTGGCTTTGTCAATGAGGAAACGATCAATCAGTGACTAAGAAGAGGCGCTTGATACTCAGAAAGCTGCGGCTTGTTTACTTCTTCCGGATAGTCGTCACATTTCTTTTCCGGTAAGAACAGATCAGCTGGGATATAGTTTGTTGGCTTATCGGTGTCAGTGTGACACTGCTCTGAGCAAGACTGGTCTGCTGAGCATAAAAAATAAGTCGAAGTTTCCATAGAATCCGTATGAAAAGCGCTAGCCGGAGTTTGGAGCAAAAACCAACTTATGAGAACAAATAAAAAAGTCGTGAGTAAACTAATTAATGATGGTCTAAACCTACATTTGGTCCCTGGATTTATCAGGCGGTGAATCCTTACCTCAAAATAATCAGGGCCGGAAGCGTTGGAAACAGTTGCTAATTTTAGCTCTGGTGCTGCTAAAATTTTCTTGAGTGCGCTGCGAAGGAACGTTGATTTTTGCTGATGGCTTATCGTCCATTGGTCTGCTA
>CAZLKE010000074.1:0-3361 GCA_964560075.1 uncultured Gammaproteobacteria bacterium | reverse complement strand
ATCGGAGGACGCGGCGATCTAATAACCAGCCTGCAGGCAGGCAGGGATTGCTTCGCTACGCTCGCAATGACGGACTACTGGAGAAAACTGAATTCATACTCTATAATTGCTTGATTACTTTCTAACTTTAAGATAAAATAAAATTTACATGGAACCAAGTAATCTTCTCCATAAATTAAACTCTTCCCCTAAGTTTGGTAAGATCGTAGCCGGTGTAATTATTGCATCTTTACTGGCAGGGTTATCTACTGGTTATTTCCTATCCTCCTCAGAAAAAAGTAGTTCTGAATCTAAAACAGATTCATCAGGTCCTGTCAAAGCAGCCCAACAAGATACCAGAACATTTAGAGATTTTGCCCAAGGAAAAATTGCCAAAAAGCCAGAACCAACTAAAGCAGAAGAATACACAGAAGGCACCCATATTTTAGTCAGAGACGGCGCTGTTCCAGTCACCTTGACTTCTTCGGTGGTGGATCTTTCTTTATATGAAGGTAAAAAAGTAAAAGTATTCGGAGAAACACAAAAAGCAATTAAAGAAGGCTGGCTAATGGACGTTGGTAGAGTTGAAGAGATTGAGTAGTTTGCTCGCCTCCATTCATGATTATCAAATTTGAGAATGTTAGTAAAAAATTTGGTTCAACAAGTTCTGCCCTTTCAGATGTAGATTTGAGAATTGAGGGTGGTGAGTTTGTGTTTCTAGTTGGCCCCTCTGGGGCTGGTAAATCAACACTACTTCGGCTGCTGGCAAAAGAATATATCCCAACTTCAGGAAAAATACTTGTCGATAATATTGATATTAATAAATTAAATAGTAAAGAAACTCTTATTTATCGAAGAAAACTAGGGTTTGTGTTTCAAGACTTTAAACTACTTGATGACCGGACAGTATTTGAGAACGTAGCATTAGCACTTGAGGTGAGAGATTTTAGTGATAAAGAAATCAAAAAAGAAGTCGAACGGATACTAAAACTTTTTGAGATTTGGGACCGTAGAAATTTGTTCCCGCAGCAACTTTCTGGAGGAGAGGCTCAAAGAACCGCAATTGCCAGAGCTATAATTTCCAAACCAGACCTGCTTTTGGCAGATGAACCTACAGGAGATCTAGATCCTCAAACAGCCTGGGGAGTAATACAACTTTTAAATGAGATAAATTCTTGGGGAACAACTGTTTTAATGGCCACCCATAACGTTGAGATTGTAAACACCTTAAAAAGGCGTGTGGTTTACATCAAAGGAGGAAAAGTAGTTAAAGATAATAAGGAGGGAAAATATGAGTTACATTAAATTTGTAAAAAGAAATATCCGCAGAGCACCTTATCAGGCACTAACCGCTTCAATGGTAATGTTTCTAACATTTTTAGTAGTGTCTGTGTTTTTGTTAATTGCACTCGGATCTCAAAAAATACTGCAGTACTACGAAAGTAAACCACAAGCAATAGCCTTCTTTAAAGACGGCACAACTGATTCTGATATTAATTTAATAAAAGAATCACTGGTGGCAACCGGTAAAGTTACAAACCTAAAATATATTTCCAAACAAGAAGCGCTCGAAATATACAAAGAAAGAAACAAGGACAAACCAATTCTGCTTGAGCTTGTAACAGCCAATATCCTCCCGGCATCTTTGGAAATATCAGCAATTACCCCAAAAGACTTAGGGCCGATTGCAGAAATTTTAAAACAAGAGCCGGTTGTAGAGGAAGTTGTATATCCAGAAGATGTAGTGGAATCTTTAAATAAAGCAACAGAGATTATCCGCTTTGTAGGACTCGTTTTAATTAGTTTTCTAGCTACCTTTGCTACCTTGGTTATCTTAATGGTGATTGGTTTTAAGATCCGGCTTAGGAGATCTGAAATTGAGACAATGAAATTACTCGGGGCTTCCAATTGGTTTATCCGGATGCCGTTTTTACTTGAAGGCATGTTTTATGGAGTAGTTGGAGCTGTTTTTGCTTGGATTTCTAGCCTGGTGCTTTTATGGTACTTTGCGCCTTTCATAGAAAGAAATATGGCAGAAGTTAAATTACTATCCATTTCACCAATAGTGTTCTTAGGACTTTTCTTAGTAGAACTACTTCTGGCCTTGATTATAGGCTTTTTCGGCTCATACGCAGCAGTAAGAAGATATCTTCGGATTTAAAATAAAAAATGAAAAAATTCCTAATTTTACTAACTCTTGTTGTTTACTTGAGTTTAATTTTTGTACCTTTAGCCTATGCAGAAGAGGATCTCGACAAACAACTTCGGGAAAAACAAGAAGAGATCAAAAGAGTTCAAACACAACTCAATGAAACTAAACAACAAGAAAAGACTCTTAAATCCCAACTTACGGCAATAGATAGCCAAACAGCCCTTACTAAACTCCGGATTGAAGAAACAAATTTTAAAATCGCCAAACTCAACAAAGAGATTAGTGATCTGGAAACCAGGATGACAAGGATATCTGCCAATATCGATAGGTTGTCTGAGGCTTTACTTAATATGATAATCAAGACCTATAAGTACAGCAACACAAATACACTTGACCTTTTCTTTTCATCTTTTGGATTCGCCGATTTGCTTCGGAAAGTAAAGTATGTCGAAACAGTTCAAGCAGAAGAGAAAAAATATTTATATGACCTTCAGGCCACTAAATCTTTATATAACGACCAAAGGGATGACAAGCAAAAAAGACAAGACGAGCAGAAAAAATACCAGGATCAGTTGGAAAAATATCAACATGAGCTGGAAGAGCAAAAACAAGCAAAAGCAGAACTTCTTAAAGTCACCCAAAACGACGAAGTAAAATTCCAAGCCTTGCTTGTTAGACTCCGGGCAGATACAGAGTCTATCGCCCGAGCTTTAGCCTCCAGAGGAGCTAAACTTGGACCTGTTTCCAGAGGCACAACAATAGCTTCTGTTGGAAATACCGGCTGTTCTACAGGACCGCATTTGCATTTTGAAGTGATGACTCCTGCCAGAGTAGAAAACGGGATTATTATAGGCAGAGAGAATAAGGTAAACCCTCTTCCCTATATTCAATCCGGACAATTTCATAAACCAACATCCAATTATTCTGAAGGGAAAATTACCACAACATTCGGAGAAAAATATTTCTTAGGAACTCATTCTGGACTTGATATTGCCGATTATCCTGCTTCTATCTATGCAGTTTTAGACGGAGAATCATACACGACCCAAGACACCAAGCCTTGCTACTTAACTAGCACTATTGGTAAAGGAGTGTTCGTTGACCATAAAAATAGCATTGTCACCCTCTACTGGCATATCCCATAAATTTACGCTATATTTAGTTTAAGGTGAAGGGATACTTTTTTGCACTTTTAATCATAGAGTTTAAAACTTTATCATTTAAACTAGT
>CAZLKE010000073.1:3170-3399 GCA_964560075.1 uncultured Gammaproteobacteria bacterium | reverse complement strand
AAGAGGAGATTGACACTACATCCCCCGCCTCGATGCTTTCGTCAGCTGCTTCCATATTCTCTGCTAAATCACCCACACCTCCCGGAGTACCAAGTATTGCAGACTGAGCATAGACAGAACCTAAAAACCTCCCATTCCCCTGGGCATCCACATTAAACCTGGCATCTCCATTGTTTTGAATACTAAACAAAGAAGCTGAACCACCAACAGTCGATGCTCCATAAGGATA
>CAZLKE010000073.1:0-3160 GCA_964560075.1 uncultured Gammaproteobacteria bacterium | reverse complement strand
TCTGAGCTAGTATTAAAGACAAAGGCCCGGGAAGTGGTTAGTGAGGCAGAGTAGACTGTGGAGGTTGCAGCTGAGCCATCATGTCCGCCTGCTACAAATAAGTATCCATTGTAAATAGCAGTTGCCGGACCACCTTTTAAAGCAGGCAAAGTAGTTAGTGTTGACCAGGCACCAATTGTCCCGTCTGATTTAATTGGTGCTGAATAGACAGTGGAATATGAATTACAGCTGAATGATGCACTACACCCTCCAATACTATAAAGATAGCCATTGTATGCTGTTAATCCATTGTAATTATTTACTGCTGGTAACGTAGAGAGTGTTTGCCAAGAACCAATAGTTCCATCTGAATTAACCGGAGCCGAATAAACAGTTGAAGTGATGACGCTACCTGTTGTCACACCTCCTGCGACAAATAGATATCCGCTATAAAAAGCACCACCAGTTGTAGATTTTGTGGCCGGTAAAGCAGTTCTTGTTCCCCAAGACCCAACTGTTCCATCAGACTTAATCTGGGCTGAGTAAACTGTTGAGACATAAGCGGCTCCGTCAAAACCGCCTATCACAAAGATATAATCATTGGCAACTACAACTGATGAAGCACCATTTAGAGCTGGTAATGTAGATAGTGTCGCCCAAGAGCCGATTATTCCATCAGGCTTGATCTGGGCAGAATAAACAGTAGAGTAAGCTTGACCGCTGCCACAAGTATTATTGGCAGGACACCCTCCAACTATAAACAGATAACCTTTGGCTGCTACTACTCCATGGAAATTGTTAATTGTAGGCATAGTAGATAAAGTAGCCCATGATCCAATTGTCCCGTCTGAGTTGATTTTTGCTGAGTAAACAGTGGATGTAGGTGCGGCACCATTGGATCCTCCGGCGACGAATAGATATCCATTATATGCTGCTCCGTTATAGTTCCACCTAACTGCAGGAAGATTGGTTAAGGTAGAGTAGCTACCAGTCAGACCATCTCCAGAAGGAACTACATTAGAGGTAAACTTACCACCAATAGATAAGTTTCCAGAGTTATCTAAAGTCAGTTTAGAAGATCCATTATTCCAAACATCCATCAAATTTCCGGTTGCCCAGGTGTTAGTGGTGTTGTAGACAAAAGCAGTTGATTGTAAGGGAGCTGAGTAGACAGTAGAGACGACCGCAGAACCATTATAACCACCGGTCAAGAAGATATAACCATTATACGCAGTACCAGCAATACCATCAGATAATGTTGCTGGTAGAGTAGGTAGCGTTGCCCAGGAACCAACTGTTCCATCAGAATTAATCTTAGCTGAGTAGACAGTAGAGGCGTAGGAAAATCCATCATTTCCACCTAAAACATACAAATAACCATTGTATGTAACTGACAAATGGAGGCGGCGTAGGGCAGGTAAGGTAGATAAAGTCGCCCAAGAACCAATTGTTCCATCATCTTTGATTCTTGCTGAGTAGACAGTAGAAACAGCAGCAGAAACGTGTCCACCGACAGCAAACAAGTAATTGTTGTAAGCGACAGAAGAATGATAACGAAGGATTACAGGCAGAGTAGACAAAGTCGCCCAAGCACCAATAGTCCCGTCACTTTTAATTGGTGCAGAATAGACAGTAGAAATGTTGACAGAATTATTATTCCCTCCTAACACATACAAGTAGCCATTATATGCAACTGAGGCGTGGGTATAAACAATGGTAGGGAGGGTAGAAAGAGTAGCCCAGGAACCAATAGTCCCATCTGAGTTAATCTTTGCAGAATAAACGGTAGACAAAATGGAAGTGCTAGTCTGTCCACCAGTCACAAATATATACCCGTTATAAGCAGCAGCAGTGTGGTAGTAGAGAGTAACAGGCAGATTAGTCAAAGTAGCCCAGCCTCCGACTGTCCCATCAGGATTAATTTTTGCAGAATAAACGGTTGAGAGTTGGGTAGAGCCAGTATATCCACCAATTACAAACAAGTAACCATTATAAGAAACTGAAGCGTTGTATTGATTAACGGCTGGAAGATTAGCCAGAGTAGACCAGGTTCCGATTCCGCCAGCTTCGATTTGGTCGGTTTTGGAAGTAAACGCTGCTGAAGCAGCTGCTCCCTGAGTCTGAGAGAAGTTTATTCCTCCGGTAGTTGACATATTCCCGGCATAATCAACAGAAAACTTCGATTGATTATTGTTCCATAAATCAAACAGATTCCCTGCAGTCCAAGTTTGAGTTTGACCAGTATTGAGTGCTCCGGTGCTGAGTGCCCCTGAGGCATGGAGAGCAAAAGCAGTGGATTGTAAGGGGGCAGAGTAGACAGTGGAAATAGCATTGTATCCTCCAGAGATGAATAGATAGCCATTATAGACAGCAGCAGCGTGTCCGAATAATACTTGCGATAAAGTAGGCAGTGTTGCCCAAGAGCCAATGGTTCCATCAGAATTAATCTTGGCAGAGTAAACTGTTGAGGTACCTGTAGTTCCGTTAGCTGATCCTCCTGTAACATACAGATATCCATTATAGGCAACAGTTGCTAGATTTTGCCTAACAGCAGGCAAAGTAGACAGCGTTGCCCAAGCTCCAATAGTTCCATCAGAATTAATCTTGGCAGAGTAAACTGTTGACAGGATAGCGCCGCTTCCCCCTAGGGCGAATAAGTATCCATTAGACGCAACAGTATTATGCCAATATAGAGTTTGGGGTAAAGTAGAGAGCGTTGCCCAAGAGCCGATGGTTCCATCTCCTTTAATCTGGGCTGAATAAACAGTAGATATGGCTCCTGTGTTATAGCCTCCTGTCACAAACAAATATCCGTTATAGGCAGCACCACCATGAGCATACATTGTTTGCGGCAAAGTAGATAAAGTTGCCCAAGCCCCAATTGTGCCATCAGATTTAATAGGAGCAGAATAAACAGTAGAAACTGTCGCTCCTCCAACTATATACAAATACCCGTTATAGGCAACGCTTACATGGCCGTACAATGCTGCTGGCATAGTAGATAAAGTTTGCCAACCACCAAGAGTACCATCACCTTTAATCTGGGCTGAATAAACAGTGGAAACTGTTGCTCCTCCAGTGATGAATAAGTATCCGTTGTAGGTTGTTGAGGAATGATAGTAAAGGGTTTGGGGTAGATTAGCCAGAGTAGACCAGGTGCCGATGCCGCCGGCGCCGATGG
>CAZLKE010000072.1:1981-3454 GCA_964560075.1 uncultured Gammaproteobacteria bacterium | reverse complement strand
AAAAAGAGGGTTTTTTCAAACTGATTATTCAAAAGAGATCGAGCAAATGATTTCCACTTTTAACCCAACCCCAGCTGGCTCTTAGTTTAGCAAGTAGATATCCACAAATCTGGCACTCCAGTCGGCAGTGTGGGCGTCTTCAAAACCTAAATCAATGATATTTCCTTTGATTGCTCCACCTGTATCTCCGGCAACAGCCAAACCATACCCCGGAACATAAACTTTTGACCTGAGCTTAATCACTTTTGGATCAACAGCAATGACCCCTTTACCTTGTCGTATCCCAATCGCTGTCCAGTCATCGCAGCCTCTGCATTTTGAATCATAATGTGTTGCCCAAACGCGCATTTTCCGCCAATACTTAATTTCTCCATAAGGGGTGTTTACAGTTCTCCAAACTATCTTTGTGCCTTTACCAATGATTTTGTCTTTAGCTGGAGTGATCTCTGTTGATAAAACTTCTTGGTCGTAGACTTTATCTAAATGATAGGTGGTCTTGATTACTTGAGTCTTAACTCCATCTGAACCTTCTTCGATTACTTTCTCTTCTCCAATTTCCATTTCCGGATCATCTTTGTATACTATTTGTCTTTCAATTTTTATTTGTTTAGTTTCAAGCTCTGTGCGGAACTCAGAATCAGTTTTAATAGGTTGGGGGATTGATAGAACTTGTTCTTGCGTAATTTCTGAGGCTTGGGTAGTTTTGAAATTGATTCGAGTACCAAGAGAAAAAATTAGGCAGGCACTAAGTACAACTGCTACCACATACTTTTCCACTAGCAACTATGATAGCAGATTAATAATTTATCCAGTCATCGTCAATGTCATCTATAAAAGAAACTGAAGAGTCAAGCAATTCTTCGGGGATGCATGCTAAAAATCTGGAAACTAGATTATTAGACCTTTGTCCGAAATAGAGCCTGGACCTGGTATAAACTAAGAAGAGTTTATCCTTGGCTCTAGTGATCCCGACATAACACAGCCTTCGCTCTTCTTCCATTTCATCAGGATTTAACATCGCTCTGGAATGGGGAAATAAGCCTTCCTCCATGCCAACTAAAAAGACAACTGGAAACTCCAGACCTTTGGAAGCATGGATTGTCATCAATGTGACAGCATCTTGGTTGTCTAATGGGTTGTTGCGGTCTGGCATTTGGGTATCTTGGACTAGTGCTACATTTTCTAAAAATTGCACTAAGTTTGGAAATTCGTTAGCTACAGACCGAAGCTCTTTAACGTTTTCCACCCGCATTTTTCCCTGTTCTGTACCATCATCTAATATAGAGAGATAATCTGTTTGGCTTAATATCAAATCCATTAATTCTAGGGTAGTATAGTTTTGAGATTGCTTCACTTCGTTCGCAATGACGTCATTCGCCAATTGGCGAACCGTTCCGGACGAAGGAGGACGATTGCGAGGACTCCGATGTACATCGGAGGACGAAGCAATCTCTTCCATCAACTGATAAAATT
>CAZLKE010000072.1:643-1971 GCA_964560075.1 uncultured Gammaproteobacteria bacterium | reverse complement strand
TTTTTGGAGACGCTATCCTCTGGATTTTGCAGTAAACGAAGGTAGGCTAAAATGTCTTTGATTTCTTTTCTCTCATAAAACTTCAAACCGCCAACTAATATATATGGCACCCCACCTTTTAAGAAAACCTCCTCTAAGTTTCGGGATTGGGCATTAGTTCGATACAAAATTGCAAAGTGGGAAAGAGGAAATCCAGAGTTTTGGATCTCATTTAAAACATATATCGCTTCTTCGACCTCGTTTTTTGCCTGAGTAACTTTGATCTTGTCACTGGTTTTTTTATCAGGCCATAAAGATAAGATAGAATGGGATTTATTGAGAGAGATAACTGAATGAGCTGCGTCTAAGATCACTTGAGTAGAGCGGTAGTTTTGCTCTAAATTAAAGATTTTGGCATTTGGGTAATCTTTCTTAAAATTAACAATATTGCGAAAATCCGCACCCCTGAAGCCGTAAATTGCCTGGGAAGCATCTCCAACTACACAGATATTTTTATTTCTTTGCGCTAGTAATTTTACAAGTAAATACTGTGCTGAATTAGTGTCTTGATACTCGTCAACTAAAATATAGCGAAACTGGATCTGGTATTTTTGTAAAACTTGGGGATGGTTTTGAAAAAGCCGGATACTTTGCATGAGTAAATCATCAAAATCCAGTGCTTGGTTTCGCCGGAGTATCTTTTGGTATTCAATATAAACTTTAGCCGCATTTTCTTGAAAATAACCTCTGGCGTATTGGGGGTATTCCAGCTCATTGATATTTTCGTTTTTAGCCCCAGAAATTGTATGCCTAATTGCTGATGGGGAGAATTGTTTTTGGGGAATATCCAAATTGCTCATCGCCTCTTTGATTGCGTCCAAAGCATCATTTTCATCATAGATAGAAAAGTTTACTGAAAGGCCGGTATTATATCCTTCTTTGCGCAAAATTTTGGAAAATACAGAGTGGAAAGTGCCCATTATTGGTTTGTTGTTTATCGTTAGTTGTTTATCGTTTTGCAAAAGTTTTATGATTCTTTCCTGCATTTCGCCTGAGGCTTTGTTCGTGAAAGTTAAGACAAGGGTACTTTCTGCCTGAACTTTTTTCTCGCCAATTAAGTAAGCGACTCTGTGAGTTAAGACTTTAGTTTTTCCGCTTCCTGCTCCGGCTAAAACTAAAACCGGTCCTTCTGTTTCTTTGACTGCTTGTTGTTGGATTGGGTTTAAACTTGATAGTAGATCAACTGTTGAGATTGTGGGCATAAGCTTTGCTATCTTAACATTTGAGGCTTTGATTGACAATTGACAAGAAACTAAAGTTGAAAGATTATTTAAATATTTGGTCTTCTA
>CAZLKE010000072.1:0-633 GCA_964560075.1 uncultured Gammaproteobacteria bacterium | reverse complement strand
ATTTTAAATCTTTAACTTTTAAAAATGCAGCAACAAGGTTTTTATTCTCCAAAGGCCAGTCAAATTTTGCCTTACTATCAAGTCTTAGTTTTTCAAGGTATTTATCAATGGGTATATCGGAATTTTTAATAATAAAAAACATATCAATATAGTCTCTGGCTCGAGTTCTGGAGGCAATAGTATGAATTTGATTAACAGCGATATCATACATACTGGAGACTTCTAATTTACCAAAGCGAGTTCCTTCTTCAATTTTAGGAAATGGATAGTAGCTAAAATCAACCTTTCTGAAAAAAGGTCAATATCTTCTGATAAACGGTGTTGGAAATAAAACTCAGCTAAGGCAGTGCCACCTGTGAGGTAGAAGTTTTTGATTATGGAAGCTTGTGCTTGTGCATATTCCAAAAAGTTAAATTGTTCGGTAGTGAGTATACTTTTCCCCATCTAGTCCATAATTAATAAGCTGTGTTATTCTCCATAATTTATACTTTTTAGGATTACTTTTTTTAAACTTCTCTTCATCAGTAGACCAATTATACATACTCTAATTATACCATAAAAAAAGTATCAAAATTGATCACGAGTTCTAAAAACGATTGCAACCCCCCTGGATAAATAATTAAGAGTAAAATT
>CAZLKE010000071.1:598-3470 GCA_964560075.1 uncultured Gammaproteobacteria bacterium | reverse complement strand
GGTGTAGAGAGGATAACCTGGAGGATGGGCAATACCCAAGGTCTTGGCAACGGCAATAAACTCCCCGCTATCGCCAAAGTAAACTGAGCGGGAAAGGGTAATAATGTAGACTATCAAGGTTAAGATAAGTAGGGAGAGAGCGAAAGAAATATTGATTATAAGGTTTTTGTTTAATTTCATTTTGGGCTTTTTTCTAATTCTGTGATAATTTTTAATACCCGTTGTTTTTCGTTACTTGAGATTGCAAGCGATGAATACTTGCGAAAGTAAGAGATAGCAGCCTTGTTATCTTGCTTTAATCTTATAGCCAGGACTCCTAAATTGTTGTAAGGCTCGGCCAGCTTCGGTTCGGCTCCTATCGCTTTTTGTTCCCATTCCCAGGCTTGTTGGAAGTCGTTTTTTGAAAGATAAATTTCGGCAGTCAAATGGGCAGCTGTCCCGTTATAATTTGAGATTTCATAAGCTTCTAGGTAGGCGTTGAGGGCGGCTTGATTCCCAACAATTGTACCCAAAAGTATGCCTAATGAAGTTTTAGCGTTTGAATACTCCAATAAAACCCTTTTGGATCGTAGATCTTTGGGATTTTCTTCTTTGAGTTTTTGCTGCAGCGGTTGCCAATAATCATGATCCTGCGCTTCTAACTCATCATTGGTGGTTTTTTTATCCGGCAGATCGAGTCTAATTAAGGGCCCCTGCGGGTGATAAGAGCAGCTTTTGTCAGTTAAGGGATTAAAGAAATTAGTGCGGTCTTCGATAAAGGTAGGTATATTAGGAACAACTTCCAGGCAAATTATCTTAGCTGCTTCAATTGATGAAAGTTTCATGTGTTGATACTTATCATATGGGAAGGAAAAATTAGGATATTGGCGCTTAAGATTTTCCTTGTACCATGGGGTTGGCAGCCAGTGGAAGTTTACCAAAATTACATCGCGTCTTTGGCCCAAGCCAGCCTGAAAATAACGGGCAATCATTGTTCCTTTGTCTCCGAAAGTTACCAAAAGCGAGTTTTCGGGCATAACTTCAAACATTTTTTGGCCCATTTCCTCATAAAGAAAATTTTTGCTTTGATTGACTTTTTCGAAATTTAAAATTAGAAGCAGAATTGGTACAAAAAGGAGGAGGTATGTAGCATATTTTAATAATTTTAACTTATTGGTTATCAACATTTGGAAAGATATAGCTATCCAGATGGGAAAAAAGACATGAGATGCCAGGAAAAATCTTTCAATACCACCAGCGATACCAACGTTATCGGGAGAGGTTTTAGTTAGAAAGACAAAGACTGGTCCAATAAATAGATAGGCTAAAAGTAGAAAAATAAAGGCCTTTTTGTTTTGATAGAGAGCGATGATTCCCAGAAGAGCCAGAATGGCGCCGACTGCGGCAAATTGCCAAAAGGAGGAAATAAGATAAAAAATTAGTGGACTTATGGTGAACGGATTTACGCCAACTCCGGCACTTAGAGATAAAGTTCCATATTCCCGCCGCAGCAAGACATCAAGGAATCTTTGGAGAGTAGTTGGATCACCCCAAGTAAGAACGGGATTCTGAGAGGCTCTGACGGGCAAGTAAATATAAGGAAGAAGGCCAAGAAGAAAGAAGAAGGAAGCAGGAAGAAGGAATTTAGGTTGAGTGAGGAGTTTGGGGTTAGTGGCTAAGACTAAGAAGATAAGGGCAGGAGTAAGGAATAGAATCGTGTGGTGGTTGGTTAAGGCTAGACCAAAAACGAAGGCAAGAAGATAGAAGAGTTTTTTACCTTGGGGATTTTCAAAAATATGGAGTGAAATTAGGATAATGAGAGCCACAAAGAGATTGTTTAGGGAAAAGACCTCGGCAACCAGTGAATAGAGCCAGAAGAGGTAGGAAAAGGCTAAGAAAAGGCTGGCAGAGGCTGAAGCTAGTCTGTTTTTGGTTAATTTGTAGCAGATAAAGTAGACAACGATAACGGTTAGCGAGGAGGTCACAGCGGAGAAGAGATTGACGCGAAATGCTAAATTTCCAAAGGGCAGATAAGTAAAAAGGTGGGCAAGCATGGTGTAGAGAGGATAACCTGGAGGATGGGCAATTCCCAAGGTCTTGGCAACGGCAATAAATTCCCCGCTATCGCCAAAGTAGACAGAGCGCGAGAGGGTAAGGATGTAAACAATTAAAGTTGAACCGAAGATGCCAAGAGCGGCGATTAAATCAGTCAAAAAGATTTTTTTAAACATCTTGATCATTTTAGGGGTCTAAAAATCTTTTGACAAGGGATTTGTGATCTTGATTACATTAGTTATTGAATAACATAATAAGTAGTTAAAAGATATGTATAGTTAACAAAAGATATAGAAAATTGATAAGAGTGAGTTGAAAAACGCAGAAACCGAGTTTTTCACAAAATTGCTAGATTATTTTTCACAACTTATGGTTTACAAATAAAGTTTATAATAATTTCACGATAATTTTTATTATTTTCTGTGAAAACAACAATAAGCTAAAACAAATAATATTTTACTATCAGCTATAAACTTCCTTTAAAAAACCAGTCCTTAGTAATTAGGTATTCTAAATTTGCTTAAAATTTAACTTTTTATGCTAATTCCCTGGCTAATTAACTTTTATTCAAAAAGAGTGCTAATTCTTTTCTTGTTTGATTTAGGTTATTTTAATAGTCTAATTTTAACTTTTTCGCTAATTTCATTTTGGTTTTGGTGCAGTTGTTTATCTCTGGTCTTAAGTTGGGGTTTTAGCCTTGATTTGTTTTATGATTGTCAAAAATCTTGCATTAGTACCCACTTGGTGTTAACATTTTAATTGAGGCCCTCCTGATCTTAGCACTCGGCTTCAGGTACTATTCGTACACGCCTCGTGCTGAGATTTCCGGAGGGTGAAC
>CAZLKE010000071.1:0-588 GCA_964560075.1 uncultured Gammaproteobacteria bacterium | reverse complement strand
AGATCTAGAGGTGTAAGAGGTGTAAGGGGAGCGATTTAGGGCTAAGAACCTAAATGAAGAGCAAGCTCTCTTTAGCTCAAAGACTAGAATTAATCCAAGCTTATCAAAACGGGGAAAAGGTTAGCAACCTTTGCCGGAAGTTTGCAATCTCCAGAGTTCTCTTTTATAGACTTCTTAAAAGATATAATTTATCAAATAGCCAAAAAGCGGCACTTTTGCCTAAAAAGGCCAAAGTTGAACGGTTTGTAAGACAATTACCGCCGCGTGTTGAGCAGAGCATTTTAAAAACTGTTGCTTGCGATCCCACAAAGTCAGTCAGTCAGCTCCACACAGTTTTAAGCCCGACTTTAAAAGTCAGCCGTCATGCTATCCAGAATGTTCTTTTGAGGAATAATTTAAACAAGAGAGAGCTGCGCCTTCAATTTGCTACAGATCACAAAGGTGTTATTCGCCAGAATCCAAGTGGTTTAAGCCCTAGAGATAGAAGGATAATGTTTGATATGGTCAAAAGAGGTATAACCATATCAGAAGTATGCCGAAAATTTGGAATCTCCAGAGTTATCTTCTATAGATTAAGGAAGCGTTATG
>CAZLKE010000070.1:0-3607 GCA_964560075.1 uncultured Gammaproteobacteria bacterium | reverse complement strand
ATTCCGCCAGCTTCGATTTGGTCGGTTTTGGAAGTAAACGCTGCTGAAGCAGCTGATCCCTGAGTCTGAGAGAAATTTATCCCTCCGGTTGTGGAAACATTTCCAGCATAATCAACAGAGAATTTAGACTGGTTATTATTCCATAAGTCAAATAAATTCCCAGCTGTCCAAGTCTGAGTTTGACCAGTATTTAAAGCTCCAGTTGACAGCGCCCCCGAAGCGTGGAGAGCAAAAGCTGTGGATTGAAGCGGAGCTGAGTAGACAGTGGACAGAGCCGTCGTTCCATTGGAAGTGCCAGCGACTATAACGAGATAGCCATATGCAGCAATAGCTCCATGTTGGTAAGTTGTTGCAGATATATTAGGAAGAGTTCCCCAAGTTCCAATCGTTCCGTCTGATTTAATCTGAGCAGAATAAGCTGTTGAAAGTGCTGAAGAGCCATTGAACCCTCCTGTTATATAGACGTAGCCGTTGTAAGTGGTTGCAACAAGATCGTAGGTAGTTGCTGAGATTGTGGAAAGAGTTGACCATCCCGTTATTGTGCCATCTGATTTAACCCGTGCAGCGTAAGCGGTTGAGAGGGCGCTTGAACCATTGTGTCCGCCAATTACAAAGAGATAGTCGTTATAGCTTGTTAGGGCATGTCTTTGATTGAGAGCTGGAAGAGCAGACAATGTAGCCCATGCTCCAATAGTGCCATCTCCTTTGATTTGAGCTGAATAAACAGTCGAAACTGCTGCTGAGCCATTATATCCACCAGTGGCAAATAAATAACTCTTTGTAGCAGTAAGCCCAAAACCTTGCAGGGTTGCAGGGAGGTTGGTTAAAGTAGCCCATGCTCCAATAGTGCCATCACTATTTATCTTGGCAGAATAGAGGGTTGAAGCTGCAGCCGCACCTGAATTTCCTCCACCTACAAACAAATAGCCGTTATATGTTGTTGAAGCATGGTAGTTACGAACGGCTGGAATAGTAGAAAGTGTTTGCCAGGCTCCGATAGTTCCATCCTGGTTTACTTTAGCAGAGTAGACAGTTGAAGTGACAGCTGAACCTGAATGTCCTCCAACTTGGAAAATATATCCGTTATATGTTGTCAGAGTTTGAGCGTATCTAGCTGCTGGCAGATTAGCCAAAGTAGACCAGGTGCCGATGCCGCCGGCGCCCAAAGGCGACAGTGCGTTAGTCAGTGTCGCCGACGGCCCTGAACCGCTCTGGTTCGGGGCGAAAGTCACTCCGCCTGCAGTAGTTAAATTTCCATTGTAATCAACAGAGAGCTTGGAAGAAGAATTATTCCAAAGATCTAGTAAATTACCGTTGGAGAGAGTAGAGGAAGTATTGGTAGCTAGAGCAGTGCTTTGTAGTGGGGCAGAGTAAACAGTGGAGATGGCGTCTGAACCAGTCCAACCACCAGTCACAAACAAGTATCCATTAGATGCAACAGTAGCATTATATGAAGCCAGTTGAGGTAAAGTAGATAAGGTTGCCCAAGAACCAGTTGATCCGTTTGCATTAATCTGAGCTGAATAAACAGTTGATGACCCTCCTCCTGTTCCTGGTCCAGTGATGTAGATATATCCGTTATATACAGTACCTGAGAGATACCAATTAGTAGTTGCTGCTAAATTTGATAAAGTAGACCAAGCACCAATAGTCCCGTCTGCTTTAATTGGTGCAGAATAGACTTTATTATCTCCAGCAGAGCCAACACCTCCAACAACAAACAAGTATCCATTAGATGCTACTGCTACATGATCGCCTACAGTTTGAGGAAGAGTAGAAAGAGTTTGCCAAGATCCTATTGCTCCATCTCCTTTGATTTGAGCCGAATATATAGTTGATACTCTTCCGCTTGCACCGGTTGAACATGATGCACCTGCACGGCATTGTCCACCAGTTACAAATAAATATCCATTGTAGGCTACTGTAGCCATGTTACCAAGATCTTGAGGAAGGTTAGTAAGTGTTAGCCACGAACCTATGGTTCCATCAGATTTAATCTGGGCAGAAAAAACAGTGGTCTGGCTAACTCCTCCAGTTACATAGAGGTAACCATTATATGCTGCCATTGAATGGTAGTATTTTACTTCGGGTAAGGTAGAAAGTGTTGCCCAAGATCCGATTGTTCCGTCTGATTTAATTTGAGCTGAATAGACAGTTGAGAAAAGTGCGCCACCAGAACCCTGCCCTCCGGAAATGAATATATATCCGTTATATACAGCTGCTCGATGGGAATAGCGAGTAGTGGGTAGGGTGGTTAAGGTAGCATAGGTTCCGGTGGTGCCGGCACTGATTGGAGTCTGGGAGTTAGTGACATTGGCTATTGGAGTAGTGGAGGATGGGTTTAAGGTAACTTGTCCGCTTGAGTTGACCTGGAACCTGTCGCCATCGCCAACAGTAAAGAGTGCTGCAGGAGAGGAATCTCCGATCCCGACATTGGCATCTAAGATATTTACTTCATCAGTTGCTTGGTCATCAAACTCAATCCTGCCGGCTGAAGCTCCTAGTCCTAACCAATCATCATCAGCTGTGGAATCAGCAAATGCCGCACCAGTAGTCATTGATCCCACTGCTGTGATATCCCCTGTTCCTGAGGCAGCTATTTCAATTGAGCCATTACCATTAGTGATTGTCACTCCAGATCCGGCTGTTAGAGTAGCTTTAGTTAAAGTATTACCAGTAGTATTTCCAATTAATAATTGTCCATCAGTGTAGGTAATTTGACCTGTTCCTCCATAAGCTACTGCCACAGCTGTTCCTTGCCAAATACCTGTACCAATTGTTCCAAGTGTAGTAATACTTGCTTGACCTAAATAGTCAGAAGCTATGGTTAGGGTAGGATTACCAGCTACTCCATCTCCATTTGATACAGTAATAGTTCCAGAGGTACCAGTAATAGTTCTGCCAGTAAAAGTATCCGCAGCTGTTTGAGTAAGTAATCCATTAGTAGTATAAGCAGCTAGAGATCCGAGTGTTGCATCATAAGCCTGGACATCAGAACCAAGAGCTAGTCCTAAGTTTGTTCGGGCACCAGCTGCAGTTGTCCCACCAGTACCTCCATAAGCCACACCTAAAGCATTTGAAGGAGTTAAAGTTCCAACAGTGAGTGTGCCACTAGTTCCTGCATCAGCTAAGGAAAAAAGAGTATTAGTTCCATCAGTAATAGTTAAAGTCCCAGTATCACCAATAGAGATTCCTGGAGTAGTGGAGGAGAGAGTAATGGGGGTAGCAGAGGAGGAAGTAAAACTGCCACTGGTGGAGATTGAGATACTGGATGCTAAATCAGAACCAGTGATTGAACTTGCTAGATTTAATTTAGAGTAGGCAATCGCAGCAGAGACTGAGACATCAGCATTAACAATAGTTGAGGTAGAAACTAATCCGTCTGCATCATTATGTACTACTCCGGCAGTAGATAATCCACTGATTGTTAGTCCTGAAAAAGTTGGTGATGAAGTAGTCCCAATACTTTGAGGAGTAGATAAAGTAATAGTTGTTCCAGATGAGGAGACACTCACTTGATTGGAAGTACCAGAGATAGTTAATGCTCCAGAGAGTGAATTTAGTCCGGTCACTCCACCAGTACTTGCTGCCCAGGAAGGGATTCCAC
>CAZLKE010000069.1:294-3646 GCA_964560075.1 uncultured Gammaproteobacteria bacterium | reverse complement strand
ATATTAGTTGCCTACGCGATAATACTTTTGTCCTTCTTGGGCTGCACCCAGAGAACACCCATCGGAAGCTGATAATGAATGACACCTGGTTCCACAGTCCTCTAACTCAGCACATACGGCAAACCTGGTTGAGTCTGTACTGCAAACAGTATAAGAATATGCTGTGCCTTTAGGGTCTGTCGGCGCAGCGCCTCTTTCAAAGTAAGTAGCTATATCACTAAGCCTTTCGGGGAAAGAACCCCTTGATGTTTGATATGTAATTGCAGCCTTTTTGATCTCATTCAATTCTCCTACTCTCTTAGAATCTCGAGCGGTTTTTTGAATTTGAGAATAAAGAACCATACCTATGGTTGCCAAAATGGCCACAATAGTTATTGCTACCATTAGTTCAATCAAAGTAAAGCCCTTATTTCTCATAAATTTATAGTATCACAAAAACATAGTTGTCAACTATTGCTGACTGCTTCGGCAATAATACTTTCCATTATTAGTATTAATATAATTTTTGTCTGCATCGGCATTTCCAGTACTTTTCTCTAACAATGCGCAGATTTTAAATGTATCTCCTCCGGCAGACGTGGTAACTCCAGAGTAGTAGTAATCTGCTTCTGTAGTACCACCCGGAGGTTTCGGTACAATACCATTTGCAAACAGAGTATCGTCTATTGTCGGATATTTAGGACTTGAAGAATAGGTGTATCGAGTTTCAAGTGCTGTTGCGATAGCATCAATATCTTTTTTTCTCTTAGTATCTCTTCCGTTTTTCTGTAAGTCAGTAAAAAGCACCAATCCAACCAGAGCTAGGACTGCAGCAATTGATACACCAACCAATAATTCAATCAAGGTAAATCCGTTTTTCATTGTTGACTAGATATACAATAGACTCCACTACTAATTATATTGGTATTTTCTAAGTTAGCACAAATTTTGAATGTCGAACCGGCAGCATTCTTTTTAAAACTGCTGAAGTTATCTTTTGTACAAGGGCTGGAACCTTCAAAACAATAAGCGCAAACTTTACCGTTACAACTTTCTTCTCCTTCCAATGGGTCTGCCGGAACAGAAGTTGAGCCATCGGGATTTACCACCCAACCATCTTCCAAAACCGGGTACTGGGCATTAACACCGTCATAATGAGCTTCCAAAGCTTTGGCGATAGCCTGAATATCTGCCCGGCGCTTGGAGTCTCGGGAAGATTTCAAAGTTCCAGAATAGATAGCAATCCCAACCGCTGCCAAAACAGCGATTATTCCAACTACTACTAAAAGTTCAATTAGGGTAAAACCATCTAAGTTGCGTCTAAGTTTTATCATCACAATCCGTATTTGCTTTTCAGATAATTAATTACTTCGTTTCGCTCAGCATCCACAGCTGCTGAACCAGCCAGCGGGCGGTTATACATTATTATCTCCGCAAAATCAGCACTACCAAACCATCCTACAATACTAGAATTGCTCAATATACCTCCTATAAGAAAGTTTTCTGTAAAAGAAGTGTTTGTTATATTACCGTTATAACCTGAACAGTTTGTAGAGTTTAATAACAAATAACAAAAGGGGTTGCCGTTATAAGATAAAGTTACTATCGTATTGGTTGAAGACCAGTTTGGGAAGTTATTATATGGGTTATACTGCCTGTTACTACTACTAATCCCCTGGTAAAATGGCATTTGATTACCCATATAAAATCCTGCATTTGGTACATTAGTTTCCCAGGGAGGGTTTCCCATTGATAATGGATAGTTGCTTACATAACGACCTACAAATATAAGTGTCCAGAAAGTGTTACCTGTAAGTGCAGGTACTTCCAAAACTTGTTGACCACTCCAACAACAGGCGTTAGTAAACCTCACCAAAGGCTTACCGTTAATTTGGTTGGAAACAAGAACAGGTGTATTATATGCACCCTTTTTTATAGCATCTTTATTGCAGCAATATGGGCTGCTAACCCATTTGATAACGTTGCTTCCGCTAACTTGGGTTGGGTCGCTTTGCTTTATATCATCTGCCCGAAGCCACAAAACTAAACCATCTGTGGGTATCGGCGACACGGGTACTGCACTACCATCAGCACCTAACATTAAAGTCGAAAAAGCACCTCCACTAGAAATTATCTCAGCTTTTGACCCCTGAGTTGAGGCACGACAATAGCAACTAGATGAATTTTGTGTACACAAAGATTGTTGTCCTTCTAATCTGGCGCAAACCATCCAAGATGATCCTTTGGCAATATCAAGCTGAAAATATTGGCTGGAGTTGAACCCATCATAATAACCCTTTGGTTTCTCGGGAGGAGCAGGAAACTTTCCACTCTGAAAATCGGTTTGAGCTAAGAGTTTATATTTATTTTTGACAGGATCATAATTTTGCTCGTAAGCATTAGCAATGGCATCAACATCAGCTTTTCTCCTGGCATCCCTGGATTTTTCCTGAACAGTTCCATAAACTGCTACCCCAATGACGGCCAGGATAGCGATTATAGAAACCGCTACCATCAGTTCAATAAGGGTGAAACCCTTACAAGATCTCCGCCTATGGCGGAGTAGCCTTATAAGGGTGAAACCTGAATTTTTTTTCATTTTAATCTATAAATTTAGAATAGAATATCGGCAGTCGTGTTTGCAAGGGTTATCTAGTAGCACTGATTTTACAAGCAACCGTTGTTTTGTCTTCAAGAACAGCACAAATTTTCCAGGTTTTTGTACTATCAGGCATAGTACCGGTAAAAGCAGAATATCCGGCAGGAGTTGTAGGACAACCTGTATCCCAACCGGACGGCGTTGACGGAACAGTTGTGTCTGTGGCTGTAGAGATACAGTAGTTTCTGGTGCTTTTCGGGTCAGCAGGCACTTTTCCATTCGTAAAATCGTTATCTCCTACAGTAAGATAGTAACCAGCCTGATTAGGGTCACTTATCTTTTTGTTCTCAAGTGCACTGGCTATCGCATCTATATCCGCTTTTCTTTGGGCATCTTTAGCGCCAGATGTAATATTTTGATAAACCGCAACACCAATAACAGACAAGATGGCAATGACGGTCACTACAACAAGAAGCTCAACCAAGGAAAAACCGGAATTTGACTTAAAAGGAGTAAATCTTCGGGCAGAAGTATCCATACACTTACTATAGAATGCTTCTGAAAGTCTTGTCAATAGTTAGTTTAGGAGAAGGTTTGTACTAAAAAATGTGAATACGACCTAAAGGCGTTAACAAAAAATCTCAACTATGACCATTAGTACTGGTAAGCTTAACGCGTTACCGCGCTTCCACTGCCAGCCTATCAACGTAGTAGTCTTCTACGGGTCTTAAAGATACCTCATCTTGGGGTTTGTTTCGTGCTTAGATGCTTTCA
>CAZLKE010000069.1:0-284 GCA_964560075.1 uncultured Gammaproteobacteria bacterium | reverse complement strand
AAGAGGTAGACTAACTACAAACTACCCGAAGTAAAACCCGAAAACTTATTACACTCTAAAATGTGAATACGGAAAGAAGGCTTACCCCGCTTAGCGGGGCGAGTCAAAAAATCTCAACTACAACCATTAGTATTGGTAGGCTAAATACCTTACAGTACTTACACCGCCAACCTATCAACGTCGTAGTCTTCGACGGGTCTTAAAGATACCTCATCTTGGGGTTTGTTTCGTGCTTAGATGCTTTCAGCACTTATCAAACAGCAACGTAGCTACCCAGCGCTGCA
>CAZLKE010000068.1:3092-3671 GCA_964560075.1 uncultured Gammaproteobacteria bacterium | reverse complement strand
ACAAGCCGAATCTGTTTGGAATCAACCTAAAATAAGGGACTAGTGCCTAATGCCTGATCACTTTTGTTCCATTTAAGTAGTCTTGAGACAGGGTCATTGTGTTGATACAATTGGACAATAGAAGGTAGAGGGTAGTATGTTTAAGTTATCTAAAAGAATCGGAATTGATCTTGGTACTGCAAACTCACTTGTATATCTTGCCGGTACTGGAATTGTCATGAACGAGCCAACAGTAGTGGCCATTTCCGTAGATGACAATCGGGTTCTGGCTGTTGGCAATGAAGCCAAAGAGATGCTTGGCCGGACTCCTGGAAATATTATGGCCACCCGTCCAATGAGGGACGGGGTGATCGCTGATTATGTAATTACCGAGGCCATGCTGCGGTACTTTGTAGACAGAGTTGTGGGCAGGACAAGAGTGTTTAAACCAGAGGTGATGGTTTGTGTTCCGGCTGGTGTAACATCGGTCGAAAGAAGGGCTGTTTTGGACGCTACGCTGTCTGCCGGAGCGAAGACAGCTTATCTCATCGACGAACCGCTGGCAGCCGCAATTGGGGCCAATATACCGATTGCAAACCC
>CAZLKE010000068.1:0-3082 GCA_964560075.1 uncultured Gammaproteobacteria bacterium | reverse complement strand
ACATTGGTGGCGGAACAGCCGAAGCAGCGGTTATTTGTTTGGGTGGAGTGGTGGCCCACAATAGCGTCAGGGTTGGAGGAAATAAGATAGATGAGGCGATCGTCTCGCATGTGCGCAAAAAACATGGTTTGATAATCGGCGAACACCAATCAGAAGATGTCAAACTAAAGATAGCCTCAGCTACTTATCCAAAAAATTCTGAGATTAGAGAAATGGAAGTGCGGGGGCGGGATGGGGTAACAGGACTGCCTAAAACTATTAAGGTTAACACCTTAGAGATTCATGAGGCAATCCAAGATCCCTTAAGAAAGATTATAAGCGGAGTTAAGGGTGTTTTAGAACAGACTCCGCCGGAGCTGGCTTCAGACATTATTGATAAAGGGATAGTTATGAGCGGAGGGACATCCCAGCTGACAAATCTTGATAAGTTTATGACAGAGCAAACAGGCGTTCCCTGTCATTTGGCCGAGAATCCGCTTTATTGTGTAGCACTTGGAACAGGCCTCGCGTTGGAGAATCTGGATCTGTATAAACGCTCTGTATCTAAGAGATAAATTAATTTTAAATTTCCTTTGCGTGATAACTCAGCGATTGATCTACTAGTTTATACTTTGCAGATATTCCGACCTACTAAAGGCCTTGCGCGATTACTCCACTAAACTAACATAACTTCCCTTAACCCAGCCTGTTTGCCCTTCTTTGAACTCTATCTTATACCAGCCATTTTCTTCTTCTAAGACTTCAAACTCATCCCCAGGAAGGACCTGGGCCAATTCCTCTCCTGATGCAGACGGAACGTCTCGGACTCGAAGGAATCCAAGAGGGTTGGGATTGATTTTGATAACCTCTCCACTTTCCTCAGTATCTACGACACTTCGACTGCGCTCAGTATCTACGATCCACCAGTCGAATTTCAGGTCTTCGTCCAAAGGTTCACTGATCTCAACAGTGAAGTTTTTGAGTCCAGTATCTTCGATGACCTGATCGGTAACAGCGATTCCGATCGGCTTCTTGGGTGTAATAATTATCTTAGAATTTTCAGTTAGAAGCTGCGTAGAAATTGTAACTTGAATTTTCCCTTTTTCAATTGTGCCTGTTCCTGCTGATTCATTGGAAACCTCAACTTTTTGGACAGAAAGCACTCCTTTAGTTTTGATGTTTCCGTCTTTGTCAATGATGACTGAACCATTAAAAAGGTCAACTAAAGATGAAAGAGGAGAGGATTGGAGAAAGAGAGTATCCATGGAGTTAATGCTATCTTCAGAAAGAGATAATGTTCCATCAATAGATAAATCTCCGGCAATAGTGGTCTTGCCTAAAAACACTTCACCTAAGGCTTTGAAGGTCTCTGAAATAGTAGCCGAGTAAGCAGAGAGTATTCCGGAGAGTGTAGCTTCTGTTTGGACAGATAGGGTAGTTGGTTGGTTAATTGGTTGAGTAGTCAACTGATTAACTCTTTCTTCCATCTCTTTGAGCTTAGTTGCTACTTCAGAGAAACTAGTAGTGTCATTGCGAGGAATGGTGAGCGAAGCCGAACCAGACGAAGCAATCTCTTGATAGGCTAGATTGCCACGCTCCGACGTTACGTCGGACCTCGCAATGACATTATTTACTCCCAGGACATTTCCATCTTCACCGATAGTTAAACTAGCTAGAATATTAGTCGGATCAGCGTAAGTTGTGTTGATAAACATTAAGATTGAACTTTTTCCACTTGATGGATTCCAGTCTTCTAAAGCTTTTCCAATCATCATTCCAGAACTCTCAGCTTTCATCGCTTTTCCAGAATCAGTTGAAGAGGTTAAGAAATCACCGGATTTAATAGAAGCAGAAGTAGAAGAGATTTTAACAGGTACTCTTCCAGACAGAGCCACTGGTCTGCCATTAGTTAAGTCAGGAGAAAATGTCAAAGATGGTTTAGTCGAAATGACTCCAATGACAGTGTTGTCATAAGGCACAGAGGACTTGACCAGCTTTCCACCATTGTCATTGCGAGGACTCCGATGTACATCGGAGGACGTGGCAATCCCACTGAGAGAGATTGCTTCTCCCTCGACTGCGCTCGGGATCGCAATGACAGAAGAGGAGATTGACACTACATCTCCGGCTTCTATCGATAGATCAGAAGCTTCCATATTCTCTGCTAAATCACCCACACCTCCTGGAGTACCTAAGATAGCAGACTGGGCATAGACACTACCCAAAAACCTCCCATTACCCTGAGCATCAACATTAAACCTGGAGTCCCCATTGTTTTGAAGACTAAACAAAGAAGCTGAACCACCAATAGTAGATGCTCCATAAGGATAATCTGAGCTAGTATTAAAGACAAAGGCACGGGAAGTGGTTAGAGAGGCGGAGTAGACGGTGGAGACAATAGCATCAGTAGAATCCCATCCTCCTGTGACAAACAAGTATCCATTATATAAAGCAGTTGCATGGGCATAGCGAGCAGCAGGTATTGTCGAAAGCGTATTCCATGAACCAATTGTCCCATCAGACTTGATAGGAGCAGAATAAACAGTTGAAGCAGAACTAGGAGCATCATTATACCCGGCTATGGCAAATAAATAGCCGTTATAGGCAACAGCAGAGTGGTAACGAAGGGTAACAGGTAGGGTTGATAAAGTAGCCCAAGCGCCTATTGTTCCGTTGGAGTTGATGGGAGCCGAGTAAACGGTAGAGACTGTTTGTCCACCGATAACAAATAGATAGCCGTTATAGGCAACTGTTGAGTGGCGGAAACGGGTAGCAGGTATGGTAGATAGAGTAGCCCAGGTTCCTACCGTCCCATCTGAATTAATTGGAGCAGAATAAACAGTTGAAACCGCAGCTGCTCCTGTGTAACCTCCTGTTACAAATAAGTATCCATTGGCAGCTACAGCTGAATGGGCGTACATTACAGCAGGCATAGTAGAAAGAGTAGCCCAGGAACCGATTGTTCCATCGGGTTTGATTTGAGTTGAGTAGACAGTTGATGTAGCTGTAGAGTCATCAGGTGTCCCTCCGGTGACAAATAGGTAGCCGTTATATGCAACGGTAGAATGTGCTTCACGGGCAACAGGCAGGGTAGATAATGTTG
>CAZLKE010000067.1:0-3829 GCA_964560075.1 uncultured Gammaproteobacteria bacterium | reverse complement strand
AATATAAGAAAATAAAAGGACTCAAACGTCAAAATCTACGAGATCACATGAGTGATTTGGAACTTTTATTCTCCCAGCTTGGTGAGGCAGCAACTACAGAAATTACTAAAACAGAACATCCCAAAGGATTTGAGAAAAACAAACAAGTTTCAAGACGTGGAGGTAAAATTGCCGGAGATGCCAGGTCTAATCTTGAGAAAGAAACCGGCAGAAAAGTAATAACTACACAAAATTATTTGCCAAAGAGACAAAGTAAAAAATTATTAAAGAAATGAAACTTATTATAGAAGACAAAATATTTGAACAATACCCAGAAGTTATACTTGGTGTAGCTGTATTACATAATATTGATAACAAAGGGAATCATCCTGAAGTTGCTGATCTATTAAGAAGTGCTGAAAAAAGCGCATTGGAAAACATGGGAAATATTCCAATTGTTGAACAACCTTTTATAATTCCTTGGAGAGAAGCCTATCGAAAATTCGGAGCAAAACCAAAAGACTATCCCTCTTCAATAGAAAATTTGTTAAGGAGAACTTTTAAGGGTGAACAAGTTCGTCATATTAACAAGTTGGTAGATATTTATAATGTTATTTCCTTGAAATATTTAGTTCCCGTTGGCGGTGAAGATTTAGCAAAGATTGAAGGAAATGTCTTACTTACTTTCGCAGGAGATAACGAAACTCCTGTAGTGCTTTTAGGAGAACAAGAAGCAAGACCTCCTTACCCAAATGAAGTTATTTATAAAGACAATCAAGGCACCATTTGTCGTCGTTGGAATTGGAAAGAGGTTGATCGAACTAAATTAACAGAACAAACAGTAAATGCTTTTATTGTTATTGAAGGTTTACCGCCCATCGATAGAGAAAAAATTCAAAAAGCAGTTACAGAATTGGTAGAACTTATTAAAAAATATTGTGGTGGAGAAATTCAGACCGCAATTTTAGATAAATCAAACCCTCAAGTTAAACTACTATGAAATCTTCTTTTATTGTTGACGAAAAACGAATTACCGAGATAAAATGGCGCACGCCGTTTAGGGCGTTATATCAACCTAAAGATGGTTCTGGTTTACCACCGTATGGAGCGGGAGATGCAAGTTATTCCGAACTCTCACCAGACAATATCCGAATACATTTTATCAAATTAAGAGAAGTTTTTACCGATAATGAATTATGATACTCTATATAAATAGGTCATAGTGATGAGAAAAAAGGAACGAAGAAGTTTATTAAAATGGATTTTGGCACTTGGGGTATTAGTGACAGTTATTTTGTATGTAAAGTCTACTAATCTGATACTACTTAATCTTTTGGCTAGTCTATTTACAGGAGCAGGATCCTTATTAGCTTTAATTAAGTCCATTCAAGGTTATGGCATGGACCCTGGTACAGATGGTTTCTGGGGTTCCTTGGTCCAACCTAAGGCTGCTAAAATTTGGCAAAAAGCTTTCCTGCTTTTTACTGCATTTGGGCTTTTAGTTATTTCTGGTACTTTCTTTTTCATATATATACAAAATACATAATTAGCGATCTTCAAGTTCGAATCCTGTCTTCTTGTTAAGTGGTTTAGGCACAAAGACATTGAAACAAAGATGATTACATTGAACCCAAATATCGAAGCTAAAATCAAGGAAAATGACTTTTTTGGAGGCATTATCCCGTCTGGAGCTGGTCACCGTACTTTGCTCGAACCTATACGATCTTGTGACTCCTAAACTTATTTTACAGCTTTACGTATTAAAAGACCGTTTAAAAATAAAGAGCTCCAAGAGTATTTTCAATCGCTAATCTGACCATCAAGTTTACTAACCTCGGTTTTGATAAGTTTCGCTACCACATCAGGATCTTTATAAATCACTGTATGCCCTCCTGGCAAGGTGCTTAATGTTGATTTCTGTAATCTTTTTTGCATTTTCCTTGCTTGATCTATAGTCACTTTCTTATCAGATTCTCCCCAAATTAAAATTGTCGGTACGGAAATGGATTCCAATTTCTCGAACTGATTTTCTGTGTGAGTTTTTATAAAAGCTTCGCCCATAATAGCTCGTTGCACATGTGTCGATTCATTTATTTTCTCTGGTGGCACGGATAGCATCAATTTAATAAAAGTATTTTTGATACTATTAGGAATCCAATTTGACTGTAAAGTTGACGAAAATATGTCTCCTAGAAGTCGTACCATTTTTGGATATAAAATATCTTTATTGGTTGTGTTTGAATCCACCAATACTAAATACTTCAAATTTTGAGGGAATTGAGAAGCATATGAAGCAGCTATTCCTCCTCCAAAAGATTGTCCAACAATAATTGGCTTTTCTATTTCTAATTTCCGAAAAACCTCGTTGAAAAATTTAGCATAGTCGTCATTTGACCAAGCGGTTGTTGGAGTTGTAGAGCGATCTAATCCTGGAATTTCCATCGTGAATACTCGGAAACCTTGCTCATGGAGTGCTGTGGTCACCGGATCATTATTAGTATAAGACCCACCCCAGCCATGTATAAAGATAAGGGGTTGTTGTTCTGCCTGACCAAGAGTTCTGTAATGAATTACTATACCGTCAACTTCAGTAGTATGATCCTCAATTTGAGTATTGATTGGAAGTTGTTTCGTAGGAACTATAAATTCATAAAGTCCGGCATAAAAGAAAACAAAAATGAAAAGTGAAAGGAAAATAACTCCAAATACAACCAGGAAAATTAAGATTTTCTTTTTCATCAATATCTAAGTATATCAACATCGTGATAAAATGACTCTGCTGAATGATCTCTGTGGCGAAAGTACCTTATCATTAGGGAGCGAATGTCGGCAAAAGACCGTCTTGGCTAGGGGGCTCGCTTTTATATTTTTTCACTCAAGATTTCATCAACTCGTTCCACTCTTTGTTCTAACGTCCCACTAAGCAACTCATAAGGTATTCCTGACTCTTCAAAAAATTCCAAATATGCATTATGAAAGCCTTGTCTTACTTGCTCACTCTCTTGGCGAACTTCATCAGTTTGGTATGGAACATCTGTGGGATTAAGAAGTAAAAATTTGTTGTAAGTAGGTAACCAAAACTTCACTCTATCAAGTAGTTCCAAAGCTCCTTCTTGATCACCACTAGCTTTTACATATACGACAGCGTCTATAACAGATCGATCACATAATATTACTTCTGCCTTCGATTCATGTGCTGCCTGTTCTTGCTGTAAGGCTAAGGCCTGTACACTCCCTTGAGCTTCTTTTCCAAATCTATTTGATGTTCCAGGATTTTGTGTAAAATAAATCCTCGCCGCTTCATCTACTATATTGACTCTGGGATTCCCATTAAATTTCGTTCTGTATTCATCTAAAAGAGTCGTTTTGCCTATACAACTTGTGCCTACGAAGGTAACTTTCATGGGATTTTCTCGTTCAGCCATAGTGTTTTATTGTAACTTTCTGTTAATTTCTGTAGATAACTGTCAATTGGAGCGGTGGAGTGGATTCGGACCGCCGACCTTCTCCTTGGTCCGCCCATTTGGGAGCTGGAGAGCGTAATTGGCTCGAACCTATTTAGCCACACTAGATCTCCAGTTACAGTTAAATGCTTTAAAAGAGCACTCAAAGATAAGCAGTTTTTCCTCCTTTAGCCAATAAGTTTTAAATCCTTAGCATTTTTCTTCGTGATTACCTTTCTGCCGCTTTTTACTTCGATTTGTTTCCTGGCATTTCCGGCAATAGTGCCACCTTCTGTAGCAACTTTTCTATTCTCAGGGAAAGTTTTAGGCTTGCGTTTTTGAGAAATTTCTGTGGTAGCCGTTTCTGCCAACATATTAAGCACCAACTCCAGATTTGTCATATTATC
>CAZLKE010000066.1:0-3959 GCA_964560075.1 uncultured Gammaproteobacteria bacterium | reverse complement strand
AAAACAGCTTGAATGTAAAAATCTTACTGATGAGCAATATGGTTCTCTGGGAGAGTATTTTATGGGTCAATCTATCGGTGATACCCAAAGACATGTTCTGATGAACCAAATGATGACCAATATGATGGGTGAAGAAGGCGAAGAACAAGCGCATATTGCGATGGGCAAAAGGTTAAGCGGTTGTGAACCCAATGCTCAAGTTCCTTCAAATGGAGTTGGTTTTATGCCGATGATGTGGATGATGGGAGGAGGTGGAAATCCTATGATGGGTGGCTTTGGTCTTTTGGGATGGATACCAATGCTTATTTTTTGGGCACTCCTTATTCTTGGTGTCGTTGCTCTTTTCCGCTATCTTGGCGGTTCAGGAAGAAGCGGTGACAAAGGAAGATCACCGTTGGACATTCTCAAAGAGCGTTATGCCAAAGGCGAAATTGACAAGAAAGAGTTTGAACAGATGAAGAAAGACATTACCTGAAGGCACAATTAGCTTATGTGCAAGCGCAAAAAAGTATCATCAGGAGTCATCGAATCTGTTCGCCTTTCAAAAATAGAATGACTGGCTGAGAAAAAATTGTCAGTGCCGCACCGATGCTAAGCATATGTTCAGGTGTTGGAACTTGTGTATTATAAGCTCCTTCCAAAATAGTTGTATCTCCTGGGACCAGTTCATCGCCAAACATTGCTCTGACCGTCATTATTTTTTGTCTATCCCTTTCAGTCAGGGTATCTTCTCGACTTTCAAACAATTTGACTGCCTGAGCAAATGCCGGACTTGAGGCAGTTCTTGCTTCAAAAGAACGAAATCCTGCCTGTGCGCCAGTTCTCAATCTTCCGCAAACATTCACTACTCTATGAATCACATCTTTTCGCTCAATGAAAGCGTTCAAAACCGCACTTCCACCAGCACTTGTTCCAACCAAAGAAACCACATCGCCTTTATCAGAAAGTTCGTCAACAAGGTCTACGAGCCGTTCCAATTTTGACTGAAACTCATCCTTATGCCAATCAACGGAATGCACTAGTGGTTCCAATCCATGATTACGCCAATGTTGAATTGCCCATTCCAGCTTAGAAGTATCATTTCCTAGTCCGGGGATAACAATTACTGAATGTTCTTTACTCATATTTGCTTCCAAGGAATAACTTTTAAGTCGGGCCACTTTTTAGTCCACTTTTCAACCTTCTTCTCATACACCCATTTAATAACGGATGGTTTATTAGGTCTTACTACCATTCCAAACAGGTCATTCAAACCATAAGGAGCATAGACATTTAACTTACCGTTGATTTTATTTACTCCAACCGAAGTTGCAGTGGTAGGCCAGCGATTGATTGCGTCCTCGCAAGATTTAAGCTGGTCAATCTTTTTTCCAAAATCTTGCTCAAACCACAGATGGACTCTTGCCTCATTAACAACTTCTATTTCAGCTTGTATAGATAAAAATAAACTCCTTATTCGTTCTTGTTCTTTCTCCTCACTCTCTTTGCTAATATCTTTAGCGTTATAATAAACCAAATCATAATCTTTTATACCATCTGTTATTTTCTTATCCGAAAGATGGTTCCAAACACTTTGGCATATACACCCAGCACCCAAATACCAGTTATCATATTTCGGAAAAGGATTTCCGTTAAGAATGGTCGAAATGTAAGGGTTTTTAAGTACGATTTCTAGTAAATAATCTGTTTGTTGCTGCAAGGGTTTATCTACCATATTTTTATCGTTCCATGTACTTTTTCAATAATCTTTCTTTAGCACCTTGCATCTGTTCGTCAGTTAATATCTGTTCATACTTCCAAATCTTTCCACCAGCACCAAAAGCACCCTTAAAGGATTGGTGATATAAACGAGGATTGAAATAGGTAATTTCGCCTCTTTTCTCCCAGCCGACAGACATTTCCATATCTATTCCAAACGAATAACCCGATGCTGACAGCCATTGGTGGGCGATAACATTACGCCAGTTGTGTATGTCTTGAGCAATAACAGAGAAGTTATAGCCGCTCTTATCCTTATCGACAAATTTCTCAAGAAATATCTTAAAACCAGACAATCCGGCTTCGCCAAAAAGACCTTCAGATATAGTTAAGGCAACGGCGTGGTCGCCAAGAAGCACTAAGTACCACAATTCGCTACCTGCCGCACTGTCAATTTCTCTATTAAAGAAGTTGTCCATTGAGTTCAATAATGTTTCTATTATCTCAACCGGACTTCCTTCTGATAATCGCTTATATCTCTTTTGCTTGTCTTCCATGTCATGAAATTTCTTTTTTATTTCCCAATAACCATAAGCCGGTGTTTATGTGCAATGCTCTTGTCTTTGCCAACTGCGCCAGTTCCTTTTGCGCTCCCATTGCTTCTATTGTTGATGCCAAGCCGTCAGCCAAATTAACCTCATCCACTGTTTTTATGGTGTAGGCAAAATCACTACCATTTCTATTAAGCCAATCAATAGCCCTCGTTACTTGTATACCAAGTGGAAGGGTTAAGCTGTCCAACTGTTCATCGTCCCAATACTCCTTTTTCCATACTGCCAATGCCATAAAAGGGGCGCAACAAAACCATGCACCTAAGTTAGAAATTTGTTTCGAGTACGAGAGATTTACAGCTTCATTTATTAACTTTTGTTGAAGGGATATAAGTCCTTCTGGAGAGTAGTTATCTTTTAATTGAGGTAATAATTTATCCAGTAGTATTTTCCAACTTTTAAGCGTCTTTCTTAGACTGTCTTCGTCATAAAGTAGTGTAAATTTATTTAGATTATCGAGTAATTCGTCTTTTTGATAATTGAAATAATCTAAAACCAGAGTAATAAATTTATCATCGTTTTTTGCATAGTGCGCCCACAGTAAAGATTGGATAACTGCCAAGACAAAAGGGTTGTAATCAGGGTTCTTTTCAATAAGTGCTGTTATTTCATTGTGCATTTTACTGTTCTCGTGTTGTCCTTCCTCCGCCAGCACTCGAGCCACTTTTTGCTTGTCAATATTTCCAACCGAAGTTAACCTTTGTTGTATTGAGTTCATCTTCATTTTCATTAAGTTGATTTTACACCCTTATAAGTTTCTCTAGCCATGGTATGACTTCATTTTTTCTTTTCCACCATAAATCCTCCCAGATATAATGCACTGCTAATTGTTTATAATCTCCGAACTTTTCGAAATGTTTTAGTATTTTTGTGACTTCGACTGGATGTTCTGGGTCTTTATCAAAGAACAATTTTGTATATATCTTTTGTTCCCAAGGAGAAACATGATTGAAGAAGTCCCAATGATGAAAAACATCAAACAATAGATACCAGACAGTAGCAGGACCGACTCCATATAGCTTTAATAACTCTGCCATCTGAGTATCTCTGTCTTTACCCCTAAGTTTCAACTCGTCAACAGTGTCTTGGACAAAATAATTATCTATCTTTTTAATCGATTTTGCCCGATAACCTACTTTTAGTGCCCTTAGTTCTTCCTCACTTACCTTTTGCAATACTCCCGGTTCCCAAAAGCACCACAAACTTTTTCCATCGTATTCAAGTAGAGTGCCATAGTGCTCCAAAAGTGCCTTAAACATCTGAATAGAACGCCTCACGGTGGCATTTTGAAGCACAATCCCGATTATCAGATATTCATACAAAGAACTTGGATGCCCCGGCCTCATTCCTCTCCACCGCTTAAATATCGGACCAAGAATCTCATCATTACCTAGTGTTTTATAAAAACCGCTTAAATCGAGTTCTAAGTTGTATCTATATTTAATTTCGTCCACCAATGAATCCAGTGTCTTGTCATCAGTTTTCTTATTAGCATAAATATCTATTTGAAGTTTAGGGTTACTGACGGTACCTTTATTCTGAAATTTGAGGCCATAGCACTGCTCTTGCCATGCCCATGTTTGCCACCTAACGCCTGGTTCCCAATAATTATCACCGGAAGTGAAGTGGTCCGGTTTGTGGAAAGTAGAG
>CAZLKE010000065.1:0-3963 GCA_964560075.1 uncultured Gammaproteobacteria bacterium | reverse complement strand
GTTCGAATCCTACCCGCGGAGCTCAGGATTTCATTAAAAACTAATTGTATGAAAACCATACTCGTTGATGCTGTAGATTGCTTCGTCTCTAATACAGGGGAGATTTATAAAGAAATGCATGACCTTCTTGAGGCTTATCCTAACAGGAAGATTATTCTCACGGGTGCAAATGACGAGCAGTTTAAGAAGTTTGGCCTAGACAAGATGCCTTATGAGGTATTTACTCTAAAACACAACCCCGAAAAGACAGATTCTTCCTACTACCAGAAGATGCTTGAGTGCTTTGGTTTAGATAAGGATGAGGTTATCTACTTTGAGCATAATCCGGAAGCAGTTAAAAGTGCCCAATTGACTGGAATAAACTCTTACTTCTTTGATTACGATAAGAAAAACCTTAACACTCTTAAAGAATTTCTAGATAATAATCTATAGAATGGCTGAAAAAGTAAAAATCGTAGTCTTTGTGCCTGAAACTCACGCTGATGTTGTGAGACGAGTCATTGGAGACGCTGGAGCAGGTAAAATTGGAAACTATAGTAACTGCTCCTTTTCTTCTAAAGGACAAGGAAGATTTTTGCCATTGCGAGGTGCGAGTCCTACAATTGGAAAAGTTGGTAATCCAGAAACTGTTGAGGAAGAACGAATAGAATTTATGTGTGAAAAAGACATTTTAGATAAAGTTATCAAAGCTATGAAAGAAGCCCATCCTTATGAAGAAGTTGCTTATGATGTTTACCCACTCCTATGAATAGCTATACGGAAAAAGATACAAATCCCATGAGTTGGACTGAGTTTGGCGAGCTGATTGATATTCTTATAAAGAAAATTACAGAGTATTTTGGGGACGTAAAGAAAATCCATGTCATATCACAGCTCCATAGAACTGGAGGTATAGTTGGTAGTGTACTTGCTATAAAAATGGGAGTTGTTCCATTGCTACCAGTGCAGTTTAAATACTCTTACAACCCAACACGTATTGACCAGATTATTTCCGTACCAGATATTCTTGTAGATGTTCCAGAAGACATGAACGTAATACTTGCTGAAGGTAATACAAGTTCTGGTTCAATAGCTAAGGAAGCCGCAAAGGTTATTAAAGATAAGTATCCTAAAGCCAAAATATACCTCGCCACACTTTCAAAAGTTTTTGGTGGTTTTGAAAAACTAGAAAATATTGAAGAAGTATTCTATGGGACAATGACAGATGAAAACTTCAAGGCCACAGATGAGGAGAGGAAGAGGTTCAATTTAAGACCCAAAATAACAATCTTCCCCTGGGAAAATACGAAAGAAGAATTAGCAGACATCAATTCGCTTTAAACAAATGCGGGAAAACTCACTCTCATAAGCTCCAATTCCCGTGCTATGCTAGACCAATTAAGAGTTCTGAACTTGTCCAACAGAGGGATCCCTTTTTCTAGCCTTATTTTGCAACATATTTTTTAATACCCAAATAGGACTTAGAACTATATCCACAGGTTCATTGATTTTTTATCGCAAGTGTGTATACTGTATTTACTAACAGCACCACCTCTGCCTTCACGGGCAGAGGTGGTTTGTTTTATGCTAAAATTGAATTATGTTATTCGAAAAGGAAAAAGTGGTTGTCTATATAGACGGAGGCAATACCTATAGAAAATTAAAAGAGCTTGGTCTACCACAAAAAGATAAGCGATTTAATTACTCTGCTTTTGTTAACCATCTTGTTGGAGAAAGAAATCTTGCCTCAAAAAGATATTATGTTGGTATTGTAAAAAATCACGACAATTCAAAAAAGGGCGGGGATATGGTCAAAAGTCAGCAAAAGTTTTTAAGTGGTTTGGAGAATGAGAGATTCATAGTTAAAAGAGGGCGTATTATGTATGACAAAGACCGCATCCGAGAAAAAGGTGTTGATGTTAAATTGTCTGTTGATTTGGTCATAGGTGCTGTAGACAATTTATACGATACAGCTATTGTAGTAAGTTCTGATACTGACCTAATACCTGCGATTCAATATGTGCGAAATGGTAAAAATAAACAGGTAGAATATATCGGCTTTGCAAGCAAACCCTCTTTTGGATTGATAAAATCATCTAAATCTAGACTGTTTGCAGAATCAGACTTAATACAATTTCAAATAGATAAGGAATGAAAACGATTTTAGTTGATGCAGTAGACTGCTTTGTTTCTGAGACAGGAGAGGTTTATAAGGAGATGTAGATAAAAATCTATGAGTCACTACTTAAGCTATTTAATGGGAGCACACAAGATTGAGAACAAAGACCTTACGGATTTAGATATCAGCATTGAGAAAACAATAGCTGATGGAGATAGGACTTTGAAAATACCGGAAGAAAAGATAAGCCAATATATTGAACTCATCAAAGCGAAATTAGATAGTGGATTTTGGAATGAAGTAATCGGAGAAAAAGAAATAATCTTTATATTCAAGTTCAAGGACGGCTTAATCAAAGAATACAAACTGTCTCCTGAAAATGAACAAGAAATAGATAAATTATGTGCCGAGTTTAATAATGAACCAGCGGATAAGACTGCTAATGTCTACAAATATATTTCAGACAACAAGTTCTATCACGACTTTATGCTGGAACACTACACTGACTTGATAAACAGAAAACTATGAAATTTTCTCCTGAACCTAAAACGCTATATATCCTTGACAAAGAGCAGGATCAGCGTATCTTTGCAAAACTGGAACAGTTCAAGAATAAAAAATTAACACCAGAACACGAAGAATTGATTAAGTTCCTATATACTCAACTGGAAACAGACTGGCGAACTCCACTTGAGGAATATATTGATAAACTTCTGAAAGAGTTATGAGAAAAGAAATTGAAGTAAAAGCTAGAGTTGCAGACTTGGGAGAGCTAACTAAAAAACTTGAGGCTATGGGAGTAGTGTTGTCTGAGCCAATAATTCAAAATGACCAAACATTTATTGATGAGAGCTATGGTAGTTATGATAAGTTTCAACCTGGAAGAAATATTCTAAGAATTAGAGAGAATAATGGTAAATTTATTTTTACTATCAAACAGTCTCAGAGTAATGAGCTGGATTCAATCGAGCGAGAGACGGAGATTGCTGAACCAGAAGAGTTTAGAGAAGCTCTACTACTTATGGGATATAAACCTGCCGTAGAAATACATAAGGTTAGGAGAAAGGCAAAATACAAAGACTATGAGATTTGCTTAGACGAGGTAAAAGAATTGGGTTCGTTTGTCGAAGTCGAGAAAATAACTGATGAAAAGAACGCAGACGAAGTCCAAAATAAGTTGTTTGAGTTCCTAGAGAGTCTTGGGGTAAAAAGAGAAGACAGGGTTACGAACGGATACGACACGCTAATTTACCTCAAACAACTAAAGACCAAATCCCGCTAAACTCTAAATCTCGTGCTATGCTAGACCAATTCAGAGTTCTAAACTCGGACAATAGGAGGAGCTAAAACTTGACAAGATTTTTATATCTGATATAATATCGGTAGAACTGAAAATGGTAGTGCATTTCCAACCATAACCAGAAAGGAGCGAGTCGATGCCACATCGCGACGGGGGGAAATTCGGAGGGAACCATACCACCTTCATCGAGTTGGCAGCTGACCTAGTAGACATTGCTGCCACCCGCCCCGAGGTTAGTACGATCTCTGCGGGTATTATCCATGGCGGACAAGGAGTAGCCGGAGGAGATCGCCGTGTGAAGTTCTGCGATACGAAGGGGGGCATTCTCCTCAAGGTGCGGCAGAGTCGGTCTGTCCAAGAAGTGCGGATCATTACGACCGACCCACGGGCAACCATGATGGTCCTCGCCCGCGCCACCCTTAACAAGCTCAACACCCGCATTTCGTTCCAAAAGCCGTCGTGAGAAGATTCTTTCTCGCGGCGGCTTCTTGCTTTATACAAACCAAGACTCCCCTATTTTGATATACTTTCGATATGAAAATAGGCCCGTATGACCAAACATTTT
>CAZLKE010000064.1:265-4018 GCA_964560075.1 uncultured Gammaproteobacteria bacterium | reverse complement strand
TTAACACACACCTTAATTTGCCCTAAGGGTTGCGTTCGTTCCTAGAATACAGGTTACGCACCTTAACAGCTAAATGGTTAAACAGATAGATTCTATACTCAGAAGAGAAAACCTGCAAGGAGATAGGCTGAGTTATTTGATTTCGCTTGTTACTGATATCTGTGTGATCTTGAATAAGTTATTTTGATCTGGGAAGCAGTTAAATGAGGCTGCCACTGTTAAACCTGGTTTAAGATCAGTAAGCTTAAGATCTTTTTGATTAACAGCATCATAAACTAACCCCTTTTCCTCTGTAACTCTAAATGTATGAGTTTGGTCACCTCTAGGAGACACTAGCTCAATACTTGGAGAAAGTTTTGTGCTATCTGGATAGACTTTGTTGATGTTCGCTCTAAATGTGCCTACCATAGCTTCTTTTTCACCTGTTTTAAAAACTTGTACATCATTTACTAAAGGGTTTCCTTCTTTTGTGATAGAGCAATTGTTTATTTGCTCTTCAAGGCTTAAAGCTCGGGAAGTTGGGCTTGGAGTTTGGATACGAAAAATAAGACTACAGGTATTAGGATGGTTAGAATTGCAAAAGAAATTAAAACTTTGTTACGAGGCATGGTTACTTTACTAATTTTGGTTTGGGCAATATTGTAACTTTAGTAACTGTTCCTGTTTGTTTAAAATTATCATACTCGTACTCCACATTTACAAAACTATCTTTTTGTAGTTGGCTGGGAAGAAGCTTAGCTGATTTTGTAGCTGTCGTGACTGGGGTAGAAAAATCAAGAGTGAAAGGTGCATCTGTGAATATTGTTCCGTCAACTCCACTTAATATTAATTTCCATTTATCCTTTTGATCCTCAATAGAGTAAATTGTTCCTGTTAAAGTATAGTTAGTTCTGAGTTGGACTACTGATGGGTTAGTGTTTGAAATAGGTATTTTTAGAGTTCCGCCTTCAGGGAATCTTGGAGAGGAGGGTGGAGTAGTGATCGAAGTTGCCGGGGGGTTCTTGGATACGTTAAGTAAGTTTATATTAATTATTCCTCTGGAAACCAAGGCACTAAATATTGCAAGCCCCAAAAAAAGCGTGGTTGATATAATAAGAATTGGTTTAGTAAATATTTTTTTAAACATATATTATTTGTAATAATGTATTTGTACTACTTGGTATTCTCCATTTATTAAATCAAGGTGAATACGGGCATCTCTATTTGCTTCTAACCATCTGAAATCCGTGGATGCAGATTCAGTCGATTGCTTAATGGCTGGGTCATATTTTCTGATTTTATATGCAGTGCTTAATGGCAATCGGGCTTTTTGGTTGTTTGAATTTTTAGCATCAAGATAGGCGTCAGTGAAATCAAGTACAGTTCCTTCAAAAGTTGCTGATTGACGAGTAAAAATTGGATTGTTAGAAGCTTTAGGATTTTCAAGCATATTAGGTTGAGCTTTTTGTTTAATTGTTTGAACAATGAAATTCATATTAAGCCCAATGACAAAAAACAGTAAAGCTACAAAAACAAATAGTAGTATGAATTTTAATTTAGATTGCATTAACTAATTATCGACAGATATTTTCCGAAATGTCAACTTTACTTGATGATTTCGCCTGCAGATAATAATACGAAATCAAGGAAAGAGGGGAGAGCTTTTTTAGTTTCGTAAACTTTAAGTGTTCGCTGGGATTCTCCGGATACTCCGGTTGAGGTATAGACACGAAGCTGGGGAGGAAAAGAACAGGCAAGGGAATCAGCAGCGCATGTAGTCGCAGGAGCTATGGCGACAGCCTGATCTCCATTGGAATACAGTATTCTAACACGAGCCATTATAGGTATGCCTGTGTAAGTTACTTTAACTTTACAGTAAAATTCTGGGTCGTCAATTAAGACCTTATTTACTTGGTCATTTGGGATGGTATTGTTAGTGCTAGTATAAGAAAAGCATTTAAAATCAAGACCCGGGTATCTAGGATCATCTGGATATATGAAACCTTCGGTTTGTGTATTATCTCTACTAGATCTTGAATCATAAAAAGTTCTTTTGGATTTATATTCAGTTCCTTCTTTGTAGATTAAGTTAACTTCGATTGCTGGTTGAGGGTCTTCAGCGCCTGGTGTTAAATTTCTTTCTTTAGCTTTCTCTCCGTTGCCAAAATATAAATAAAACTCTCCGGGATTAGGGTTGTAGTAGGTAGAAAGATCATTTGGGTTAGCTAACCAAAACTGGGCAAAATCAGATCTATTAGTATGGGGGAGCCCAATAGCTTGATTTTTTTCTGGGAGTTCGGGAGAAAAGTAGACTTGAGCTGTAGCGTCGTTACCAAAGTTATTTAGAGTGATGGTGCCAACAGTTGTTGGTTCGCCTAAAGCCCTTTCGATTCCTGCTTCAGCTGCAGAGAAAGCTCGGCTAGCTTGTTCTGTTTTTGTAGAGATAGAGACATCGTTAATAGATCTTTGGGTTACTGCTAATCCCACTGCTAGAGCAACTAGCATGATCATGACTAGGATTAGTGCACTTTGACCGCTTTGGTTTTTAAGATTTCTCATCATTCTAATTGTACTAAATTTTTCTATCATCGTAGTATTATTGAAGTTTGGAAAGTTACTCCACCATCCGTTACCTGATTCTCGACTCTTTGGCTGGATGTCTTTTCTGTTGGTGGACTCACTGTAAAAGTTATACTTACTAGATCTTTTCCAGAAGCAGTTGGGGTTTTTTTAAATTCTAATGAACTAACAGAAACCCCATTATTAAAGTCTCTGTCAGTTAAGATTTTTTCTCTAGTAGAAACAGGCGTCCTTAGTCCAGGTACATAATTGCACAAGCCTCTGGCAGCACTTGGGTCTGCAGATATTTCTTCTTGGGTTATAAATCCATTATGTGGGGGAGGTTTTAAAAATTCACCAGTTGAAGTGTCTGCTGTTGGATCATAAAGAGGATAATAACGAAAAACTATATATTTACCACTGCTACTTTTGACTGCTAGCACCGTAGACTTTGGATTAGAAGAATCAGTGGTGCTAATACATGTTACTTCTTTGGCGAACCTGATGTTACTCTCCATAATATTTAAAGCTGTTTGGCCGTTTTGTTTGATGTTGCCGATTAAATAGGTTTTGTTGGCTCCCCGGAAGGTGCGGTAAAGTAAATCTGTCATCACTAAACCAATAATTCCTGCAAGTGTGACAACAATTAATGCTTCAATCAAGGTGAAACCGCTTTGTTTCTTCATGGGCTATTTTTAGTATAGCAAGTATGGTATTTGCTTATCTAGGAGGTGCTGAAGTAAAATTCAAGATATGAATTTCAGGATGAACGCGGCTCAGCTTAGAAAAGCTGATCCTAAATTGAAAATTGAAAATTTAAAATTGAAAATCAAGCGCAGGGATATCTACATTATCTTAGATAATGTCTTAGATACCTATAATATAGGGTCGGTTTTTCGATTGGCTGATGCTGTGGCTGCCAAAAAGCTTTACCTTTGTGGCGGAACAGCCACTCCTCCGAATCCCCGGATTATGAAAGCTTCAATTAATACTACTGAATGGGTAGATTGGGAATATGTTGAAACTGCCAAAGAATCAGTTTCAAAGTTAAAAGTTCAAAATCCAAAGTTAAAAGTTGTGGCAATAGAACAGGATAAAAGAAGTGTTCCTTATGATAAGTTTGACTACAATCTGCCCGTATGTCTGATAGTAGGAAATGAGACAACAGGAGTATCAAAAGAGGTTTTAGAGATGGCAGATGCTATAGTTGAATTA
>CAZLKE010000064.1:0-255 GCA_964560075.1 uncultured Gammaproteobacteria bacterium | reverse complement strand
ATATGAGGTAATAGAAAAATCAAAAATTAGCTAAGTTTTGCATAGCAATGAATGTTAGACTTTTTTCTAATATTTCCTCTTTGCTGATATTTAACTCGTCTACCAAATTTAATAACTGTTCATATTTAATTTTTTCTGTGCCTTTGGTTGCCATAACTTCAATTTCTAATCCATCACCTACACCTTTTATTTTGTCAAAATAAAAGGTGATTCCCTGATATTTATAAACCTTACGTTCTTTGTTTACAACTAAAA
>CAZLKE010000063.1:0-4106 GCA_964560075.1 uncultured Gammaproteobacteria bacterium | reverse complement strand
TCCATTCCTTTTGGGAACACGGTCCTAAACCGTGCGCGTATACCAGTTCCGCCACCCCGGCTTGAATCCTGGTTATTATATCAACTCTAATATTTAAAGTCTAAATCCTGTATTCTAGGAACGAACGCAACCCTTAGGGCAAATTAAGGTGTAAATTAAATACTTCCTGAGCTGTCTTGTATTGTAGTATTTTCCTGGGCCTGTTGTTAAGCTCCCAAACTACATCTGCCAGTTCCTCATCAGTAACTTTAGAAAAATCAGTCCCTTTAGGAAAATAATATCTTAACAGGCCATTCCCATGTTCATTGGTCCCTCTCTGCCATGATGAGTAGGGATTAGCATGGTAGGTTGCCATATCCAAACCTTCCCTGCTTTTTCCTTCTTTTGGTCTGTTTCCTGCGTAAATACTCATACAAGGGCCTATCAAAGTCAGTCACTGTTATTGCCTGGTTATGTACCGCTAACCTTTTGTCAAGCAGTGGGGCAGGGATTAATCCCTGCCTTGCCATTTCAGTCTTTTCTGCATAAAGAAATTGGTAAATGGTTTCATGGCAGATTTGCCAATGGGGATCTTTTGGATGATCCTCTTCTCTTAATCTTCCTGAAATTACCTCAGGGCTCCAGCCTTATCTTAAATGGTCCAGGACATATCCATAGACATCCTTGTTCTTTAAAGGCTGTTTGGCATTAAAGGCTTTTTGTTTCCTTTCTTCTGCTATAGCTTGGGCATGCTCAGGTTCATAGATTAGCTCATCAAACTTACCAATTTTAACTTTGGTTTGGTTTCTTTTTAATTCTCTGCCAATAGTTGATCTATCCCGCCCCAGTCTTTTAGCTATTTCATTTCCACAGAATCCAAGCTTTTTCCACCCAGAAATTAAGACCCTTTCAGGTTTGGTTAATTTAGTATGTTTACCCAAAATATTTCACCTCCTAACTGGTCCAGGAAGTGAAATTTTACCCTTAACTGATTAACTTGGGGATGTTGCAATCGTTTTTAGAACTTGTGACATTACTCTTCTCTTATTAACTGCTAGACCTACTTCTGAAAAACGGTAAACAGCAGGCCAGAGAGAATACTTTCAATGTTGTCAAGTCTAATTTGGACTGTTATATCGGTCCAAACAAATATATAAAAATAACAAAAATATAAGGGTGTATACTCCTGGCGATATGGAAGTATATCGAGGTGTTACTGTGAGAGAAAAGCCAGTAGAGGAAGGAGACCATGAGGTAGCCTTATTTCAGGAAAATTGCCGAGCTCTTGCAGGTTCACTTTTTAGGGTATTAAGAAAATATGATCCCTGGTGTGTTTTTGTTAACTTTGACGGTCCCCTCCCGCTCAATCCTGATAGCGCCACTGTCTCCGGGTACATTCGTGCAACTATTCAAGATGTTGTAGAGGGAAATCCGATGGCGCCCTACATCAGTTATACAGGATTTGAAGTAACTGTCCCCGATAAAGATAAAAGTGGAGAATCATTGCAAGGGTTTAAACTAAGTAAGTGGTGGAAATCAAGAAATAGAGAGTGGCGTTGGGAATTTGAAACTCATGATAAAGAAGGACGTAAAGATATACGCCCACGTCTTGGACAGGAATTACCAGAAGAGTTCGGACAAATAGCCACAAATCTTCACCGTAAATGGAACTTTAAACCAACAAAAAGATAATGAAGCCTGTTCTTCAAGAAGATCCCCTAGGATGTGCTGTAGCCTGTGTCGCTTGCATATTAAATGTAAGTTATCAAGATGCTTTAGTGCTTTTTAGAGATGGAAAAAGGAGAGCTAGGACAAAAGCAAATTTTTATTGTAAGGAAATAGTTCAGCTTTTGAATATTGCAGGACTAAATTACGAATATAAATACATTAAAGATAGGATTAGACAGAAGATCTATAAAACAGGATCAATCGTTTTCATAAAACGATCTAGAAAATATCCTGTCGGACATTATCTTTGTAGAACCCGAGAGGGCTGGATGGATTCTTGGATAAACTTTCCTTCTGAGAATAGAAAGGCGGGGCTGAGAAAAAGGCTTCCAGGAAAGTCGGTCTATTTAATTTTTCCTCTGATATAATCTTCACATGAAGATATTAGTTTTTACCGAGGGGACAGTTTTGATACCAAAATTTGCAGAAGGACGCTCTCGAGAAGAAGTTATTGAACTTAACAAGAAAGAAGTTGCAGAGAGAAAACGGCTGAAAGAGCTACATGGTCCCGATTACGATATTCCTGTTGAACCAAACTCAGCCCATGACTTTGCTAGTTATATACCACACGGCAATTCGGTAGAAAAATTAAAGAAGTGGCAAAGTCAGGGAGCAGAAATTTTATATATCTCATCAAGAGAGATTGAACCTGAACTAGAGGTAAAACAACTCTTCCAATATTTTTATAATCGATCTGAAACCGGGAGTGAACCCAGTCTAATACTTTTGGAGGAGGCGTTTTTATATTCTGTGTTCTTTCTGTCTCATAGGGCATACCATGAGTATATCAGGTAGAGTTAGAATTTCGTGGTTAAAATCCCAGCCATTCGCTAAAAATCTGGAACCTCCACGATAAATCGGGAAGAATCTAGAGTTGTTATTGATAATATTGATACTGTTAAGCTTCCGCAGCAACCTGATTTAATTACCATGGACTATGTTTTAATGTGGACCTTCGATCCTTTGGCTGCGATTGTAAATAGTGCGTCGCAGGTTAATGGTAGAGTCAGGAAGACCTGGGTCAGATGTTTTATTAAAAAACCTTATCGAGGCCCGAAATAATAATCTTCCTGGTTTTGAGATTCTTAGTGATCTAAATTACTTCAGGTATGTTCCAGACAGGGTTGCTTTAAAAAAGATATCTCCTGTTTACAGTTCGGATGAAATAATAGAAAATTGGTTTGGCGGAGCACCAAAATTAAAAAGTAGAATGCGATCCAGCGACCGGGGATTTGATTTTAGATATGAAATCCCTGCAATAAACTAAGCTTCTTGAATCTGTGCACCATCTGGGATGGTGTTGGAACCTATCTAATCCAAACTATTGATTTACCTCTAACTACGCCTATCAGAAGAGTTGGGTCTACATAGAGATTTCCATGAGTATCCGTGTGGAATACTCCTGAATACGGTAGCTTTCCATCTATGTTCATCAATTTCTTGTATTCTGCGAGTAAAGTCAAAGAAAAAATAAATATGATACCCCATAGTTTACATTCTTTCAGATATTAGTTATAATTTCATCCATGATATTTGGACATAAAGAAGGCTACCCTCAACCAAGAATATTTAGAGCAAAGCCTATAGAAGCTTCACACACTTTTACTGATGAATTTGGAAGGAAGAGAGTTAGTTATTATAAGCTACCTCCAACTTCTCCTGCTTCGTTATATGATACAAACATCTACCGACCTTTTGATTTGTTACTACGAGATGCTCGCTTTATCAAAGACAGATATGGAATGGAAGTTAAATTGGGACGGAAAGATGCCCAAGATATCAAGGAAGCGGCTATAGAAAGACCAAATCCCGTTAATGCTGCTGAGGCTGCAATTGTATTGAGAGAGGAGTTGGCAAGATACCCGTCTTCCTATATTAAGCATTGTCGAGTTACAAGAGTAAGACTAGTATCAGCATATAAAATGCCTAGAAAAGGCAAGGCAGATCAAATGCATGAATACGGAGGAGCTGCTTTCCGAGAAGGTCCCATATACATTGTACATTACCCTAACGACATTCTCTATACAGGAGGAACTATGCATCACGAGTTATGGCATAGATCAGACCAAAACAGTAGCAGACATTTGGGAGTATTGGGTTTGGCGCCGATTATACGGTGGCTATGGATTCGCAATAACCCTCCTAGCGCATACTTAGGAGATAAGTATTGGGATTTAACCGATAAAGAGATAAGAGGTTTGGATATTCGGGGGTTTGCTATACCTTATGGCAGAGCAAATTATGATGAAGACAGAGCAACTGTTGCTGAAGGCTTAATGAACTATACTGCCCCCTTCTTTTATCGCTGTAAAGGCGATCCTGTTTTAGCCAGAAAGCTTAAACTGACAATGTTTGATTACTGGCTTAAAAGTGGCGGGGTAATGAACAGAAATTTTTTT
>CAZLKE010000062.1:346-4122 GCA_964560075.1 uncultured Gammaproteobacteria bacterium | reverse complement strand
CCAGCAAGCCGGATAACACATTAAACCTTCGTTAAAAAAAAGTATGACATTTTTTCCTTTTAGTTCGCTTAAAGTAACCTTTTTTCCATCATAACTTTCCAGAGTAAAATCAGGTGCTGATCGGCCAATTAGTCCATTGAAAATGGTCGCATCAACAGAGACTCCGCCTCCATGATGATCTGCCATAGAATTAGTCTGTGTGGTTCCGGCAGTCTGAGTTGTTTGTTGACTGGCACCAACCCCATTTTCCTTACTGTTTACATTTATTTGAATATTAAAGTTGCTAACAAGCAATATCAAGGCTAATACTACTCCAGTACCTAAAATTGCAATCCATCCTGTTTTGTTCATTAAAATCACCTCCTTTTCTTTAAATAGATAAATTGTTTAACAGCAAAATAAATAATAGATAGAGCAATACCAACAAAGACAACAGCCCAACCAGCCTCAGGAATAAGCTGAGTAAATTGGCTGATAAATTTGATAAACTTTGTAAGATAGATGTTCAAGGCGACCTGGTAAGAGGAGTGAGAAGTCAGCTGGCTCGTTCTTGCAAGGTAAATGATAACAATCCCCAAACCTACAAACATTAACCCTGAGAAAAAATTGGCAAAGGTAAGGGTAATTTTTTGACCGAGTATAGCGTAAGAAACAGTTTTTCTGAAGGCAAAAAACTTCTTTGTAAAGTCAACCTTGTCCAGGAAAAAGGCAATAAGAAAAAGAGGAAAAACCATTCCTAGTACATAAGCCAGAGTATAAACTCCTCCTAAGAAAACCGACCCGGGAAGTGCTGATAAGGTCAAAACTCCAGCCAGTACCGGAGCACAGCAAGTTGTAGCAATGGCAGAAAATATACCTAAGACATAAACTGAGATAAAGTCTTGTCTTTTTAACTCGGGATGGATACTGAAGGGTAGAGAAAATTGTTGTCCCAAGAGCAAAGTCATGCCTAAGAATAATAAAAAGACTCCTCCAACAATAAAGATAGTGTCATGATACTGGCTGAAAATTTGAGTAAGGAATGAAACCCCAAGACCGATAGGGAGGAATATTGATAATATTCCAAGGAAATAAACAAAGGTCATTAGAAATACTGTAGCTTTTTGTTTAAAGATAGAAGCAAAATAAGTAGGTAGTAAGACGGTGATACAACAGGGTGCAAAAAGCGCGGCAATTCCTGCAAAAAATGAGGCTATAAATGACGCGCTGATTAATAAATCCATAGGTTAAAGTTTGTCAATCTCTGCAATTAACTCCTGATTTCTGACTGCCATTTGAACGTCGTCTTTGACATATCGGACAATTCCATCTTTATCAACAACCACATAAGTGTGGCCAGGGAGCTGTCCTTTATGCATTGATGAAGGGAGGGAAAGCATGTTGTAGGCTATGGAAACTTTTTTGTCTGTATCAAGAAGAACAGTGGCTCCCGCAAGTTCAGGCATTTTCTCAATAGCCCCTTTCCAATCATTTTTGGGATCATTAACAATTGTTAGCACTACAGTGTTCTTATCAGTAAACTCTTGGCCTTTCCCAAAAGCAGCAATCTGATCCCAGCAGGCTGGATAACACATCAACCCTTCACTAAAGAAGAGAATGACATTTTTACCTTTAAGACTGCTTAAAGTCATTTTATCCCCGTTGTAGCTTTCCAGAGTAAAATCAGGTGCTGGTTTGCCAACCAGATCATTAATAGGTGTATTTGCAGCCTGGTTGGAGGAAGAACCCTCATTGCTGCTACCACTTAACAGAAAAACTGCGCCAAAAAGCATGGCAACTGTGAGAAGACCACCTATTGTAATAATAATTTTATCTTTACCCATAAATATTCTTAGTGGCAGGATTTACCACTTTGTTTGGTATCATTCTTTCCTTCATGATCATGGCCACCATGACCTTTCATCATAAATAAATGCATTAAAGGACAAGCCAAAAAAATACCAAAATAAAGCAAACTTCCAAAAGGGATTTTAAAAACTGTGACAGCTATAACTGCTGCTGTCAGAACCACAAAACAACCCAGCAACATTTTGCCTTTGGTGAGTTTTAAAGATCCCATTTAAAGTTCCTTTCAGGAATACCTCCGACATTTTTAATATTTAACTCCAGCGATTTAGGCTTTGGTGAAATTGGATTAAATTTCAGAATACCTTGGCGGTGATGACCTCCGGGAGGAGCACCTTCCCAGGATGTGGGTTTATATGACTTTCCCTGATTATCGACCAGTTCAGATACAGCAACCAGGTCTTCGCTAAGCTCTTCCGAATGAGTGTTTAATGTGATATCAAAATCCCAGGTAGCTAAACCCTCTTCTAAACCTTTTGGGGTAACAGCAACAGAAACAGGACCCTCGTTACTCTCTTTTATTTCCAAACCACTTTTACTTTGGCTAGGATTACCTTGAATCGCAACAGGCGTGTTTGTATCTTTAAGACTTATGTTGACAGAGAAACTATCCTTGAGTGTAACACCCAGGATTATAAGTAATATAGCAATAACAAGAACTGTAACTTTTTTCATTGCTTCATAGAGATTTTCAATACCTTATTTCCTATGTAAAATATTCCTAGCAGATTAAAAAATAAACCAATCCAGAAAAACTGGACCTGATATTGACTAATAAAGGTAACTATTCCGGTTACCCCCAGGATGGGCAAAATATTGGTGAGATAATGAGCGCAGCAGGAGATCATTGCACCTGTCGAGGTTGCACCGGTTGTAGCCAGAACTTGCCCGCCAGCTTGCTCCTTAATAACACCTTTAAAATAGCTATAGAGACTAAACTGAATGCCGAAGCCTAAAGCAAGGCTTAGGATGTAATACCAAAACTCCGTAAACTGTTCCCAAGTGAACCTCCACCCAGAAATAAGAGTTAGGATCAGAAAATACACAGATAACAATACAGAAAAGGCAATAATCCCTCTAAGCAACGATTTTCTTAAAATATCCTTATTAATGGATAAATCGCTCATAATATTAAGTCTAGCATAAAAGATACTACAATGTGTAGTACCAATTTCTCTCATCTTCTCCCTTTCTTAAAGATAAGCATAATTTCCTGAAGTTGCTGACCAGTGTTCTTTCCGTTTACTACTTTCTTAACACATTCTTTAAGATGACCTGAAGAATTTCTTCATCAGCCAGCTTAAGATACTTTTGAACCACCCTGGACCGCTGGATAATATCAAGACAATACTTTCCTTCTTTCATCATCGTTAACACCTGCTGCAGGTGACGCGAGGCAATTGTTAGTAACTTTAGGGCTTTTTTCTTATTACTATTCATGCTCTTTTTTGCTACTTTTTATGACTAGCATCAACAATGCGCCTATCAGTGTAATAACAAGTATGACCGGGAAGAGTGTATCCACAAACTTCCAGTTGGAAAATCTCAATTTTACTATGTCAAAAACAATCCACAGATCATAAATTGCCAAAAGTGCTATGAAATATGAAGCCGAATTTTTAAACCAGGTATTTTTCTTAACATTTTCCATAAGCTAGTAATGATTTAAATAATTTGACAGATGGCAAAAAGGCAGGCGTATTTTTAAGGTAATGCTGATACTCCGGGTGTTGCTGTAAAACTTCCTTTTCTTCCTTTCTAGCGAGCCTGACATACATATAGGTTAAGATTGGTGCCATGATCAAGGTTGGAAGAGTCGGCCACTGCATTAAAAACCCTAAAATAATCACTACAAAACCTACATATTGCGGGTGTCTGATGTATTTATAAGGCCCGGTTCTCGCAATAGTTTGCCTCTTTGTTGCCTGATA
>CAZLKE010000062.1:0-336 GCA_964560075.1 uncultured Gammaproteobacteria bacterium | reverse complement strand
TTTCCAGAAAGCGCTGATTAAGATTAATCCTCCGATAATTAAAACATAGCTTAAAATATGCAGGATGCTAAAATGCGGATCACCGGTATTTCCTAGTAAATCTTCCCATAAGTGTCCGGAATTATGAGAAAAATTGATTTGGGGAAACTTATTTCCTAACCAGGAAGAAAGTAGATATATGGTCAGGGGGAAACCATACATCTCAGTAAAAAGTGCAATAATAAAGGCGGAGAAGGCTCCAAATGATCGCCAGTCAACTCCTGTTTTGGGTTTGAAAGACTCATGAGCAAACCAGAGAAAAAGTCCGCTTAGGGCTATAGCTATAAACCAATTTCC
>CAZLKE010000061.1:0-4500 GCA_964560075.1 uncultured Gammaproteobacteria bacterium | reverse complement strand
AGTATGCTGAAAAAGTTCAAGTAGCTAATGGATATAAAAAAGCTGAGCATTACAGGGCAATAGCCTTGGCTGGAAGAGTTCCGGTGAAAGTTTCGACGCAGTCAGGAAGTATTAGAAAGGGAGATTTTCTAACCAGTAGTAGTGTACCTGGGGTAGCCATGAAAGCTACCAGACCAGGGTTTGTGATTGGTAAAGCACTGGAAGCATTCGAGTGTCCTTCTCTGTCATCGCGAGCGCAGCCAGGTACCGTCTGGAACCTGGCGCAGCGTGGCGATCTAGCTAATCAAGAGATTGCTTCAGGCTCTTCGAGCCTTCGCAATGACGAGCGAGGGATCTCCATTCCTCGCAATGACGTCATTGCGAGCGAAGCAAAGCAATCTTGCCAAGGCAAAATCCTCACTTTCATTCAACCATCCTATGCTGATCCTTCAAACATACTAGCTAACTTAAGTTTAGATGCTGACGGGTCATTAATTGTTCCATCAATCAAAACCGGAAAACTCACGTTAGATCCCAGTTTACTGACAGCCAAATTAGAAACAGACATTACTGCTATTGGAACAAAAGTTACACAAGTTGAAGCTAATAATCAGGGACTAGAGGCAAGAATCAAGAGTCTAGAATCAAGGCTTGAAACACTTGAATCTTCTTCCTCAGCTTCCCCATCCCCTGTCACTGCGAGCGCTAGCGCGGCAGTCTCAGAGATTGCTTCTCCCGATGAACATCGGGATCGCAATGACGATATTGGTTTAATTGATCCATCCATTTTACTCGCTACTGGTAGTGCATCTTTGGCTAATTTAGAAGTCCAATCTGAAGCTACCTTCTCAGGGATGCTAGCTGCATATGATTTATCTGTCTCTAATATCTTCAAATCCTTTGGTGAGACATTCTTAGGTAAAACTACTATTGCGGGAGATGTAAGTATTGATGGGTCATTATCTATAAATGGAGACTCAATCAATACTATTGGAACACTTTTCCTGCAGAATTCACCTTTAGCCCAGTCTATCGATCTTTTTGATGGAGAGGTGACCATTAGCAAAGATGGACTAATTACTGCTAACAAGCTCGCAATTGATCCTAAAAGCCTGGATACAATTATTCTCAAGGCTGGACAAACTGAAGTGATTGTTGAATCAGCCCAGATTGCTGCCAAATCAAAAATCTTTACTTCCCCATCCCAGCCTATTGCTGTAGCAATAACAAATAAAGATCCCAAAAAACAAAGCTTCACCATCAAAATATCTGTACCATTGCCAACTGATCTAAGCATCGACTGGTGGATCGTCGATACTCGCTAGGTAACTGATTAGTATTTTCCAGCGTTGTCATCTCTTCGAGAGCCTGAGGGCTCCTCAGAGCCTCGAACGGCCTGAGCGAAGTCGAAGGATCTAATCAACAGCTTGTGGCCGGATAGGAGACTGATTTTTTAGAGATTCTTTTCTTTGTTCAAGAAATTCTTCAACAGACTCTAAGCAGACTTTACAGATGTGTTTAAAAGAGGACCTCCAGGTAATCCAAACAGGAGTTGATTCCGTTTCTATTTTATTACTACAAACATCACAATAGTATATCGCACTCATACTCAATGCTTCTTTCTCGGTCTCAATTGTTGAGCGATAATGGGAACAGTTTTAATTACGGTAACATCTTCTTCCATATCATCCTGCCTTTGAATCATTGATGATTGTTCTTGGTCTACTTTTTGTAAAATCTTAACAAAGCCATCTAATTTACCAAACGCTTCATCAAATCGTTTCTCCATTTGAGAAAATCCATCTCTCATCTCCTCACGCATTAGCTTGAATTTAACATCTACTCTCACTTCAAGATTGTTAATCTCTTGCTTTAACTCGCCTTTAGCACCATTAAGCTCTTGCTTCAACATACGGATATCTTGCTTAGTAGCATAGTCATTAGAAGTCATGGGTCTAATATACCAGAATAGTTTTTTGTCCACAAGATACTATCACTCTAGCCACAACTCTGCTAAATATTTTGACACTATCAATACTAGATTCTAAAACAAAGATAGCTAAAAAATTATAAACAACACCTCTTAATTGTCTCTGAACTTTTTTGCTCTTTCTATCTAAATTAGTACAATTTAGTTACTCGTAGGTTTGGAAGGTAATAGTCAGTAGAATTTTTTAATGACAAAATTTAAAGACGAACTTAAAAAAATCTTTAATAGAAATAAAGAGATCATTTGTCCTGCTTTTCCAAACGAAAAGATTGTTTTCAATGCCAAGGGTATTAATCATCTCATCTATAAAGGAGGACGCAGTCGTAGAGAAATGTCGAGAATAGAGACAAATATTCGTCTTCTGCCTAGTGCTATTAAAGTTTTAAAGCTAATGCCTTTAGCTCAAGAAGAAACATATTATATTAGGGAAGGTATAAAATACCAATTCTGGACTTTTGAAGCAGTAATAGATAATAGAAGAATTAAAGTAATTATTAGACAGGCAGGGAAAGGTAAAAAGCATTTCTGGAGCGTGATCCCAGCTTGGAGAAAAGACCGATATGGGATACTAAACGCTAAAAACAGAGATTTAGAAAAGGAGTAAATTTGTGCTGGCCGTCGGCTTGGGATTAGCCGAATAAACCTTTCGGTTAACCAGCACGAATAATATAGCATATGAACAGAATTTTGTCAAAGATCAAATCGTCATTGCGAGGAGTGTTAACGACGAAGCAATCTAGATTGCCACCCCCGATGGACATCGGGATCACAATGACCCAAGAAGGCTTTATCAGAATTACAAAAAAAAGCTTGTTGATGATACTAATAGGAATTTTAGTATTCACTGGTTCAGGACTTTATTTATTGATAAAACCCCGACCCGCTCAAGCTGCCTGGGCAGATGATGACTGGGGGTATAGAACCTCCTACTCTATCAATAACACAGGAGCAGCAGACAGCAATAAAAAGATCAAGTTTGACATAGATACAGCTACTCTGATCACCGCCGGCAAACTCCAATCAGACTGTGATGACTCCCGTTTTACAGACCAAAACGGCCAGGTCCTCAAATACTATTTAGATTCATCAGGAGGTGCTTGTAACACAGCGTCAACTGACTATTATGTTTTAGTTCCAACCATCAACGCCGGAAGAACCATTATCTACCACTACTACGGCAACCCCGCAGCAGATGCAGGAACAGAGGCTGCCCAATTCTCAGAAGCTACTTTCTCCCCTGCCTCCTCTACTGCTGCCTCAGAAGAAAAAGGCACAGGGCCGGTAGCTTACTGGAAGTTTGATGACGGCACCGGCACAACAGCCCAAGATTCAACAACTAACAACAACGACGGCACCTTGACTAATAGTCCCACCTGGCAGACTGAGGATATGTGTATCTCTGGTAAATGCTTACTGTTTGATGGTACGGATGATTTTGTAAAGGTAAATGACGCGAACAGTCTAGACCTTGGCACTGGAGATTTCACTATTCAACTTTGGTTTAGAAGAACAGGTAACTTTGGCACTAGACAAGATCTTATTAATAAAAAAGACACTACTTCTTATACGAACGGAGATTACTCTGTATATATCGATACGAACAATGACATTATCTTATATACAGCAAATGTAAGTGATAGTTATTCTGGTATTGGTGCTAACTCAGTTAATGATTCGAATTGGCATCAAATTACTGGTGTTCGCACAGGAACAAGCATACTTATTTACCTTGATGGAAAGTTACGACAAACATCGACAGGGCTTACAGTTAGGAACGTTTCGAACAATGGTAAGCTACGTATTGGATCAAATCGAAATGATGGTAATGAAAATGATTCGAATGTAGTCTTTCCATTTAAGGGCTTCGTGGACGAACCTAAAATCTACCCCTATGCCCGTACTGCTGACCAGATCAAGGCTGATTATAACTCAAGAGCAAATAATGAAGGCTCCTCTTTCAACTCCGGCGGCGGCGTCATTGCGAGCGGAGCGAAGCAATCTAGTCTTTCTGATGGATTAGTAGGCTACTGGAAAATGGATGAATCATCTGGAAATGCAACTGACTCTTCTGGCAATGGTAATACTCTAACTGATAACAATACTGTTGCCAGAGTTGGGGGTAAATTTGGTAATGCTGGGGATTTTGAAGCAGATAGCACAGAATATTTTTCTATCTCCGATAATGCAACACTCTCAACCGGAGATATAGACTTTACAGTAGCAGCATGGGTTAAGTTGGAGAGTACTAACGCCGAGCGAACTATAGTTTCAAAATGGGACAGTAACGGACAGGAATACATTCTTCGCTACAATAACACACCTGGCGAGTTTGACTTCTTGGTAAAAACTTCTACTGGTTCTAGTATTGAGGCGGATGCTACGTCTTTAGGCACTCCCACAACTGGGGTCTGGTATTTTGTTGTTGCCTGGCATGATTCATCTGCCAATACAATTAATATCCAAGTCAATAATGGTTCTGTAGATTCCACTGCTTTTCCCATTGGGCCTTCTGATACAACTGCAACATTCCA
>CAZLKE010000060.1:0-4705 GCA_964560075.1 uncultured Gammaproteobacteria bacterium | reverse complement strand
GATGTACATCGGAGTCCTCGCGATGACAGTGTACTGGAAAATACTAAATAGTTACTAGACAGGTTGTTGATTTTCAATAATTTTTTATGTTATCCTAGAGATAATCAAAAGCTGTGAAGGGGTTTCCTGCCCTGGAGCTGGGTACGATAAGTATTCCCGTTGACATACGTTACAGTCTAAATGAGTTCTCAATCGATTTATTCGATTGTAAGAAGAATTAGGGTGGTACCATGAAGCTTTACACCTTCGTCCCTATATTTGTGTATAGGGGGAGGTGTTTTTTTATGGTCAAACCGCAGATTACGTTTGAAGATTTTGACAAAGTAGATATTAGAGCTGGGAAGGTTGTTAGGGTAGAAGCTTTTCCGGAAGCTCATAACCCTTCATACAAACTATGGATAGACTTTGGCGATGAGATTGGCATTAAGCAATCGAGCGCTCAATTAGTTAAACATCAAACAAAAGTTGTTAATTTTTCTCCCAAACAAATTGGTCCTTTTAGATCAGAAGTATTGACTCTGGGTGTCGATGACGGGACAGGAGACAAAAGCAACTGGATAATCGTAACGCCTTATAAAAATGCACCCCCAGGTGGTAATATAAAATAACTAAATGAGATACAGTAAATTATTTCCAAAAACATTAAAGCAAGTGCCAGCAGGCGCTGAGTCTGTTAATCATCAGCTTTTGGTTAAAGGTGGCTTCATCGATCAACTGATGTCTGGTTCATATACTCTACTGCCTTTGGGTTGGAGAGTTTATTTGAAGATAGAACAGATTATAAGAGAGGAATTAGATAAAATTGGTTCTCAGGAAGCTTTGATGCCACTACTTCATCCAAGAGAGATATGGGATCAGACGGGTAGATGGTCAGATCCTGACGTGCAAGAGATTATGTATCAATTTAAGGATATTCATGGGCGTGAGTTTGGACTCTCTTTCACTCATGAGGAGATTCTTATGCATCTTTTAGGAAAACATATAAACTCGTATAAAGACTTGCCAGTTCTTCTTTACCACTTTTCGACTAAGTTTAGAAACGAGTTGCGGGCAAAATCGGGGATTCTAAGAGGCCGGGAATTTATTATGAAAGACCTCTACAGCGCCCACACCAGCGAAGAAGATATGTGGAAGTGGTATGAAACTGTTAAACAAGCATATTTAAAGATTTATCAGAGGATAGGGTTACCTGTTAAGGTTGTTGAAGCAGCTGGAGGGGTGTTTACCGAGCGTTTTACGCATGAGTTTCAGACTATTACTGCAGCAGGAGAGGATATTATTTATTATTGCGAAAGTTGCGATTTTGCGCAAAACAAAGAGGTTTTTACAGGGAAAGAAGGAGAACCATGTTATAGATGCGGTGGTGTAATTAAATCCGCAACTTCAGTAGAAGTAGGTAACATTTTTCCATTAGGAACTAAATATTCAAAAGCAATGGGTGTGACATACAAAGATAAAAATGGACAAGACCAAGATGTTTGGTTTGCAAGCTATGGAATTGGTATGACTAGAGTAATAGGTACTTTGGTTGAAGTCTTTCATGATGAGAAAGGGATAATTTGGCCAAAGAGTGTTGCGCCGTATACAATTCATTTAGTTGGGTTAGATTTGGAGGATACGAAAGTAAGGGATAAAGCAGAAAGTATTTATAAAAGACTCCAGGCAGATGGGGCAGAGGTTTTGTATGATGACCGGATTGAAGCTCGGGCTGGAGAAAAATTCGCAGAAGCTGATTTAATCGGAATCCCTTTTAGGGTTGTGGTATCGAAAAAGACTGAAGAAAAATTAGAAGTTAAAAAGCGTTCTGAAAAAGAAACTGAATTCTTGTCCTTTAATGACCTTCTGACTCAGGTGGGTAAATAATCTTTGACTTTTGATCGATAAAATGGTACTATAGGTTATATGTTCGAAGGTGAAAAAAGTTTTAGCACTGGTAAAGTAACCAGATTAGAAACTACCTGGCAAAACGGTCCTCTGAAGCGGCAAAGATCTATTTTGTCAACTCTCGATGAGGCGATGCGTTTTGAAGAGGATGGTTCTATTCGCGGAACCAATATTATTGATTTGTTGTCGCGAGGAGCTTATATGCAAATGAGAGAGTTAACTAGAGAAGCTGATGAAACTAGTGAAGTTAGAATAATTTACGCACCTCATATTAGCACTGATCCTGATATTGCATAACGTTTCCGTTGATTTTGAATCTTATTTTTGGTAAGCTTACCAGGCGATGATTACAAAAAACATCCAAAAATTACCAAATTCAATAGTTGAATTACAAATAACTGTTCCTTGGACAGATTTAGCCTCAAAATGGACTGAAGCTGTTAACCGTGTTTCAAATGAACTGGAATTACCAGGTTTTCGAAAAGGCCAGGCTCCTGTTGATATGGTTGAACAGCAGGCAGGTAGTCAAATTCAGCAGGAAGTCCTGAAAGTGGTTATGCCACAAGTGTTAATGGAAGCTTTACAAGGAACAGATGTTGTACCAATTGATTATCCCCAGTATCAGTTAGTTAATTTCAGCAAAGGTACAGATTTAAACTTTAAAGCCCGGGTAACTACTAGACCTACTGTAACAGTGGGAAACTATAAAACTATTAAAGTCCAAAAGCCTGCTATGAAGCCTGTAACTGATGAAGATGTTAATAAAATTATTGAAGATTTGTTTAAAAGATACAAAGCGCGGATGTCCCAGAATCCGCCTGCACCAACCTCTCCTTCAACCCAAGGTGCAGCAGGGTCATTAAGTTTTAATAAAACAGCTCTGTCTGACAGTCCAGATGATGCCTTTGCTAAAACAATGGGAGCAGAGAGTTTAGAGGATCTTAAAAAGAAAATCAGGGAAGACTTGGAAGCTGAGTCAAAATACAACAATGAGCTGGACTATGAAGAAGCCATTTTGCAGGAAGTTGAAAAAATCACTACTGTTGATTTACCAGAAGTTTTAATTCAAGATGAATTAAATAGGATGTTGGTTTCCCTGCAAAGAAGGGTTGCTGATATGGGGCTTTTGATGGAGGATTACCTAAGAGGTCAGGGTAAAACTTTGGATCAATTAAAGAAAGAATGGAGAGGTCAAGCTGAGAAGAATGTACGGATGGAGCTTGGACTTTCTGAGATAGCAAGACTAGAAAACGTGGCCATTTTGGACCAGGAACTTTTAGCAGAGATCGATAAAATACAAGATAATAGATTAAAACAACAGTTTGAATCAGAGGAGCCAAGGATGCACTTACGGCATGCTTTGAGACAAACCAAAACACTAAACCTACTTAAAGGTTTAGTAGGGTGAAGGGGGTGTTTTTTTGAATTTATGTCAATTATTGTTAAAGCAAAAGACAAAGATACAACAGATGCGATTATTAGAAGGTTTCAGAAATTAGTTGCTCAAGAAGGTGTTATTCAACAATACAGGGAGCGCGAATTTTACAAAAAGAATTCTCTTAAAAGGCAGGAAAAAATTGCTGAGAAACGTAGAAAAATCAAGCGGGCACGAAGACAATCACTATGATTGAAGATCAAATTAAACAAGATCTAAAACAAGCTATGCTGGAGAGAAACGAAGTGGCTGTTAATACACTTCGAATGCTTATCTCTGAAATCCGTAATGCTGCAATCGCTAAAGGTGGAGAGTTAAGTAATCCAGATGTAGTTTCTGTGGTACAAAAAGAGCTCAAAAAAAGAAAAGAAGCTGCAGCAAGCTTTAGACAAGGCAGCAGAGAAGAGTTAGCTGCTCAGGAAGAAGCTGAAGCACAAGTACTAGAAGAATACCTGCCAGCTCAACTCTCTGATGAAGAGTTGGGAAAAATAGTTGATGAAGCGATCTCCCAAACTAGTGCATCTTCTATGAGTGATATGGGAAGAGTGATTGGAGTGGTAATGAGTAAGGTTGGTCAATCTGCAGAAGGATCGAGAGTCTCTGCTATGGTAAAACAGAAGTTGACTTGATTTTTGCAGTATAATGGATATTATATGGATGATTTGGAGAACAAAGTAAACCAAGACCGGAACTCCCTTCCAAATCTTTTGAAAAATTACATGGTAAATATTATCGTTAACTCAGATCCGAGGTATCCTGTTAATAAAGCTTTGATAGAAGCTACAGTTGTCGATGTTTTACAAAGAAATAAAGTCTCTGGAAAAGTTGAAGTAGGGGTAAGTATTGTTGGAGACAGAAAAATGCATTCAATTAATAAACAATACAGGGGTATTGATTCAACTACTAATATCCTAACTTTCGCTTTGGAAGATTATAGCTCTGAAAATATTCAACACTTACCAAGAGTTGGATTTATAGCTCCTCCTGATAATATGTTAAGGCTTGGTGACATCTTAATCTCTTATCCCCAAGTAGTTGAGGATGCTAGTTTCGATGGCGTTACAGTTGACGAGGAGATAAAATTATTAATTGAACACGGCGTCAAACATCTTCTTGGTATCCACCACGACTCTCTTTGATATACTTTTGTAATCTTGTCTTTTGAAAGTCTTCCATTTAACCTATTTATATGGTTTTCTACCGGCAGTACCGGCCCCAAACTCTTGATGAACTAATCGGGCAAGATCATGTTAAATCTATACTTAAAAAAGCCCATCAAGAGAATAGACTCTCTCATGCATATCTTTTCTGTGGTCCCAGAGGTACAGGCAAAACTTCTACAGCCCGGATTCTGGCCAAGATGGTTAATTGCCAGATACCAGAAAG
>CAZLKE010000059.1:0-4827 GCA_964560075.1 uncultured Gammaproteobacteria bacterium | reverse complement strand
GGTTCGGCCGTTTAGGAGATGTGGTTGTGGCTGTGGTTAAACGTGCAGATCCTAATGGTCAGGTTAAAGATCACGAAATTGTTCGAGCCGTACTTGTTAGAACTAAAAAAGAAGTGAGAAGAGATGATGGGTCTTATATTAAGTTTGATGAGAATGCAGGTGTAGTGGTTGATAAGGACGGTAATATAAGAGCAACCCGTATCTTTGGACCGGTTGCCAAAGAAGTGAAAGATGCAGGTTTTAATAAAATAGTATCTCTTGCGCCGGAGGTATGGTAACTATGAAAAGAATTAAAAAAGGCGACAAAGTACAAATATTACTTGGAAAAGACCGTGGTAAAAGCGGTACGGTTGAGCGTGTTTCAAATAAGGACAATAGCATATTTATTCCAGGATTAAATGTCTTTAAAAGACATGTTAGAAAGCAAAACCAGATTGAGGGTGGAATTATTGAAATTTCAAAGCCTTTTAATCTTTCTAATGTGGCTTTGGTTTGTCCAAACTGTAATAAACCAACTAGAGTAGGATTCGTAATTAATGAAAAGAATGGAAAGACAAGAGTTTGCCGAAAATGCAAAAAGGAGATTTAAACTTATGAATAGATTAAAAGAAAAATACTTAAAAGAAGTTAAACCAAAGTTAAAAGAAGAGTTTGGGTACAAAAATGAGCTTGCTGTGCCAAGCCTTAAAAAAGTTGTAGTTAATATGGGAATTGGAGAAGCAAAAGATAATGAGGGGATACTGGACAAATCAAGAGTTAACTTAACAGCGATTGCAGGCCAAAAGCCGATGGTGACAAAAGCTAAAAAGTCGATCTCTGCTTTTAAATTGACAAAAGGTCAACCGATTGGTTTAATGGTCACTCTAAGAGGTGATAAGATGTACTCTTTTTTGGATAAACTGATTAATGCAGTTTTACCAAAGGTGAGAGATTTTAGGGGTGTATCAGATGTTTCTTTTGATAGTCAAGGAAACTTTAACCTAGGACTTAGGGAACAAACTATTTTTCCTGAGGTTGATTATCGGAATGTAGATAAAATTAGAGGTTTGCAAGTAACTATTGCAACTACTGCTCCAAACAAAGAGCAGGGTAAAAGAATGCTAGAGTTACTAGGCATGCCTTTTGTTAAGGAATAAGACTATGGCAAAAACATCAAATATTGTTAAATCAAAATTTAAATATGAGGTTCGGAAAAGAAATAGATGTAATCAATGTGGCCGGGCTAATGGTTATATTCGCCGATTTGGCCTTTGTCGAATATGTTTTAGAGAATATGCGTACAAAGGCTATTTGCCTGGTGTAAAGAAAGCGAGCTGGTAATATGAATGATTTAATAGCAGATGCATTAATTAGAATAAAAAATGGCTATTTGGCTGGTAAAGATGCTGTGGATTTACCATACTCAAAATTGGTATTTTCCGTAAGTCAAGTTTTGAAGGAAGCAGGTTATCTTTCTAAAGTTGAAGAGGGTGATAGAAAGATTACTGTTACCTTAAAATACGACGGTAAGAGTCCAGTACTAACAGATGTTAAAAGGATTTCAAAGCCGGGTCTTAGAGTCTATAAAGGTAAAAAAGAACTGCCTCGAGTATTAGGAGGCTTAGGAGTTGCACTGGTTTCAACACCAAAAGGTGTAATGACAGCAGATAAGGCACGAAAGGAGGGCGTAGGCGGAGAAATTCTTGCTTACGTTTGGTAAAAATGTCCCGAGTAGGTGGTGCTGGTATTGTTATTCCAAGTGGAGTTGAGGTAAAAGTTGAAGACTCCTCAGTATTTGTTAACGGCCCTAAAGGAGCTTTGGATTTAAACTTAAATCCGCAAGTTTCTGTGGAAATTGCAGATGGTAAAGTTTTGGTTAAAAGATCTGGCAATGATAGAGTATCCAGATCTTTGCATGGTCTAACCAGAGCTTTAATTAATAATATGATAGTTGGAGTGTCAACCGGATGGACTAAAAATCTAGAGATGGTTGGAGTAGGATACAGAGCTCAAGGTGGTGGAGATACATTGACTTTATCAGTAGGTTTCTCTCATCCTGTGGTTGTTAAATCTCCACAAGGAATTACCTTTGCAGTTTCAGAGAATACTAAGATCGCTGTTTCTGGAATTGATCGAAATTTAGTTGGCCAGGTGGCTGCAAATGTGCGGGCTGTTAAACCACCAGAACCATATAAAGGAAAAGGTATTAGATATGCTGGTGAATATGTCCGAAGAAAAGCTGGTAAGGCTGGAAAGGCAGGAGCGAAGTAATTATGAAAAGAAAAAAAATAGCCGGAACACTAGAGAGGCCAAGACTTTCTGTTTTCCGTTCTAGCCAGCATATATATGCTCAAATCGTTGATGATCAAAAACACCAAACTTTAGCTGCCGAATCTGATTTAAATGTAAAATCAGGGACTAAAAAACAAAAAGCAGAAACAGTGGGAGAAAATATAGCCAAAAAAGCATTACAAAAAAAGATCAAATCAGTGGTTTTTGACCGCGGTAGTTTCCGCTATCATGGTAGAGTAGCAGCCTTAGCTGAAGGTGCAAGAAAAGGAGGCTTAGAATTCTAATGATAAAAGAACAAACAAACAGTGAATATTACGAAAAGGTAGTCCAAGTTAACAGAGTCTCTAAAAAGACTAAAGGTGGCGATAAAAGATCTCTGTCTGTAGTTGTGGTGGTTGGAGATAAAAAAGGCCGAGTTGGTGTTGGCCTTGGAAAAGCTGCAGATGTTCAATCTTCTGTTGCTAAAGCGACTAACTATGCGAAAAAACATATGATTACAGTTCCTTTGAAAGATGGCCGGACTATCCCCCACCCTATTTTAGTTAAGCGTGGTGCTGCTAAAATATTATTAAAGCCTGCTCCAAAAGGAACAGGAGTCATTGCCGGAGGTGCAGTTCGGGTTGTTGTTGAAGCTGCTGGTATTCATGATATTGTATCAAAGATTTTGGGTACTAACAACAGGGCTTCAAATATTTATGCGACATTGGAAGGGTTAAAAAGGATTAAAAATGTTACTAAATAATATCTTAAAACAAGTTGAAAGACGCAAAAAAAGAGAAGGCCGGGGAACTGGTTCTGGAAAAGGAAAAACTTCCAGCAGGGGTCAGAAAGGCCAAAAAGCCCGGGGCAGTGTTCCTGCGTCTTTTACCGGTGGCGGTTTGCCTTTATACAGGAAGCTACCCTTAAGAAGAGGTTGGGGAAATAGAAAAGTATCTGCAAAACCAGTAGTGGTGACCTTAGAAGACTTAAATGCTTTTAAAGAAAGTGAAGAAGTAAATGTAGAATCTTTGATTAAACTAAATTTGGTACCAGAAAAAGAGGCTAAAGTGTTTGGAGTTAAGGTTTTAAATATAGGAGAGGTAAATAAACCGCTGACTGTATCTCTTCCTATCTCGAAAACTGCTGCTCTGAAAATAGTCAAAGCGGGAGGAAAAGTTGTCTAGTATTTTAAATACTATTCTAAATGCTTTCAAAATACACGAATTAAGACGCAAAATTCTCTTCACAATACTTATAATAATAATTTATAGGATTGCTGCTTATATACCCGTTTCTGGGGTTAATTTAGAGCAATTACGGGGTATTTTGTCTGGAAACCAGTTTTTGGGCTTAATAGATATTTTCACAGGTGGTACACTGGCTAATTTTTCGGTTATTTCCCTAGGTTTAAACCCCTACATTAATGCTTCCATCATTATCCAGGTTTTAACCATGGCGTTTCCTAAGCTGGAGGAATTGTCTAAAGAAGGAGAACAAGGGCGTGCTAAAATTAACCAATATACAAGGTTTTTGACTGTACCATTGGCGATTTTACAAGCTATCGCAATGTTTGTTTTACTACGAAACCAGGGTTTAATAGAAATATTAGCTCCTTTGCAGGTACTTACCATAATAATCAGCCTTGTTGGTGGAACGCTTTTCTTGATGTGGCTAGGGGAGCTCTTAACTGAGCGTGGAATCGGCAATGGTATATCTCTTTTAATCTTTGTGGGTATTGTGGCTCGAGCACCAGTTGTCTTGTTCCAAACTCTCTCTGTTGTTGAGCGCGAGCAAGTTGTAAATATATTAATATTTGTTGCGTTGGCAATATTAATTACTGCGGCGATAGTTTTTGTAAATGAAGCAAAGCGTCAAATTATGGTGCAGTATGCCAGAAGGTTTGTGGGTAATAGAGAGGCGAATACCTCTTATACTTATTTACCCCTTCGTTTAAACCAAGCTGGTGTAATTCCAATTATCTTTGCTGTTTCTTTAGTTTTGTTACCTTCTTTTGCTGGCCAGTTTTTATCGCAACTTCCACAAAATGGCTTACAGATAGTTGGTAGGTTTTTGCAGGTTAATTTTAATGCAAACTCTCTTGCCTATAATCTAACTTTCTTTTTGCTTGTTATTGGTTTTACTTACTTTTATACAGCAGTAATTTTTAATCCAACAAAAATTGCTGATGAGATGAAAAAATCTGGAAGTTTTATTCCTGGAATTCGGCCAGGAGGAGCGACTGCAACCTATTTAAACTATATATTACTTAGAATTACTTTAGCTGGTGCTGTGTTTTTAGGCTTACTTGCAGTTTTGCCATCAGTTGTTTCTAGTCTAACAGGAATTTCTACTTTAGTTTTAGGAGGCACAAGTATTTTAATCGTTGTCTCGGTTATTTTAGAAACAGCAAAGCAGTTTGAAAGCAAGCTGATTGAGCAGAGTTACGAAGGGTTTTTGCGCCGATGAAGGTTCTTTTTTTGGGGTCAATAGGATCTGGCAAATCGACTCAAGCTCAAATTTTAGCTGATCTTTTAAAATACTCCTATATCCGAAGCGGTGATTTAGTCAGAGAAAAAG
>CAZLKE010000058.1:5207-5501 GCA_964560075.1 uncultured Gammaproteobacteria bacterium | reverse complement strand
AGAACAAATTATTGGCGTGGTGGTAGTTGTTGGAGGGACACACTGACCACATTGATCATTGTCAAACCCCATTTTTTGGTCTGTTGTTCTAGCAGCATAAGCTGTTTTTACATAACAATAATCAGGGGCTGCACCGCATTTCCAACCACAAAGTGTCTGAACACACCATTTATTAGATGTGCCATAGTTGCCCTTACATATTTCCCCAGCTCCTAAGTTTCCATCAGCACACGTTCCTCCAGTTCCACACTGGCTATGCTCAGTACATCCTGAAGGACATAAGTTACTGGCTAG
>CAZLKE010000058.1:0-5197 GCA_964560075.1 uncultured Gammaproteobacteria bacterium | reverse complement strand
CCAGAAGAGATGAGGTTAGAGAACTGTTGGATTACTCATTCAAAAAACGGAGGCTCAACTTTAGGAGCAACAATATTTATTACATTTATATCTGTTTTCTTAATATTCATTACTACTCATTGGCTCAAAGATAAGAAGGTCTATTAACCGAGAACAATATTTATTATTGTCGAAATCATCTTTAGATGTAGCATACGCCATGTATGCCTCCCATCTATTTGTAGAACCACAAGATGAAGCTTCGCACGCAGACACTCTTTTTTCGAATCCAGCGTTTCTATCACAAGCAGATACTGTTTCATAGCCAAAGATAATAAATAGGAGAAAGGTAATAAGTAAAAAAGCAAAGGTTTTAATTAACCTAATACAGAGTTTATCTGCCATAGATTAATTATAGGGATATTAGTGACATTAACTCAATATCCAGAAAATTGGAGCTTTTTAACTGAGCTGAAAAAAGTTATTATGAAGTAAGTTTGTTGCAGTATCAAAAACAGATTGGTCTCTGTTTTGTCTAGCAGGTAGATCTAATCCTCCATCAGCTAGTATTCCTCTTATAAAACTTCGAGCTCGAGGGTTTATTACTGTTTCAGTAAACTCAGGGTCTTCGATATAATTTCTAAGTTGGTTTTGAGGACCCCATTTTACAATGCATTTTCCGTCAATGATTTTTGAACCATGTAACCCTAAATTTATCTCTTTCCCCTTATATCTAATAGATGACGAGAATAAAGTTGCACCATTATCAAGTTTGGCTTCTTCTAGCACTTCATTATAAGGGGATAACAATATAACAATACTGCTATATCCGAATCTTTGTCCGCTAGGAACTGTAAGTTGTGCCAGTTGATCACGTTCCTCTTGGGAAACCTCAGGATTTATACTTAACTTTGACAGCTCGCCCTCTTGGGTTCTAAATTCAATTACAGGCGTGTTTCCTAAATACACAGCATCAACAAGTTCGGTGTTAGCTAAAAGCTGTTCCACAGGACTAAGAGGAGCTTCAGCCATCACTCCTTCAACTTCTGGCTCTGTCATATCTACAGAGGAAAAGGGTGCTTCTTGAGCTCTTATTGGTCGAGCTTTTAAAAGCTCTTTTGCAGCTATTCCACCTCCGACTGAGGTGACAATCTTTTTCAGAAAACCTCTTCTGGTCTCTCTTTCTAAATCCATATTCATATTATCCCATAATATAGTTAAAAAAAGCAAATTAAAAGTCTAAAGCGCTACTGTAACCCCGATCGAATGAGTAAACTGCCCACCATTATTGTCTTCTAGTGTCACAGTAACAGTATGCGAGCCCTTGTCTCCATCGGGGAATTCTACATGCAAAGCATAAGGTTCTGAGGTTTGGGTCCTTTTTTGTTGTCCATCTATGCTCCATACAACAGTTTTTACACCAAAAGGAGAGTTACTTCTGGCTAAAACATCAAAAACCCGGGGAACATTTGCTCCATTGCTGACATTCACAATCTCTATAACATTTCCAGACCCACTTCCTCCGGCAAATCCTGGAATCCCAGAGCACCCGCGAGCCAAACCAATGAATCTTGCATCCGATGCATTCAAAACCCATTCATCAATACCTGGTTGCCATTTGTTGGCACCTGTTGGATCATCTTCTTTGAGTAAAACCACATCTTTTTCTTCTGATTCTTCGCCATCATTTGAGAGCCGGTGAGGATTATTTTTGCAAACTTTGTGTCTTTGATAGTTCTCTGAAGAAACCCGTGGTTCTGTTCCTTTAATAAAGTATTCTTTTCGAGTTGGTGAACCATCCCTTGGCAGACCGCCCATTAAACCATCAACATCAATATGGGATAAACCATCCGGTTGGTTAAACTTTTCATCAGGCAGCTCTCTCAAAGCCTCAATCATAACCTTTTGCCAAATAGGGGAAGCCCCAGTCACACCGGACGAAACAGCTGGATTCATTTTCGAATTATCATTATTACCAACCCAAACGCCAGCAGCCACAGAAGGAGTATACCCAACAGCCCAGTTGTCCCGCTTTTCATCCGTAGTACCGGTTTTTACAGCTACAGTTTTTCCTGAAACATTTAAAATAGAGTTCGCACCAAAAGCAGCTGACCTGGCTCCATTATCTGACAAAATATTAGAGATGATAAAAGCGATTCCAGGATCTAAAATCTTTGTACCTTCTGTTTCCTTAAACTCATATAAAGTTTTATCTTTAGAATCAGTTACCTTCAATATCGATACCGGATCGTGCTTTTTACCCTCACTAGCAAAAACACCATAAGCAGAAGTTAAATCCAAGAGCCGGACCTCTCTTCCTCCCAAAACCAGTGACAACCCAGCATTATTTACATTTTCCAGAGTGGGCTCCCAAGTAGATAACCCCATTCTGTATCCTAAATCCATCACATCCTTGACACCTGTTAAAGCTAGCATCTTTACAGCCGGAACATTGTATGAATTACCCAATGCGTATCTAACTTGAACCGGACCACGGAATTTCCCGTCATAGTTTACAGGTATATAATTTGGATTGTTGGCTCCACCCGGAAACTCTGTTTTAACATCCATTAAAACAGAAGCTGCAGTGTAACCTTTTTGCATACCAGCTGCATAAGTTATTGGCTTTGTTGCAGAACCAGGCTGCCTTAAAGAGAGAGTAACATTGACATTACCATCATAATCCTGGGCAAAGTAATCTTTTGATCCTACCATAGAAAGTATCTGTCCATTTTTTGGATCCAAAACTACAGCAGCACCATTTCCTACGTCATATTTTTTAATTTTTTCAATCTCCGCCTTAACAATCTCCTCAACTTTTTCTTGTAATTTGTAGTCTAGGGAGGTTGTAACTCTCAAACCACCCTGTTCAACCAATTTGTCTCCATACTGTTCAATCAGTTTTTCTTTAACATATAAAACAAAGTGGGGTGCTTTAATTCCAAGCTCGGATTGAGAAGTTCTATACGTTAAAGGCTGTTTTTTAGCAGCTTCTGCCTCGTCTTTGGTGATATAACCATCCTCAACCATTCTCCGAAAAACTGCAGCTTGTCTCTCTTTTGCCAATTCCGGACGGGATCCATAAGGAGAATAAACAGAAGGTCTTTGCGGAAGACCAGCTAACAGCGAAGCTTCAGCTAGATTTAAATCTTTAGAGTACTTTCCAAAATATAGATTTGCAGCAGCTTCAATTCCGTAGGCTGTTCCTCCATAAGGAATCTCGTTTAAATACATCTCCAGGATTTGGTCTTTAGAATAAGCCCTTTCAACCTGAACAGCCAGAATAAATTCTTTTATTTTCCGGACTAAAGATCTCTCAGAATTTAGGAGTGCATTTTTAACCAACTGCTGGGTGAGAGTTGAACCTCCTTCAGCCCGTCCTTTTTTCAGGGATTGAACAAATACTCCCCGGACAACACCAGTTAGTGAAAAACCTTTATGTTTATAAAAATCTTTATCCTCAATCGCGATCGTTGCCTGCCGGACAACCAGTGGAACATCTTCAAATTTAATAGGTGTCCGATTTTGCTGGGTAAAAATGTCATAAAGCAATTCACCATTACGGTCGTAAATCTTTGTTGACTGGGGTACTGCTCGGCTTTGTAGTTGTTCGGGTGAGGGGATCTGAGTTAGAAAGAAAATAATAATTCCAACTACCCCTATAATCCCTGCAACTATAGAGAAAAGGACAAAAGTAGATAAAGAAGATAAAAGTTTAATAAACCGCACACGGTTTATGTGTTTGTGTCTATGCACGGGCTGAAAAGACATATACAAGCAATTATATCAAAACGTGAACGTGGTAAATATATGTATTAATATTAAGTAACCTATCAACTTTAAAAACTACTCTTTTATCTGGAAAAGGCTGCTTTTTTATCTGGATTAGTAAAATTGACTGCCTCGTCTCCCTTTGACATAATCAGTTCTACTTGACTAAAACACTTAAGTCAACTGAACTTTGCAGCAGTAATTTAGCTTAATGAAAATATCAATTTTTGGAACAGGTTATGTCGGCTTAGTGACAGGAACTTGCTTAGCAAACCTTGGTCACGAAGTCAATTGTGTCGATATTGACCTGGATAAAATCAATAAGCTCAACAAAGGCGTCATACCTATTTATGAACCTGGATTAAGCGGGTTAATAGTAAAAAACAAATCCAAACTAACCTTTACAACTGATCCTTCTAATGCAGTAAAAAATTCAAAAATTATATTTATTGCTGTTGGAACTCCTCAAAGAGAAGATGGTTCTGCTGATTTGCAATATGTTAAATCTGTTGCAGAAGAAATAGCCCAACATATTAACTCCTATAAAGTAATTGTTATTAAAAGTACGGTACCGGTCGGAACTAGTGACCTTGTAGAAAACATAATCAGGACTAAATTTAACGGTGAGTTTGATGTCGTCTCTAACCCAGAATTCTTAAAAGAGGGATCTGCAATTGACGACTTTGCGAATACTGACCGCATAGTAATCGGTTCTAAAAATAAAAAAGCTGCACAATTAGTCCAAAAGATGTATGAAAAGCTTAAATGTCCATTTGTAGTTACAGACCGCAGAAGTTCAGAACTTATCAAATACGCCTCTAATGCATTCTTAGCAACCAAAATATCGTTTATAAACAGTATTGCTAATTTGTCTGAAAAAGTAGGTGCGGATATTACAGACATAGCTAGAGGAATTGGGTTTGATAAAAGAATAAATCCACACTTTTTAAACGCTGGAATAGGGTATGGCGGATCATGCTTTCCCAAAGATGTTAAAGCTCTTATTTTTACTGCAAAAGACTATAACTCTAATCTAGAGCTTTTAAGTGTTGTAGACAAGCTAAATGAAAACCAAAAACAAATTGTAGTTAAAAAGCTGGAACAAAAACTCTCTCTTCAGAGCGCAAAAATAGCAATACTCGGACTCGCCTTTAAACCCAATACTGATGACATCCGTGAAGCTCCTAGTTTAACCATTATTAAAGAACTCTTAAAAAAAGGTGCAAAGTTAAGCGCCTGGGATCCAGTGGCTGAGCCTGCTTGCCAAAAAATCATTCCCAATGTTCACTACTGCCCATCACCATATGAAGCAATGGAGGAGTGTGATGCAGCAATAACAGGATCATGGAATATGCTGCCGATATTTGGATTGATTCAACGACTTGGAAATGTTGCTGAAGATGAGATGTTTCGCGTCTTTAACATGAGTATTGGATTTATTGTGATC
>CAZLKE010000057.1:0-5578 GCA_964560075.1 uncultured Gammaproteobacteria bacterium | reverse complement strand
CCCGACCAAAGATGGAAACCAGAATTTTAACCTTGCCCCTTTCTTTATCAACTGAATCAACTTTACCGATAAACTCGGAGAAGGGCCCGTCAACGATCTTGACAGTATCATCCGGCAGGAACACGTCTTTAAAGGTTGGCGCTGCACCTTGGCTCATAAATTTGATAATAGTTTTTACTTCGTGTTCTGGAATAGGAGTTGGTTTGTTTCCGATTCCAACGAAAGAGGTAACACCTGGGGTAGTGCGGACAGAAAGCCAGGTGTTGTCATCTAAAATCATCTTCACCAAGATATATCCTGGAAAGATCTTTTCTTTGACTGTTTCTTTTTTTCCACCCCGGATCTCAATTTTGTCTTGAGTTGGAACTAAAACATCCAGGATTTTGTGCTCCAGATGTTCAGATTCAATCCTTTGTTTGAGAGCTTGAGAGATCCTGCTTTCATGGCCGGATGCAGTGTGCACGATATACCATTTGGCGTTCGGATTATCGTCGGAGGTTACATCTTCCGGCTTTTGTTCCTCAACAAGTTCTTCAGCTATTGTATTTAAATTTTTATCTTGCGTATCGTTCATGTTGTTAAAAGTTTGAGTAGGAAAGCCAGTACGTAGTCTATTCCTACAACAAAAAAGCCTACGATAATTGTCACAATGATTACAATAATCGTAAGCTTAACAGTTTCTAGCCTTGTGGGCCAAATAACTTTGCTCAATTCTACCTTAACTTCCTTCAAAAAATCAAGTGGCTTAATCATATGTGCGTTTTGTACTATCAATCTTATCATATTGCAACCGAGCGTACCACAGAGTATATTCAACTCAAGATGAAGAAACACTTAGCGATCTTTACTCCAAATGCTGTCAAGCAGATTTTGGAGGGTAAAAAGACTATTGAAACCCGTTTTTCCCAAAAAAGAATTGCGCCTTTTGGATCTTTGAGCGTAGGGGATATTGTCTACATCAAGCCCTCAGGCAAAGATGTAGTGGGTCAGTTTGTTGTCAAAAAGATTCTTTATTTTGAAGGTTTAAGTACTGAAGACTGGTTGATGATTAAAGGTTATTACGGAAAAAATTTGTCTCTTGGAAGTGGAGAAGCAGATGAGCAGTATTTTAAATCAAAAGAGCTCGCTCGGTTTGGTACGATAATCTATATTGGCAGAGTAGAACAGTTCATAACTTCACCAATATCTATACAAAAATCCGACCAAAGAGGTTGGGTAGTTCTGGAGGAGTAAAAGTATCTACTTTGTCAATTCGTCTAAGTTTTTGATGTTGATCCGGATGTTTTTTGAAGGAGTGATAAAAATGTCATTTCCGTCAAATTTAACTTCTCCGTCAGGGGAGGTAATATTAAGCCCTGCATTTATCCCCGTATTTGCTTTAGATTTGAAGATCTGCTGTGTTTGGGCAAGGTAAACACCAATAAATAAGCCAATAAGAAGCAGGGAAGTTATGACGATTGGCTTTAAATTCTTTTTAATAAAATCTATAAGTTGACTGCTTTTCATTTTACTCCAGTCCACAGGCATATCTTGGCGCATTCACGTCAAATACATAATAACAACCAGGATAAGGGTCTTTACTATACTTGTGTGTACAACCAGTGCCCCCATTCCCTTCCTCCGGATAATAGACATCATCGCATGCTCCAGTTTGATATTCAATAGTTTCTTTTTTCTCTTCTTCACTAGTACAATATTGGATTGTTTTACAGCCTGGGTCTGCTTTATTTTCTTCAATTGCTTTTGTTTGCCCGCAATTGTTTTGTCCAATTACTCTAGCAAAGCCACACGATGTGCATTCGTTCCGGATAGCTTGGAACTCTCCACATTCTGGTTCTCCTTGGCAGTCAGGATCATCAGTGGGGTATCCCGATGCCAGTTTTTCAGTTTCCCCACATCTCCAAACTTGAGCTTTTGTGCCTGGATGTTCTTTGTCACATTTTTCTCCGGCATAAGTCCAAATATTACTATCTACTTCTCCTGTTGGATCACACTCTGCTTGTTGTTCAGCAGGTACCGCACCATCTTCTCTCGGTTTTTCTTCTGTCCGAGGTTGGTATCTAATTTTGAAGTATTTATATTTCTCATACTTTCCATCATCATCAGGTTGATCATAAATTATTTTTACTTGAATTGTTGTTTCTCCATCTCCAATTGGGAATTCAATGTCGCTACCATCACGCGGAAGTTCAACTTCTCCATCAGGTAATTGTAAATAAACACCAATTATATGGTCTATCCCTCTTTCTGCCGGTTTCTCGCCTATTACTTCTCCGTCTCCATAATCGGTTCTGTCTGAATATACGATTTGCTCGGTTTTCAGTTTATTATCTCCGTCAAAAAAGTTTACCTCTTGTAATTTTCCTATCCGGGTTTTAATTTGATAAACACAGTCGCCTTGCCCGTTTTGACAATTATCAGTTATTTGGACAGAACTGACTCTGGTTTTTTGAGATGATTCTACCAACTCAAACACCGGATTGGATATTTTTGTATTAGTAGTTGCAGTGATGGTGACAGGCTCATTTTCTGGTTGGGGCGGGAGAAGCTTGATTGCAACGTTTGTTGTTTCGCGATCTCTTCTAATAGTTACCGTAGCTTGGGACGGATTTTGGTGGAGTATGGCAACACCTATATTTTTACTTTGAGAACTATCATAAGTAGAGGTAGGATCTGTGACGAAACTTGCTGTAAATTCGATAGTACCAACTTCATTGATGTCTTCAATATCAGTAAGGCCAATAAGTCCATTTTCCTCGCAATTGGGGATGTATTTGATATTAGATTCTAAAGGGTAGCCGTTGATATTGTATGTTTTATAACTTAAGGTTAAGACTGTTATCTCGGTGTTATTTTTACTCTCTGGTTTGGTACAGCCATTAACTGTAATTCCATTTTGTGCGAACTCATCAGAACGTAGGCTAAATTGATTTTCTTTTTTATCAATAAAGGGAAAAGTAAGTGATGTTGTAGTAGGTATTTTTGCTAATTTACCTCTTAAAGGAAATCCTGAAGGATCTGGTAGTGGGGTAGTGCTTGTTGCTTGATCTTTGTCATCTTTAGACTTACAGAAGTTTGTGGTTTTATCAAGAACACAATTACTATTTTCTCGACACTTATCAGGGGTTAAGCCTATACAGAAGGGGATGTTTGAGTCTGGTTGTTTTTCCTCTTTTCGTTTACAAAACTTACTAAATTCGTCATAACTACAGTTGTTGTTTTGTCTACAGTCACCTTCAGATAATCCTACACAGAATGAGTCGCCTGAAATGGGCTGATTCACTCTTTCTTGTTTTGCTCCTTTGTTAGTATTCTCTATTTTTACAGCGCTTCTTCCCCCAATTATTGTTGAATTGTTTTCGGTCGAACCATTCTCAGAGGATTTTGAAAATATGCTAGATGCTACTGAAGGTATTGTTTGTGTAAAAAAATTCGTTATTTCTGTAAAAACTTGTCCTTGATCATTTTGACTTGTGGACTGGTTGGTATTACATGATATGGTTTTAACAGAAATCTCTTCTATTTTGTATTCATTATTTTGAAGATTTATTGAAGGCAACCCAGGCATCTTAAATAGAGGGTTTTCTTTTATTGCTTTTATGGTGTAGATGTAATCGGCGTTTGAATCCAAATACTTATCTATCATTTGCTGATTATTAATGACCTTTGGCAAATTAACTGGCTGGGTGAAACTGATCGGCCCAATATTCCTTTTTCTTCCTCGTGTAATTTGAATATAATCGAAAGGATTATCTGTTAAAGAGTTAAAGGGAGGTATATCTATACGAATAATAACTCTTCCATTCTCACAATCTTGAGTTAAGGGAATATTAGTTTGTGCTTTTACACTGGAGATTTGAGATGAAATCAAAAGTCCTACGAGAAAGAAGGATGAGACGTGAAGTAACAGCCTTATTTTCATTTTTGTATTACAAAATCTCCTTCTTTATATGCTGGAGAGGCGGTTGCGAGATCTTTGAGTTGATAAAGAACAAGCAGCATTTTGCTATCTTTTGTGTTTGTATATGCAGCATGAGTTTTCGAGAAAACTTTCTTATAATACTCATATCTTGTGGTTGAATCAGTTTCACTTTGGGCTAAGTTGGTGTAATCAATGATATTTTGGTACTGATTACTTGATCCAAAAGCATCATAAATTGATTTTTTTAATTGTTTAGTAGGACTTAAGGACTGGTTTGGAGTGATGGAGACAGATTTTCTTTGAGTTCTGTTTGTGATAGTAAAGACTCCAAGGCCAACTGCTGCGATCACAAAAACAATAGTTAAACCAGCAAAAATGACTTTTTTAGGAAAACGCTTTTTAGAAAGAGCATTGGTGGCAATAACAACAGGAGAAGAATCGGGTTCGTCTACAAACAACGGAGCAGGGCTCATATAATCAGATTAAAACTATTAATACCCAGTTGTCAATTGTCGGTCTAGCTAGCTGTATCCAGCCTTCCAAGGCGTCCCCTTGGAAGGCTAAAATTTAGACAAGATCTTTTAAAGTTAGAACCTGAAGTTCTTTGAAGCTTTTTAATCTTTCATCATTGGTGATAAAAGCTTTGACGCCGGATTTTAACGCTGTAGAGAGTTGAATAGAATCTGGTAGGCGAAACTTGTATTCTCTTCTAATTCGGGCAGCCTCCAAAGCCACTGCCTGATCTACCTCGATAATTTTTAAGTTTGGAGTGATGTAGAAGTTTTCAACTGTCTTTTCGACTGCTGCTTGACTGAGTGGAAAAGAGAGTATTTCCGTAAGTGTAATAATACTGGTAGTAGCCGCAAGACTATTTTCTGCCAGTTTCATGAAAATGGATTTTGTTTTTTTGAAGAAGCTCGGGTGGTTCTCAAAAAAATAGATAAAAATATTGCTGTCTAAGGCAATTGAGGAGTATTTATTGAGTTTGTCAAGAGTTTTTATGTTCCCACTCATCTCTTAAATTGTCCAGGTACTTGGTAGTGTCAATACCTTTCAGCTCTTTGGCCAACATTCCACCAGTACGCTCAATCCAGTTTGTTTCTTCCACTTTAATACTCACAGTTTTTTGATCTATTTGTTTTACAGTGACTTTATCACCTGGTTTAAGGCCAGGCAGTTTGTTTCGGATTTTTTTAGGGATAATTATTTGGTACTTAGGTCCAACGGTGACTTGTTCCATATGTATAACATTTTACAGTATTTCGTTATACGAGTCAAGGTCCTGGTTGGTCTAGGTTGATGGTAGAGAAGGGGTCGGTGAAGGAGATAGGGGTAGTAGTCCCTTCAACTACTTCTGGAGGTTTTACAAAGGCAACATCAGGCTTATCTTTAAGCAAATGAGTCATAATTCTATTCCAGATAGGGGAAGCTCCCGTGACGCCGGAGGCTAATGCCTGATTCATCGGAGTATTGTTATTATTTCCAACCCATGTTCCTACCACATATTCAGGAGTATATCCGAAAGCCCAGTTATCTTTTTTATTATCAGTTGTCCCTGTTTTAACTGGGACAGTATGCCCTGGGATATGAAGGAGCGAATTTGGCCCAAAAGCCGGAGTTCTGGCTTTATTGTCGGCTAAGATATCAGTAATCATA
>CAZLKE010000056.1:0-5603 GCA_964560075.1 uncultured Gammaproteobacteria bacterium | reverse complement strand
GGGTTATTACTAAAATTTTGAAATAACTTCGCTTAAAAATTAACTGAACTTAAGGGCCAATGGCCCCTTTTTAGTATTTAGGGTATAATTGCACATTGACAGTATAAGGATTTAAAGATGGCAAAAGGAAGAATTAGAGTTAGATTAAAATCATATGACCACAGAGTGCTCGATTCAACATGTGAGCAGCTTCTTGATACAGCCCTTAGAACTGGAGCAAAAATCGTTGGTCCGGTACCTTTGCCAACTAAAAGATCCCGAATTACTGTTCCAAAGTCCCCATTTACTGATAAAGATTCCCAAGAAACTTTTGAAATCAAGGTCCACAAAAGAGTTATCGATATTGTCGAACCAACAGACAAAACTATTGATTCCCTGATGCATCTTGAACTCCCAGCTGGCGTTGATATTGAAGTAAAGATGTAACTTCCCTGCTGCTAAGACTTAAAAATAGCTTGTAGTTGCAAATGAAGCTAAACTCTGTTAGAATTTCGTAAGTTTCTGATGATTTTATCAGGTTGATTTAACAAGTTATAAAATATCAGTAGATCGCGCGTCGCAGTCCAAAAAAGATACGGCGATTGAAATACAGCGAGATACTGAGTGGGAGTCCGATGTCCATCGGATCTCACTCTTTTTTGTGTTAAAGGTATAAAAATGATTAATACATTACTTGGAGTTAAAAAAGGAATGATAAGCAGTTACGATGCTCGTGGCAGACGAGTAGGCGCAACCATCCTTGAAATTACTCCAAATTACGTTACCCAAGTAAAAACTTCTGACGGAAAAGACGGCTACAATGCTGTTCAAATTGGTGCAGGTGCAAAAAAAAGTGTCCGCAAACCCCAACTCGGACACCTTAAAAAAGCAAAGATTGAGGCGCCTCTTAGATGGATGAAAGAGTTAAGAGTAGAAGAGATCGATGTAGAACCTGGCCTTGAGATTAAATCTGGTCAGGTTTTTTCAAAAGGTGATGCGGTTAAAGTGACAGGAATTTCAAAGGGTAGAGGTTTTCAAGGTGGAGTTAAAAGATATGGTTTTGCTGGAGGCCCAAAGACTCATGGTCAATCAGACAGGCATCGGGCACCGGGATCTATTGGTTCAGGAACAACTCCAGGTCGAGTACTTAAAGGAAAAAGGATGGCAGGACACATGGGTGTAGAGCAAGTTTCTTATAGCGGTCTTGAAGTAATTGCAGTTGATAGAAAAAACAATCTTTTAACTGTAAAAGGCGGAGTGCCGGGATATATAGGAAGTTTAGTTATTGTCGAGAAACAAGGGCGGATTAAAGGTTATACTCCTCCGCCAGAAGAGAAAGAAGAGAGCCAAGAAGCAGCAGTACCAGAAGTAAACGAAAGCGAGAGTAAAGGAGAATAATATGGCAGTAAAGAAAGCGACAGCTAAAAAAGCAGAGCTTACTATACCAGCATATTCTCTAAAAGGAGAAGAAGTAGGGGAAGTTAGCGTACCTGAGGAAGTATTTGGAGTTAGACCTAACAAGCAACTTTTATCCCAAGCTCTTAGGGTTTATATCAATAACCAAACCGGACACTTTGCTCATACTAAAACTCGAGGAGAAGTAGATGGTTCAACCAGAAAAATTTATAAGCAAAAAGGTACTGGCCGGGCTCGTCATGGTGGAGTGCGTGCTCCAATCTTTGTAGGTGGAGGTGTTGCCCTGGGACCCAGAAAACGGGATGTTGTATTAAGCCTGCCAAAAGCTATGAAAAGGTTAGCTTTAAAAAGCGCTCTATCAGTGAAGCTTGCAGATAAACAATTGGCAGCTATAAAGGATTTAGAAAAAGCAACAGGCAAAACCAAAGAAATCGCTGCTTTACTAAACAAACTGAATAGGAAATCCGTATTGTTTGTTGTTCCGGAAAAAACTGACCATGTCTATAAAGGAGCAAGAAATATTCAAAGTGTAACTATTTTGCCGGTAGGTCAGTTAAACGCTTATGAGATTATCAAGCACCAAACCGTTCTTTTCTCTGATAAAGCAATCGAAAAGCTGCAGGAGGTAAAAAATGCTTAGAAGACCAATTATCACTGAAAAAACAATGAATTTAACTAAATTAGGGCTTTATACTTTTGAAGTCTCTCCGGAAGTTTCTAAATTACAGATTGCTAAGCTTATCAAAGATAAGTTCAATGTAGATGTAATATCAATTAAAACAGTCAATATTGCCGGAAAGAAAAAAATGCAAAGAGCAAGGAGAAGACATTATTACACTAAAGATATTAGAAAAGCGATTGTTCAAATCGGCAAAGGTCAAAAAATAGCCTTGTTCGAGGCGGGAGCCCCGGAGGAAGAGGTTGCAACAGAACCTAAAGTGAAAGAAAAAAAGAGTTTACTAAGGGGAACTAAAGTTAAAATTGAGGCTAAAGAGGGAGGCAAATAATGTTAATTGAGTACAAAGAAAAAACAAATACAAGACGATTTGCATCAAAACTTAAAAAACCTGCAAAAATAGTTGATGCTCCAAAACATTTGCGAGTGATACTTAAAAAACACGCAGGACGTTCTGGTGGAAAAGTGACAGTCAGACATCAAGGCGGCAGACATAAAAGATATTACAGGGTAATTGATTTTAAACGGGGTAAATTGGGTGTTGAGGGTGAAATTAAAGCATTTGAATATGATCCAAACAGGTCCGTAAACATTGCTCTGGTGCAATATGCTGATGGTGATAAAAGGTATATCCTGCAGCCACAAGGCTTAAAGGTTGGAGATAAAGTTGTTGCTGATAAGAAAGCTGAAGTAAAAGTTGGAAATGCTTTGCAGCTTAAAAACATACCAATAGGTACTCCACTCCATAATGTAGAACTTACTCCTGGAATGGGCGGTCAACTTGGAAGAAGTGCAGGTACAGCGCTTGTGCTGCAAGCTAAAGAATCAGGGGCTGCTCACTTGAAATTACCATCTGGAGAGGTTAGAATGGTTCCTTTAGAGTCCATGGCAACTGTGGGCGCACTGTCAAACGAGGATTGGAAGAATATAAATTTAGGTAAAGCTGGCCGTGCAAGGAGAATGGGAAGAAGACCATCCGTTCGGGGTACAGCTCAGGATCCAAGATCTCATCCGCACGGCGGAGGAGAAGCCCGTTCTGGTGTGGGTAGAAAAAAACCAATGACAAAATATGGCAGACCAGCTGTTGGTAAAACCAGAAATAGAACAAAATGGACGAATAAGTATATAGTGAAAAGGAGAAAAAGCTAATGGCTAGAAGTGTATCAAAAGGTCCATACGTGGATGCTAAATTACTGAAAAAAGTTTTGAGTCAAAAGTCTAGTGGGCAAAAAAACCCAATTAAGACTTGGGCTCGAGGTTCACAAATTCCACCTGAATTTGTCGGGCATACATTTATGGTTCATCAAGGTAAAAACTTTATTTCAGTATATGTTTCAGAGTCAATGGTAGGTCATCGGCTTGGTGAGTTTGCTCCGACTAGGACCTTTAAAGGACATGGAAAAATGACTGATAAGAGTTCAGCTAAAACATAAAGGGGTTTGATGATGGAAGAATTTGTACATATACAAAAGAATTTAGGCCACAGTCCGCGCAAGATGCGGTTAGTGGCTGATATGGTTCGGAAACTGTCACCAGAAGCTGCTTTAAAGGTATTACAATTTACTAATAAAGCTGCAGCTATTGATCTTTCCAAAGCCATTAAAACTGCTTTAGCTAATACAGGAGAGCATAAAAATCATGGTTTGGTATTTAAAACTCTTGAAGTTAATGAAGGCTTAAAGCTTAAAAGATATCGGGTTGGAACAGCCGGTAGAGGGCGGGGCAGGCCCTATCAAAAAAGACTAAGTCATGTAAAGATTGTTTTAGCAGAGCCAAAAAATGAGAAAGGAGAAAATCATGGGACAAAAGATTAATCCAGTAGGATTTAGACTTGGAATAACTACTACCTGGGATGCTAGGTGGTTTGCGTCAACCAAAAAATACAAAGACTTTTTACTAGAAGACATTAAAATCCGTGATCTTTTAATGAAAAAATTAAGGAATGCAGGAGTAACAAAGATCGAGATTGAAAGATCCGCAAACAAAATCAAGGTAATTATCTTTGTGTCTCGACCAGGTATTTTGATCGGCCGGTCAGGACAAGGTTTAACTGAATTAAAGAAGTTCTTACTGAAAGAGCTCAAAGTCAAAAATGCAAATAACCTAGAGATTGTTCCAATGGATATTAAATCCCCCGATCTCTCTGCTTATTTGGTGGCTCAAAACATTGCAGAACAGCTAGCACGAAGAATGCCTGCAGCTCGGGTAATGAATCAAGCTATAGATAGGGTTATGAGAGCAGGTGCTAAAGGTGTGAAAGTGGTACTGGCTGGAAGAATTGGCGGAGCAGAGATCGCTCGACGTGAGTGGAAGTTTGCAGGTTCTATTCCTTTGCATACCTTAAGGTCAGATATTGATTTTGCATCATATCCAGCCTTGACTAAATCAGGATATATTGGGGTTAAAGTTTGGATCAACAGAGGGGAGGTAGAGATTTAATGGCACTTTTAGTTCCAGCAAGAGCAAAACATCGAAAGTGGTTTAAAGGAAAAATGGGGGGAGTGGCAACCCGTATTAATACTATTGCTTTCGGAAACTTTGCACTCAAGGCTGAGGAATGTGGTTTTATCTCTTCCCGGCAAATTGAGGCAGCGAGAAGAGCAATGACGAGATATACTCAACGAGGTGGTCAAATTTGGATTAGAATCTTTCCAGATAAACCAGTTACCAAACACCCTGCTGAATCAAGAATGGGCAGTGGAAAAGGTGCTGTTGAGGGTTATGTTGCTGTTGTTAAACCAGGAACTATAATCTTTGAAATGGGTTCTGTTCCAGCGGAGACAGCTAAAGAGGCGATGAGACTGGCTGCTCACAAACTACCAGTGAAGGTTAAATTTATAACTAAGGAGACTGAACATGCGTAAAAATGAATTAAGTAATATCAAAGGAATGAATATTCCGGCGCTAAATTCACAGGTTCAAAAGATCAAAAAAGAGATCGCTGATCTGGGAATGGATAAAAATATGAATAAACTAAAAGATTTGAAGGCGATTCGTAAAAGAAGAAAAGATGTTGCGCAAATTTTAACTGTAATTGCACAAAAAGAGTTGTTAGAACAGTTACAGGAAGTGAAGAAAGGAGAAAAGTAATATGATCGGAAGAGTTGTATCAACAAAAATGAATAAAACAGTAGCTGTCTTAGTAGAAACTAGGAAACGACATCCACTCTATAAGAAAGCTTATCTAACTTCTAAGAAATACTTAGTTGATGATACTTTGGGTGTTTCTGAAGGAGATTTAGTTGAAATTGTTAAAGTGAAACCAATTTCAAAACGAAAGCATTGGAAGGTAACTCGAGTTGTGGGTAAAGATTTAGTAGCTTTGGGGCAGCAGAAACTGGCTAAGGTTGCTAAAGAAACTATTGAAGAGGTCTTACCGGAGGAAGTTCAAGAAGTAGAAGCTGAAAAAGTAGAACAAGAAGCACCTAAAAAGAAAAGATCACCAAAAAAGAAAGAGGAGAAAAAGAGTAATGGTTCAGCATAGATCAATGTTAAATGTAGCAGATAACTCAGGAGCTAAGAAGCTGCAAGA
>CAZLKE010000055.1:3033-6284 GCA_964560075.1 uncultured Gammaproteobacteria bacterium | reverse complement strand
TTTTACTCTTAATTATTTATCCAGGGGGGTTGCAATCGTTTTTAGAACTCGTGTAACTTCTGGCATTAAGCTTATGATCTATAATAAGGTATACTTACACAACGATTTGTAAACAATCAAAACATGACCAAGGAGATAGACCGGCTGATTCATGACAGAATTTCTATACCCATAGTACGAGAAGTTTATGAAGAATGGAAAAATCGTAACTTACTTGATGAAACGCTGATGTTTTTAAATAGCCTTCCTGCTAATCAAGCTGAACCTATCCGACATAGCTTTATAACCCATGTTCATAAAGAAAAAGGGTTATTTGTAGATATAATTGGGAGAAATGTCGGAGTTAGAGATCACATTCGTACTCCACTGGCAGCTTCGGCAGATATCTTATGGGCAATTTCGTTAATGGTAGACGATATTGAAGACAATGACACAACTCGCGGGCAAATGGAGACTTGTTGGAAAAAATATGGAGTAAAACAAACTTTAAATGCTGCTTTTTCTGGAGTAAACTCCTTATGCAAACACATAACCCAAAGAGCCGGGAATAACCTAGCAGGCCAATCAGGGGCTAGATATGTTGAGTTAGGGCTAGAATCTCTCCAAAGACATAAAGTAATGAACTTGGACACGCCACCTGGAGAAATTACACGGAATTATGAGGAAAGATGTGACTTTCATGGCACGTTTCCTTTAAGTGTAATGTTTGAAGTTGCATTAAATGGACGTTATCCTTTTGAGGCTGACAGGGCAATTGCCAGTCTTCGCTATTTTAATCAGGCAGGGCAGCTAATTAATGATTTAAAGGACTTTATAGGTGGGGACTTATATAGGAGAGATTTTAGTGATATTCGTCGCGGCGTACCCACAGTTCCCTTAGTCTACATGTATCAAGGGTTGCCAGAAAAACAAGCAAAGGAATTAAAAGGATTTTTTGGAAAGGGTTATGTTAATCAAGAAGAACAAATAAGATTAGCCTCAATGGTAGCTGATAGCCATGTGGTTCAAAGGACTGTTAGAAGAATTAAAGACTGCTATGAACAATCTCTTGAATTACTTTCCCAAGTCGTTGACGATACTAATATGAACTGGTTCAAGAAGTGGACTGATTACAAGGTAAATGCTCTCAAACTAGAAGTATAATAAATATGATCAAAATCGCACTTGTACACCATATTAACTTTAACCATTTATCTCTATCATTTAAACAACGCACTGACTATATTGAAAAATATTTGGAAAAAATATTAGATGCTATAATCGTAAAGACTAATATTTCGATTTGCACAGAAGATTTACTTTTACTAAAAGTTTGGAATCCGAAAGTATATAGAAGATTAATCAATCATCCCAAAGTAAACTTTTTATTTTCTACGCATAATCACGCGATTCCTCTCATCTATCCTGAAACTTTCACTGAACAAATGCTATTAGGAAGCAAAGTGATCTTAGACCTTATCAACCCAAAAAAAATTCAAGGTGTTGGATACCCGTCTGAGGTTGATTTTCCACCCAAAATATCTTTTGAATCTATTTGTAAAGTTTGGGAAGGTATCATCCTAGGGGAGTCTAGAATTAAAATTAGTGGCTTAGAAAAAGACGAATTTAGTCCGGTATTTACTATCAATGATGCTTGGTCAAAAAATAAGATAAGAGGACATCTTTCTAGAAGAGCCTTTAATTATCGAGATTATCTACATAAATATTTTAGAGATGAAGCAAATTCTGGAGAAATGTTATTGGGTATTCAAGATGATTACAAAAAATATGCACAAGGAAGCGTTTTATTAGCGAGAATAGATTTGGAAGTTATCTTATTTAACGCTCCTATTGTAGATGGCATACAACAAGAACCACCCATCAATAAATTTCGTGACCTACAAAAATATCTGATTAATCATAATGTAGACTTCTTGAAAGTAGCTGATTTAGATAAAACAGATTATAAAATTCCTGAATATAGAATTTCTGATATCGCTCCATGTTCATCAGAAAACATTAAATGGAATAATAAATCATTAAAAAGACGTGTAGAAAATATAAAATTTGATAGAAGTAATAAATTGAAGTATGGAATATGGTTGAGCTTACAATGCTCTGATTATTACTGCACTAATTTTCAGGATTTATGCTTTAGCTATGGAGATAAAAATAAAAAAACAATATTTATTACCAAAACTAGAATTTACAGAGATCAAGAATCAGGAATTAAGCTAAAATTATTACAAGGTAAAACTTTGGATCAAATTAAAATGAATGACAACGAATTAGAAAAATATATGCAATATTTTATGAAATCAAATGAGCTACTAACAAACTATTTATGAAAGCCACAAATGCCCATGTTATAGTTACTAATTCAGAGAATGAAATATTACTTATCCAAAGGAACGATATCCCTATTTGGGTAATCCCTGGTGGACACGTAGAAAATGGAGAAACCGGAAACGCGACGGCAGTTAGAGAATTGTATGAAGAAACGGGATTAAAGATAAAAGTTAAAATATTAATTGCAGAATACAAAAATAAACAAAAAAGTAAATGTAGACATCTATATTCAGGGATTATTTCAGGTGGAAAAATAATCAAAAACCATGAAGTTAGAAATATCGGATGGTTCAGTCTGGCCAATCTTCCACACCCTATGTCATTATATGAACTTGAAAAAATATATGATTATAAATCATATACAGGGAAAACAATCAAAAAACTAGATATTGTTGATATGAATAATGAAGTCAAAAACTTGTTTAAACACCCATTAGATTTTTTATTTTTACTTCCTTATATAATAAAAAACCAACTTTTAGGCGAACCATTTAAACTTAACTAAGGCTAAAATTCATTTGGTTCAAGCAACACTTTCCTTATGCGAGGAATCGTCTTGTGGAACCTGTGGTGCTTGCGCTGACAGAAAGCTGATTTATGGATATGAAGAACTGGAAGGTCGCTTTTATTATTTTTTATGATAATGATGGCAATATTCTACTCAACTATCGAAAAGATAGTTGGGAGGAAAAAGACAACTTAAGTTTTGTCAAAAAATTTGAAATTACCCATAACGACAGGTTCTATGAAGTTTTTTTCTTTCAGGCAAAATTCCCTGGTTTCCAGGCTTTTTCCAGTTCTAATGAGATAAAGCTATCAGATCTGAAGTTTTTTTCTATAGATAAGGCCTTAACTATGCCACTTTTACCAATTGCTCAGAAAATATTACAAGCAATGTAAATAAAAGAGGCTAGCCATTATTA
>CAZLKE010000055.1:0-2971 GCA_964560075.1 uncultured Gammaproteobacteria bacterium | reverse complement strand
TGAATCATATCTGTAGCTCTTGCTTTATAATCAAAATCAAACTGGTAACCTCTTATACATACAACTGGAATATTGCGACCTCGTTGTCCCATTAGTAATGCAGCTTGCCCCGCTAACATATCACAGATAGTCTCTTCATTAACCTTAACGCTACCAGATAGATCTACGCTACTACTTATCCGAACAGGATTTATACCCGCAATTCCAACTGCAACTGCATTTGCACCTCTCCTATCCGTTCTTCCTTCACTATCAGATATAATCACAGCTACTTTTTTGCCACTTTCTTTCTCAACCTCAGATGCTATATGTTGAGCTGATTGATCCGGGTCTTGAGGTAATACTATAGCTGTCGTATCATCTATACTATCAACCCCAGCCGATGTGAGGACATATCCTAGTCTATGCTGAGAAAGCACGGAGAATTTGTTGACTTTATAGCTTAATGATTCATTGAGAATTACCTGGAATAGTGCAGGAGATTTCTTTTTTATTATTCCGTAGATTCTATGAGCTTCTTGCGAAGGCTTGATTGTTGTTAAATCGACATACCTTCCTTCAGCTTTCGATACTATTTTTGAAGCAATAACATATATATCCTTATCCATTACTCCTGACAATTGGCTCATACGGTCAACAACCAAGCTACCAATTTTATCACCCAGGTTAATTTGAGGCATATTTGCAACTGGGAAAGCAATTGTATATTCAGGAATTACTTTCAAATAATCCATAGTCATAGATTAATCTTAAAATAACTACTTTTATGGAATCATTTACACTATAGCTCGCTTTTTGTCAAGATTACGCAATATTCCCCATAGAAATCCGGCATTCATAATACAATATGAATGTGAACCAATTAACAAAAATTACATTAGCCTGGGAATTATTTGAGTCTGGTATACCAAAAACTCATATTGCAGATAGATTAGAGATAAACAGAGATACTGTTAGGTTATGGATTAAGGCAATTGAGGAAGTAGGATTAATTCAGTTTTTAGAAGATTACACTAACGCTAAAAAGAGGGAAAGAGTTAAAAGACAAGTGGACCCAATACTTAAAAGAAGAGTATGGGAGATTAGGGAAAGAGAGATGGATTGCTGTGGACAAAAGATTCAGTATTTTCTGGAAAAAGAACATGGGGTAACTATTGCTTTGTCTAAGATCTATGAAATCCTTTCAGAAAAATATGTGATCAAGAGTAAATGGAAAAAAAATCAGTTAAGAGGGCTTATTCCCCAAGCTTGTAAACCTAGGGAGGTAATTCAGATGGATACCATTGATTTTGGTGATATTTTTGCCTTTACAGCAGTAGATATTTATTCCAAAGAAGCTGATGTAGTACTTGCTCCAGAGCTAAAGAGTCACTATGGAGAAATATTTCTAGATACTTGTATGCAAAGAAGATTCAACTTGCACTCAGATATGATCCAAACTGATGGAGGGCATGAGTTTAAGGATAAATTTAAAGCTAAAGTCTACCAATACACAGATAGGTTTAGAATAGCTAGACCATACAAGAAGAACGAACAAGCATACATTGAATCTTTTAACAGAACAGTCAGAAAAGAATGTTTAGGTTGGGACAAATACAAAGCAGATCAAATACCTGAACTCACCAAACTAGTGGAGATATTCTTAAACAGGTATCATTACCATCGACCTCATATTAGTTTAGGTATGAAACCACCATTACAAACTTAGTGCCGGATATTTACGGGAACATATCGGATTAGAAATCCGACACTCCAGTCACAGATGTAATTAAGTTTCTGCAATTTAATAATTAAAGTCGTTTATTCATAGTCAAAAAATTGTTGCGCTTACAGTTCTCTATTAGATAAAGCTTCAAGATCTAAAATAAATTGAGGCACATATTTCTGTTTTATAAAATCCTGTTTCATCTCTTCAGGTAAATACTCCCATCCTTTGATTTGTTTGAGGCATTTATGACTACTACACAAACAATTGGGCACCGAGATGCTGATATACTCAGTCGTTGGATAACACCACGTTAGTTCCTCGCCCTTTCTGATGTCTCGCTTCGCATAAAAGTTGTACCCTCCGTAAAAATTAAGTCTTACACCAAGATTAGGATCACAAGAGTGGTTCAACTTTTCTGCAGGATCATCAAGTAAGACATGAGAATCTTTATCTACCTGAAAAGACATATCAGTTCGTTGCTTACATACCCCTCTAGGCTTACCCACTATAACTAATGAACCGGTTAAAATATCTACATCGGTAAACACTCCCCATTCCTTGTCTTTAGTTTTAGTAATCTTCAAATATTTATGCAAATTTACTTTCATCTCTCTCTTTCCTAGTGGCTGAAGGCCTGCTTTTTCGGGAACAATTAGTGGTATTATATCCTTAATATTTCCCTTGATAAACTTATAACCTCTATTCATCGCGTCTAAGGCTTGCCTATCGGTAGCTTCTTGTATAGGCCACATAATCGCCCCGATTTCGTTGCTACTCAAATAACCTAATTGGGTTCCAAAAGCGAAATAAACCGTTGTATTAAATATTGCACGCCCACCTATACCTATATTCGCAAGAGCATCAACTAAAGTTACAAGCTTAATAGCCTCCGATTCTCTTTCTTTTACATTTAAATCAGGATAAAAATTAGAATTATCTAATAGTTTTCTTATCTCTAAGTCTATATTAAATACCCTTCTCCAATTTTCTGCATGTTTATCTAAACGGCGAATAGATTCCCTCGCATAAAACGCTTGTGTATCGTGTAGACCGCCCCACTCAGGAGTTGCTAGCGAAACTACCATTTGTTTAAACATCTCGCACTCTTGTGGCGTCCACTGATATTCCCTAATTATTTCTTGAATTAATTCTTGGTAGGCATCATCAAATTCCAGATAATCCACAAACGCCTGTACCTCCTCAGTAGATAAGTCAGCCCACTTAACATGCATATTACGCGTACGTTTTGTAATTTCTAAATAT
>CAZLKE010000054.1:3469-6471 GCA_964560075.1 uncultured Gammaproteobacteria bacterium | reverse complement strand
CGATCACTAAGTCAATAATACTGCTATTAATATGTGCAGCAGCATTTACATAATCCTGCCACTGGTTTTGACAGATAACCGTATTTACTTCAGAAGGATAAACCAAAGTGTGATTTTCATCTTCTCCATCCATCGCAATAATTTCTACCGGGCGAGCAGGGTTAAGAAGATTAAGATTATTAGCTAAATCTTTCGTATACGCACCTATTCCGCATTTTCTTGGTACATATGTTGATACTATGGCAATTCTTTTGTCTTTAAGTGAAGGGATCTTTAATGAACCGCGAGAACCCATTGCTGTAATAATTGATATATTCGTCATAGAATCCTTTAAAAAAAAATTAATTAATTGAAGAAAGCTTAAACAGTTATATTAACTCTAAAGCTACATGCAGTTAACAGTCAATATTAATTTTAAAACTATAAGATAGTATAACACATCCAGTTTGTAAAAGATAACCCTAAGCTGCTTCTGAAGCTGGTTAAGGGTATATGGCTAGCTTCGCCTTCGGCGAACGATCCTGTAATTTCTCAAAGACTCGAAATTATCTAACCCCTTAAAAAGTGCTCCGACTAATCCCTACTCTTTCACAAAAAATCGGTCACAAGGACCGGTTTTTTGTTGTGAGCGGGATAGGGGACTCGAACCCCTGACATTCTGCTTGGAAAGCAAACGTTCTACCACTGAACTAATCCCGCAAAGCCTCTAAATTATACACAATAACAAATCCCTATGCTAGTTAACTATAGCACCTGAGTTGTATATCGAGGGAGGGAGACTGGATCTTATTTTGCCTAATGGACCAATGGAGTACTGAAGGTGTAAACGCATGGTGGAATAATGGTTCCTTGTTTCAGCGGAGAGGTTAACTATTCTACATTTGGATTTCTTTTGAAGACTAGAATCTCCGGTGATGTGTAGGCCTTCTCAAAGTATTTATACAATCTTCCTGAGGTGTCTGGATCATTTAATATTGTCGACCAAACAACATCACTTTTTTGCATTATTATCCATCTTGCGTGTTTTTCCGGTTCCTTAAGTGACTCTTCCCAGTAAGGTTTATTACCAATATAGATAATGTTTTGCATTGGAATACCTGACCTGATAATACTTAACGTCCGGGCAAAGTCATCTATTAATACTAACCCTCCATCATAATTTTCTCTAATCCAAGATTCTACATGAGGAGATTTAGAAGAAGACAAGCCATATTTACCATCTTCCCAAGTTATTACTTTTTCATAACCAGATATAAAAGAAACTGCTTGAGATATAAGCAAAAAGATAATTAATAATTTAGATAATAAGTGGACTCTGTTAAATAGGTATGCAGTAAAAAATGCAGCAACGGGAACCATCATTATTCCATAACGAACATTGAACATGTGCCACTCAAAATCTTTTGGTACAACATCTGGTATAAAGATCACAGATTGTCCCATATACAATGTTGCTACATAAAAAGTAAATGGCGTTAAAAACAAACTAATAATTAGTCCTCGTTTGATAAAATCCTTGTTTGCTATATAGATTAATAACCCAAAAATAAATAGAGCAGATAATATAGTTCCTATGTTTCTCAAAGCTGTCATTGAATAATAAATAATAGATAGGTACAAATTATGGTAGGTTGGTAACTCACCTCTTGCTAACCAACCTTGTTGTTGAGATTTTGCCGAAAAGGAACTGTTAGAAAAATAAAATGGATCTCCTAAAATTAAGAGGTCCCATCCTATCCAGAGAAAGATGCCAAGAAAAGCTAAGGTAGAGAAAAGAAAAAACTGCCCTTCTAAAATTTTTCTATCCTGCTTTTGAATAAATCTTTTTAAGTACAGAAAAATCAAAATAGATGCCTGGGTCAAAACTAAAAACCATCCATCATAGCGGGTTAAACTGGCTGCAAGTCCTAAAAGAGCTGCGGTAATTAATGAAAAGATATCTTCCTGATCCATTAAAAATTTTATAAAAAAATAAGTTGAAGTTACAAAAAACAAAATCAATGGCAGCTCTGACATCGCTGTTGTCTGCATATATAAAATATTTGGATTTAAGGAAAAAATTAGAAAGCTTATTAAGGCGGCATATTTGTTGTCTGTAACTAGTAATACTAGCTTGTAAATAAACACAGCTGATATTACAAAAGATATTCCGGATAATATTGAACCAGCTAGTCCTGTTCTCCAAAGACTGTCAAAATATACAAAAGGAATCATCAATAAATGGGGCAGAGGAAGCCAAATTCCACCAAGCTGAGAAAAACCAGGAGTTATACTATGGACAACTCTTTTGGCTATATTTAGATGGGATTCTGCATCTCCGTAAGTAACTAAGTAACCTGCATGAAATGAATAATTAATTACAAAGACGCTTAAAATAGATGCGAAAAATAACATGGTTTTTGTATCAATTACATTAGTTAGTTTCATGTTGAATATGCTGGTTTAATTTCTGTTTCAACACCGGTAGCAAATTTTTGTTGTTTATCAAGATGTAGGCCATGTTTTGTTTTAAACCAATAGTGAGGTTGAACAATTAACTTATAAAGTGATACCCATGCAGCAATACTCATTGCTATCCAATAAACAGGAATCAAGAAACCATACTTAATAAGGTCAAAGTGTCTTCTTTTCGCGCAACCAATCATGTAGTAGTAAAAATATAGAAAGTTTCCAAAGACTATTGAAACTACCCCCATGTATAAAACAGGAGTAGGAAAGAAGGATTCGATTGTTGGCCCAAGTGTAGGTCTAAATGCAAAATATAAAAAAGTAATCATCCACATAATTGGATTTATAAACATTGATAAAACTTTCCCACCAACAACAATTTGAAAAATAGGGATATCTTTTTTGCGGTTGTTTTTTACAAACTCATCAAAACTTCTGTTATGAACTAGAAAAGTTTGGATATATCCTTTGATCCAACGTGTTCTTTGCCAAAACCAATTTTTAATTTCACTGTTTGCTTCCTCATAAGTCGTGGAGTCCATTATCGCCGTTTG
>CAZLKE010000054.1:0-3459 GCA_964560075.1 uncultured Gammaproteobacteria bacterium | reverse complement strand
AACCTTTTAAGTTTTTTAAGGTTGAAGTCTTAAAATGATTTGAAGTTCCACCCAAAGGAATAGGGGCGTTGATAGATTGTAGGCCGGGTAAAACTAAATCAAACCAGAGAGAATATTCAGAAGTAAAAAGCTTAGTTAAAGTGTTTTGATGGGGGTTATAAAAATTTAGTTTTGCTTGAATACAGACAACGTTTGTATTAACTTTTTCAAAAGCTATTACAGCTTTTTTAAGTTGATCTTTTTCAGGAATATCTTCAGCATCAAAAATTACTAGGTATTCTCCTAAGGCTTTCTGTAATCCAAAGTTGCATGCTTTTGGTTTAGTCTTTGGTAGTGAATGAGGGACGACTACTACTTCAAAAAAATTTGGAAGATTAAATTCTTTAACTTTGAGAAGAGTTTCTTTATCATCTTCTTCGAGCAGAAGTAGAACTTGTAATTTATCTTTTGGATAATCAAAATTACTTATTGCTTTAATAAATTGAGGTATTACTTGCCACTCTTTGTATAAAGGACAAAGTATTGTATAAGTTGGCCAACCGTTAACTTTTTGTAGCTCCTTATCAGAAATTTGAATTTCTGGTTTTTTAACAAAGCTTTTAATGATTAGAAAACAATTAAATAATATATCAGTAAAATAAATGGTTGTTAAAATGCTTACAAGTAATACTAAACTGTTATACCAATCAACTAACAAGAAAAGTAGGCTGAAAAAAATTACTAAAGAGAAAATTAAAGTTTGTTTCCTTGTTAACTGGAAAAAAGCACTTTCTTCTAAGCTTAGATCTGTGTGGGTTATATACTCGTAACCCTTATATAAAAAACCGAAATGTTGAGAGTTTCTTAAGTTTCTAAAATTAAAGTCTTCAAGTTTTAAACGTATCGCAGATGTGGCTATTTCTTTTGTCGCAGGTAATAAATCTACTTTTGACTCGCCAAAATTTCTCTCTAAGAATAATATATCCCTTGATGAAATTTTATATCCTAGGGATCTTGCTTTGAGTAAAAATTCTAGGTCAAATGTCCATGGTGTTGGGTCTAAGGTTATGAATCCAAAAATCTCTTTCTTAAAAAGCTTTAATCCAGATTGGACATCGACATTCAATCCGTGTAAAACTTTTCCAAACAAAAATGAGAATGTCGTACTAATAATTTTTCTAATTAAGCTAACTTTTTCAAAGTGCCTGTTAGCAACAACCACATCATAACCTTTATTTAATTCATCAAATAAGTTCAAAATATATTCTGGAGGATATTGAAGATCAGCGTCGATCATAACCACTAGATCATATTGTGCTTTTTTAATCCCCTCAATAATAGATCGGGCTTTACCTTTTGCTCCATTTTTAAAATAAAGACGTACAGGATATTTGCCTTGGAGAGATCTAATTTCACGAGCAGTATCATCAGTGGAGTGGTCGTCTATGAAGATGATCTCATAAGTCATACCTAGTGGTTGTAACGTTGCGTTAATTCTTTTAACCAGTGGTTTTATATTTAGAAATTCATTATATGTAGGAATGATTATTGAAACTTTTTCTATATTCATAAGCAAAAATTTAGGGAGAGAACTAAGCAGCTCTCTCCCTAATCATTACTTGGCTCTGTGATTAAAGCTGTCCTTGTCCAACGCCATAATCATGTGTCATTACACAGTAGTCCTGACCTGGCTCAAAGTAGTCACCCATCTCTGGGAAAGGTTCAGGAAAAAAAATCCAGTTTGATGGGCATGTTCCATTATCTTTTGGTCTCCAAACGCTGTGTTCGCCGTGAAGCCCTTCAGATGCGGATGTTCCAAGAAACCACTGTTGAAAAACCTGGCTTTTTCCGGCTTCCATTACCAAATCTCTTCCCTCGTGGAACTCACTCTCTCCAACAATTCCGTGTGGCCCTGTTTCATAGAATGCAACCACATTTGGGTTTTTATCCGCTGCATTAAATGGTGCAGCAGAAGCATTATTTACCCCAATGCTTCCAACTAAACCTAAAGCAAGCGCAACCGCTATTAGTTTGTACATTTTCTCACCTCCCTTTTTGCCAATATGTTTTGTTAGATGAAATGCTATAAGAAGAAGAATAGATAAAAATGAGGAACAAGTAAGAAATGAGTCAAAGACTCATGCTTTTCTCTGATAAGGCCTATCCGGTCTTTTGCTATTGCTAAATTCGCTTGTGGTTGTTAGTATTCAAATCCACGCTCAATTTGTGCGTGGACGAATGTTAGTACGGATCTGCCTGACAGTAATAGTAGTTGCGATAGTTGTTTTTGTTGTTTACCCAAAGGGTCAAGCCTTTGCAGGTAAAGCATTAGGCCGTTATAAAAAAATCTATAAACACAGATTGACCACTGTAATTAATTCCCCAGTACCCTCCCCAACAACAGCATCCAGCCCAACACCAGTACCAAGCCCAAGCATTAAACCATCACCTTCAGCAACCTCTTCTCCTGTTGGGTCTTGGCCCCTTCAAAGTGTTTCAACTATGAAGGAAACTAAAGATCGAGTTTGTAGTCCAAGGGATATCATTTTTATTGACCGCTGGCTGTCTAAGGCTGTTGAAGTGGGCGCAAATTACGTTTCAATTGAAACACCATATGATAATCCATCCTGTGCTAGTGCACTAACTTATACAAAGTTGTGGATAAGCAGGGCTAGATTCAAAGGTTTAAAGATCTGGCACAGGCATATGCCGCTTGCATTTGAAGGGATTTATTCAATAGCAAAAAATAGCCAGTCAAGTTATCTGGATGTGATTACAAATTACATCAAAAACAATCCAACGCTTTTTGCTGCAGATGATATTTTTACTCCTATCCCAGAACCGCAAAATGGAGGCATCCAGGGGATTACTTATTGCTCTGAAGGTGTCTGTCAATTTAGAGATGCATCTTATTTTAATCAATGGCTTCGGGATGCAATCACTCAATCTAAACAAGCTTTCGCATCAATTGGTCTGCAAGATAAAATCAAGATTGGCTACTACGGATTTGATGGTTTCGTAGCCTGGGGCCATAACAACCCTGATTGGAATGGGATTCTAGAAGATTCAACAGTTTCTGCGATGGGGAATATTACAATTGATCATTATCCGGAATTAGTTGGTACAAGTATGACAACAGACTTAGCTGAGCTTGAAAAAAGATACCCGGGAGTGCCAATTATTATTGGGGAGTGGGGAACGGTAACTGGTGGAACTGTTGAACAGGCAGTGAAAAATAGTATGGGTGCAGCAATCCGGCCTTCTGTTAGAGGCTTTAATTATTGGCACATGGGCATTAGTGGAAACGAAGCACTAATCAATGAAGATTTTACCAGCCGTGTTCAGTTCGATGAAGTTAGATCTTTCTTTAAAAGGTGATATGCTTCCTCTAACTCTTCTTTTGTTGCATGTCTAGATAATGAAAAATTTAAATCACCCTCTGAATTCATCGGTATGAGATGAATGTGTGCGTGGGGAACT
>CAZLKE010000053.1:6106-6537 GCA_964560075.1 uncultured Gammaproteobacteria bacterium | reverse complement strand
GCCAGCTGGCGGATAGCGAAATAAGGTGCAAAAAAGGGAATCCCGTGCAAATCGGGAGCTGTGCCGCAACTGTAAGTCCGATGAACGTTGGACAAGCCAGGAGACCGACCACTTCAAAGAGAGTCTAGTTTAACTAGCACTCCCGAGCAGGAGGATTTATGGAAACTCAAACCCGCGAAAGAGCAAATTTTTATTCACCTAAAATCACTATTCCATCTGCAGAAACAGGTGGCACCTATTTTGACAGAGCTAAATCCCGATTAAACAGAATGAAAGACAGAGGGTTGGTTAACCCTTCTTTAGTTGCTTTTGACCTTGCCTCACAAACCTATAACATCCAGGAGGGCAAGAGCTGGCATTCCCATAGAGAAGATGTTGAGACTTACCTGGTGGAAACATATGCAAAATCTGCTTTAAGAAGATATAGAAGA
>CAZLKE010000053.1:0-6096 GCA_964560075.1 uncultured Gammaproteobacteria bacterium | reverse complement strand
AGAGTTGAGAGATATTAACGGTAATTTAGAGCTTGGGTGGTGGAATGGCGGAGAATGGATAAGTGAAGCTGACAGTTGGACAGTACCTGTCGTGGATAATAACCGTCCTCATTGGGCAAAAGACCGAGCGCTAAAAGATACTCAGTCAACCCTAGACTTCCAGAATATGCTTAGAAACGCCTCTGTTGGCGCTTCATTTTTTGATTTAAGCCCGGCACCTTTTGATGCGCCGATTCATGAGAAAGAATCTTTAGGATTTGGTACTCAAAGCTTTTTACGGGTATATGTGTTTAAACAAGATGCATCAGGAAATTTCTTTTTAGACTCTTTTGCCCGAAGACTTGAGGTAAACAAAGAAGGTGTTAGTGAACTCTTTTATCGGTTAACAGGAGAAAGAGTAAAGACAGAAGACACTTTAGGTCAAGTGAGGTTAATGAACTTTGATTTTTCTCGACTACAGCAAATGGCAAGTGATGTAAATGCAGAATTTACCAATGGTGTAAATATAGAAGACGGGGAGCTAAAAAATAGTGACGAAGATGTTTTTAAGTTTATGAGTTACTTAGATAAGTGGAATTATGGAATCTATCAATTAATGAAAAACCCCTTAGCTTCGTCTCGAAGAAGGAGGATAGAGGAGTTGTTCCATGGTGTGGAGATGTGTTTCTTGGATTTAATTTTAGGCAAAGAAGGCGAAATGGATATTGAGGCTATCAAAGAGATAGACCCTCAATTTGAGTTTGACGTTAATTATTATGGCTTTTCAGACCGCCTAAATGCCCAAAATCGGCAAATGGAGCAGTTAATGCTTTATACCAGGGTGAGAACTTATAAAGCGGGATTTGGATGTGATGGTGTGGGTTCGGGTTTTGGAAGTATTCAAGAGATGATCTCCGGTTCCGTGCAAGTAACCCAGATGATGTTGATGGTTAATGCAGATCTTACTAGTAGAGGTTCCACTAGGAGTGGTGGTAAAAATTTGTTAGAAACAAAAACTTCCGAACAAGTTGTCTACAAGTTCCGACAGGAACATGAGTTTAAGTGTAAAGAGTGTCACCACACTAAAGAAACCGGACAATGTGGTTTTTGTGAAGGCTGTGCAGCAGTTTTTGATGCTCAGATGATGTCAGCGGCACACTAACAGTTTGACTGTCTAGTTTCAGAAAGGATATTATGGCTATAGAACGTATGACAACTGAAACTGCTCAAAATAATCAACAGAATAGGGTGGAAATTGAAGTCCGTCCTGTTCCGGAGGCTCCAATTTATCAAAATCCACTTTTTCGTCGAATTGCCAATTTTCAAATAGAATTTTTTAACCGGCACCGGGAGACTGAGAAATGGGCAACCCCTCTAGCTGGTTCATGGGAGCAAATAGCAGCGCAGGCAGAGGCTGCTAGAGATGTTGAGACTCCTGAAGCAAAAAGCCTTAGAGAGGATTTCAGTAAACTAACCCACACCGCAGAACTAATATTTAGAAGGCTTTATCAGGTAACAAATGACCGGGCTTTAGGAAACGTCAGGAATCGGTTTAGAGAGATGATTTTGGATATAACCAAAGAAGAACCTCGTCGTACTAATCCTGCTGATCCTGACCCTGTTGAGGATTTGATACAGCGGCAGTTTGGTGCAAATTTACAAAAAATGGAAGATGATATTTTGGTACAAGACGATCCGAACAGATTGGCCCCTAATTTAGAAGAAAACCCAAACATCCAATACTACAGATTCTTATATTCTCAATCAGAGCTATTAAAAAATATGGAGAGAAGGGCTCGGTTATTGGAAAGAAATACTAATACTGATGACCTAGAACAAATAAGAGTATTACAGGCAGCTTGGACAGAGCTTGAGCAAAGAAGAAGGGTAGGGACCTTTGAACAGTTTATAGCTCTAAACAGATCAAAAGCTGAAAATTATGCAAATCGGTGGTTGGACGCAGTCCAAAGAAATAATGAAGCTTTTTGGCAAAGAGTTCCGGAAGCAGAAAGGGAAAATCTTCGATCCCGACTTTCTCAAAACCCTACAGTTTTGGATATAACCAAATTGGATGAAGCGGCTTTTAATTCATTGCCTGAAGATCTAAGACAAGAATATAGAGACTATTTTGATTTAGCAAGAGTATTAGCAAGAACTCCACGAGAAGAAGAAAGAAGAAGGGAAAGACCTCAACGTCTGCCAGAAGAGGAAGAAGTGCCAGGTCTGCCCCCTCGAGAGGGAGTTCTTCCTGAAAGAGTTGAAGACTTATCTGAAGATGATTTAGAAAGAATCCTGCGACAATACGGCAAAGATCCAGATCAGATTATCAGAGAACGAGCGTCTAATGAAGATTTTGTGAATCAGGAAAAAGACGGTCAAGAGCGTCCTTTAGAAGAAAGACGGAGAAGTGCTTTAGAAGGAGAGGTAAGAGCATTACTTAATGAGCAAGTGGGGCAACGGTTTGCTATGTCGCTTGAGGAGATTCCAAGAAGAAGGAGAAGAGAATCCCTTGAAGACTATGAAAGACGAAGGAGTATAGCTCTTGAAGCAAGAAGAAGGGCTCTTGGCCGGGAGTTTCAAAATTACTTAACTTTAGTTAGAGGCAAAACCATGGAATGGGTAAGTGGCAGGCTGAATGAATTCATATGGCGAGTGGCAGATGCAAATACTGACTGGGATGCTTTTAACTATAATCCAATTCAAGAAATCATGCAGGCTGTTAAATATGTAGACCTTGAACCAGAAATCGAAGTGAAAGCACTAGCTGAGAGGGATGTTGAAAGAGGAGGAATTTCTATTACAGAGAGAGATGCCCGTCTGGAGCAGATTGCTCGGGAGAAAGACAATCTGGTTAATCTTGCTTTGGGTCGTATCAATTACCATAACGTCAAACGGGCCGCAACTACTGCAGGCTTGGAGCAATTTATGGGAGCTATAAATACTGTTACTGAACAACAACATCGGGCGATGATGGCGCTTCCGGGCGTCTCTAGAGCGGTTAATGATATTTCAGAGTTTAATGGTGCTTGGTATCGGAATGAAGAGCGTTATACCCCTACCTACCGGAGCACAAAAGAGACTACAGATGAGCAAGCTTTATTAGGTCGTGCAGACCACCAAAATCGCGTGTGGTTTGTGAGAAAAGCTAATGCCATGATGAGAGAGGAGCTTGTTTCGTATGAAACAGAGGTCGAATATGGTGCTCCTACAAGGAGGGAGATAATTGACCTTTTTGGGGACAATAATTTTAATACTTTAATGACTAAAGCTTTTGTTCATGACTATGATAATAAAAATAAAGCTGACAGGTGGGGAGAAGCACACCATATTGAGGAGAGGGAATTTTATACAGAACATGTCAAAAAAGCATTTGCCGAGATGGTTTCTGATGTTGAAGTTACTCTTACACCTGAGCAGCGCAGCCTACTTACAGATTCTGAAAAAAAGGATTTAGCGATAGCTCAGCTTGCAACAATGATGTTTGAGGCAACGCAAGCATATGATTTGGCAGATAAGGCAGCCTATACCACTTGGGACGCATTTCGGTATGACGGATCAAAATGGACACCAGAAGCGTATAAAAGAGAGTTGGATAAGTTAAACACTAAAAGAAGAGCAAAGAATCTTCGGGAAGTCGGGTATATGCCAAATTTGGCAGAGCCTGATAGTGTAATACTAAACGGCAAAGATCCAGATACAGGGCAAGCAGTTGATGTTAACTTAGCTGCACATGAAGCTTGTGGTCTTTATTTTCAGAAAAGGGACGTATATGTCAAGCAAGTAGCTATGGAAAGAGCGATACAAACAAGGAGGGAACTAGAAGAGGTGCGAAAGGAAGTAGACAGAGAGTTAACAGATGAAAAGTGTGCTTTTTTAGTTGACGGAGATGAACCCCTAGAGTATTGGGAAGATGGGTACTGGGAAAATGGCGAATATAAAAATGGTCGGTTTAATAGAAAGAAATACACTCGAGACTCGGGGGTAATCGAATTTCAAAAAAGAACAATGGAATCTTGGGACCTTCCTGAGATGTGGACTTCAGCAAAAAGAGAATTCATCGCTGCACATAAAAGAGAGATCTTAATTAATGACGACAAAGAAACAGCTCGCCAAGTAAGAACTAACTACACAGATCAAGATCAATATCATCAGCCTTGGACTAAGCCTAATGTGGGAACTCTTTTTGAGTATTCTTTGCGGGGAAAATCGCAGACTCTTGGAAGAAGGCTACTTAATTTAAGCACTTACAACCGCAGATTAAACAATAAAAACCGTATCGAAATACTAGATGCTGCTTCAATAATTGAGGTTGGTGGGGATACGCTGAGGCATGTAACAGGCAGATCAAGCATACAAGAGCAATTAGGACAGACATATCTTGGTGATATTGCTATTATGAGAGGTACCTGGGTGGCCAGGCAAAATGCTGCTGAAGCTGTTCGGACTGATTTCACTGATAATCCACCACTTATTTTACTAAGTAATAACTCCATTAGAAATAATGCTTATGATGGTCTTACTAAATTGGCAGAAAAGATTGCAAAAATTCAGGATTATGGTGAATTAGGCGGTTGGTGGGTACATGCGCTTAAAGAAGTTGCAGATTATAACCTTTATGAAATAAGAAATAAAACTAAAGGTGAATATAAATTTATGAACATAATTGAAGCAGATAATTTATTTTTAAGAGCTTTTTACGATGCAAATATTGGTAAAAATGATTACCGAAAGCTTCAAAGTGAAGTAATGGGACATTGGTTATTCATGGAGGCCGCAGTATTTATTCAAAAGACTAATGTCCCCCCTGCTTTATGGGGTTTTATTATGGATATATTTAAAGCTTCAGCAAAAGGGGTACTAACTTAAAGTTCCAACTTCCTGATAGGGCCTTGTAGGTTCCCTGCCTGGTTGTGCTGGTGGGCTAACAAGGTTTTTGAGCTTAGCTTCTTGACGGGCCTTTCTTTCCTGAATTACAGGTGCAAACGTTCTACTTAAGAATCCTTTACCCAAGCCGTACCCACCCAGTGCTGCGCCGATAACCATCTTGCCATATCCTGGGTCTTTAACGCCCAGTGTACCCTTAATTATGTCTGGGATATTGGGAGCAAAAAGCAGCAATCCATAACCTAATATTATCCTTAAAAAGAGGGTACTTAACCCGCCAAGAAAAGGAACAGCTCCGCTTTGAAACATCTGATCAGTAGGTGCTGTACTTGGGTCAATGCCAAAGGCTTCTGCCACACTATTTCCTAATATAAAGGCAGCAATGAAAAAAATTGTGAAATAGGCTGGAAAGATTAAAACGTTTGACAGCATCTCTCTCAGCCATGGCCCAAAGCCTCCTTTGCTGCCGGGGAGTGAAGCCATAAGGAATCTGATAGGTGCAGTTAGTGTAAGCAGAATAATTCCTACATAAGCATTAATAATACTAAACATGATCCTGAACATGGCAATTAGAAGTGCAAGGATTAATATTAAGTAGAGTACAAGTCCTGCAAGCCACTCCAGTAATCCTGATTCAACAAGAATTTGGCCTCCTACGGCTCCAATAACACATCCTGTTATCTGGCCCAGAGGATTTCCAAATGTTCCGAAAACAGCACCTGTTACTGGTCCGAGTACATTTAGGGCCCCTGGGAAAAGTCCCCCTAAAGTTGATGCTCCGAATTTACAACCAAGTAGGTCTGCAGGGATACGGACAACCCTGCCGATGAAACCTTCTTTTAGAAATGCTAGAGTTGCTCCGGTTTCTTGGGCTACTTCAAATGCTTGATCAGTGTCCAAGGCAACTACTTTACTTAAGGTGTTAATAATATTGCCCTCTTTGACAGTTTGGGTAATTATTTCGCTGTTGCCAAACCCCGCAGCTGCAAATATACTACCAACAACATTAGTGCTGACAAAAGCTAAATCAACAAGTAAAGCTGAAAAAAAGTAACTAAAAGTGATTAAGATTAAACCAATTACAAGTCCAGGTAAGGCAGATTGGATATTGATGACTGTTTGGGGGTTTAATCGATGTCGGAACATGATCATAAATCCGATAACTAAAAAGATAACAGTAATACCTAGATAAGCTATGTTTCTGCTTAGTTGCCACATTCTTTTTCTCGGCTC
>CAZLKE010000052.1:0-6849 GCA_964560075.1 uncultured Gammaproteobacteria bacterium | reverse complement strand
GCTGCTTCAATGACGACTTTTTTATCCAGAGGTTTGATTGTGTGCATATTTATTACTCGAACACTAATATTGTGCTCTTTTAATTCTTTAGCCGCGAGTAGCGAATAATAAACCATTTGACCACAGGCAATAATCGTGACATCTCTACCTTCTGTTAAAACTTGTGCTTTTCCAATCTCAAAAGGAGTTTGGTTTGTTGTTATAGTGGGTACTTTATCTCTTGAGAGCCTAAGATATGTAGGTTCTTTAGTATGCGCGATTGCCTGGGTTGCTTTCCTGGCTTCAATTGAATCTGCTGGGCAAATTACTACCATATTAGGTAGAGCTCTCATAATTGCTATATCTTCCAGTGCCTGATGGGTAGCTCCATCAGGGCCTACAGAGATTCCAGCATGAGAACCGATAATTTTTACCGGCTGGACATTGTAACAAATAGTTGTCCGAACCTGCTCCCAGTTTCTACCTGGTGAGAATGTCGCATAAGACGAAGTAAATGGGATTTTCCCTACTGCAGCCATACCTGAAGCTACAGTTACCAAATTTTGTTCAGCCACTCCAACTTCAATAAACCTTTCTGGAAATTTCAGTTTGAAGGCTTCCATTCTGGTGGATTCTGTTAAATCTGCACAAAGAGCAACTACATTTTTATCTTCCTCCCCAGCTAATACCAACCCCTCCCCAAACCCATCACGGGAAGGAGTTTGTTCAATATCCTCATCAAACAATTTGGGATTTAAATACATCTTGTCATTTATCATTGGTGTTCACTCCAAATCTTTCCTTGCAAAGTCCGCAGTTCATGTAAAGCTGTTTTTGCCTCTTCTGCATTTGGCAGTTTGCCATGCCACTCGTATTTGTTCTCCATAAAATCAACCCCTTTTCCTGGAATTGTATGGGCAATAATAATAGTTGGTTTTTCAAATATGGCCTTTGCCTGATTACAGGCATCTACGATCATATCGAAATTATGCCCGTCAATCTCGATTACATACCAACCAAAAGCTTCGTATTTTTCTTTTAGAGAATCCAAAGGCATTACATCTTCAGTAAACCCATCAATTTGAATATTATTGCGGTCAATTATGGCAGTAAGATTATTTAACTTATATTTACTAGCTAGCATTACTGCCTCCCAAAGATTCCCCTCATCGTGTTCCCCATCAGATAGCAGACAATAAACCCTCCATCCTAAATTATCCATCTTGGCAGCTAACGCCATACCACATGCTTGAGATAACCCAGAACCCAGAGGTCCAGAGGTAGTTTCAAGTCCGGGAAGAGCTAGTCTGTGAGGATGGCCCTGTAACCTAGTACCTAGTTTTCTTAAAGTATTCAACTCAGATACAGGAAAGTATCCTGCATGTGCCATAGTTGCATATAACACAGGGCAGATATGGCCATTTGATAACACTAACCTATCTCGATTTGGATCATTTGGGTTTTTAGGATCAATGTTTAGAACTTGAAAATATAAAGCAGTAAAGATATCTGCCATCCCCAAAGGCCCTGCAGAATGGCCAGAGCCTGCTTCCACAAGCATTTTGATAATATCTTGCCTTATTGTATTAGCAGCTTCTTCTAATTTTTTTACTTCAATATCGGACAGGTATGACATTTTAGGTAATCGTAAAATCACTTTTTACTGCTTTTGTATCTTTTAAACGACCTTCTTCTATTTCTTGTTCAAAATCTTTAATATATTTTAAAACTTGAGAGGGGCTACTGGCTACTTTATATACTTTTAATTCCTCCGGCCGAATCTTCATATTTTCTTTAAATACTTTAATTATTTTTTTCCAAAAGTTTCCATAAAGGATTAGCGGTTTGTGGTGGCCAAAATAAAGTCTTGCCATCCCCCAAGCCATAGCAAATTCAGAAACCGTCCCTGTTCCCCCATTAAATACGATATATACCTGACCCTCTCTTAGAAGCGTCAATGTTCTTTCAACATAATTTTCAGTTCTGACCTCTTCATCAAAAGTGTTTAGGGTATCACGTCCTTCAAAATGGCTCATGTCTTTTGGATACAAAGTAACACCAATAACTTGCCCACCCTCAGACTTAGCACCCAATGTCGCAGCCCGCATTACTCCTGGACCACCCCCATCAATGATTGTATAACCGGCTTTAGCTAAAGCTTTAGTGACAGCAAAGACTTCTTTGTATAAGGGACCATTTTCCTTAGCATCTGCAAATCCAAAAACCGCAATATTTTGAATAGTTCGAGCTTTATCTATTTCTTTGTCTTCAGAGACTAAGAGCTTCCCAAAATTTTTCCAAATTTGCATCAATATCTCCTTTCAATAAACCTGAACCAACCGCCAAATAATCAGCACCAGCATCAACAATAGAACGTACATTAGATGAATTAATACCACCATCAACTCCTACTGTTAATGAATACTGACTTTTTACTTTTTTAACTTTTTCTAGTGCATCAGTAATAAATTGCTGTCCCTGAAAACCCGGTTCAACAGACATTATTACTACGTATCTTATTTTATCCACAAATGGAACCAATGATTCAATAGGTGTCTTAGGATTTACAGATAAACCAACCTCTAACCTTAACTCTTTTGCCTTGTTAAGATATTTTTCAATTTTCAGAGCACCTACCTCTACAGGAGCAATTACTCTATCCATGAAATGTGCATCAATATAAGCAGCTTGTTCAAGCCAATTAGTTGGATCTTCTACTAATAGTTGGATCTCTTTTTTAAAAGATTCTGGGTATTTAGCAATCACATCAAAACCAATAGACTTGTTCTGAACAAATTTATTGTCCATGATATCAATTTGTATCCAACCTTCTTGAAACACATCAGCAGATATAATCTTTTCTAGTTGCTCATGATATTCTTTTTCAGTAGTCGCAAGAATAGCAGGTATAATCTGTATCATCTAATTCATTTCTTCTATCTCTTCTATTTTAGAAAGTCTTCTGATATGTCTCTCCTCTTCACTAAATTCAGTATCTAAAAAAGCTCCGACAATTTCTAAAGCTAAATCTTCACTTAAAACATCTGCTGGAAGGGATAAAACATTAATATCTTCATGCTGCCTTGATTGAACTGCTCTCTCTTTATCATAAACTAAAGCAGATCGGATTCCATCAAATTTATTTGCAGCTATATCTACCCCAACTCCGGATCCACAAAGCAAGATGCCTTTATTGTCTTCATTTTCAAGAACCTTCTGGGCAACTTTGGCAACAAAGTCAACGTAATCATCACTGGGATCTGGAGAAAAATCACCCAAATCCTCAAATGATAAGTTTTTATTCGCAGAAAAGCTTTGCTTATTGTTTTAACTCAAATCCCCGGTGGTCTGACCCTAAATAAATCATATCTTAATTGTACCATGACTCATTTTGTCATACTTTGAAGTAATTGACCGCTTCGTATCTCTGATGGTATATATATTTCTGCTTGCTGCAAAGTGAGTTTACAAGAAATCCCGCTACGTGCGGGATTTTTTGTGCCCAGGTAAGTATTTTGATATGATACGCTGAATATGCTAAAGACGTTAAATACAAAAAGTGGAATTATAAGTTTGCCAACATTTTTCCCTGATGCAACAAGAGCCGTATTAAAGGGAGGGGTTGATAGTCGGGATTTAGATAACTGCAAGATAGAAGGACTAGTAATTAATACTCTTCATCTTGTAGACCTTGCAAAGACAGGATCTGACATGCATAAATTCATGAGCTGGAGCAAACCCTTTATCACTGATTCTGGAGGGTTTCAAGTTTTATCCTTAATCCATAATAGAAAAAACAACGGAGAAATTAATGATAAAGGGTTAATTTTCTTAGACGAAAATAAACAAAAAGTTCATTTTAATGCTGAAAAATCGATCCAAACTCAAATTTCTCTCGGGGCTGATATTTTAATCTGTTTAGATGATTGCACTAAACCTGATGCACCACTAAAAAGTCAGGAGGAATCTGTACAAAGAACTATTACCTGGGCAAACAGATGCAAGGACGAGTTCATAAAGTTAACTAAAGATATGGAAGAAAAACCACTTCTTTTTGCCGTTATTCAAGGAGGAAATGAAAAGGCACTTCGTAAAAAGTGTGCGCAGGAACTACTCAAAATAGGATTTGACGGATACTGCTATGGAGGATGGCCAGTTGATGAGACTAAAACTTTCTTAACAGAGATCTTAAACTTTACGGCGAGTTTAATTCCAGATAATTTCCCTAAATATGCAATGGGGGTTGGTAAACCACAGGATATAGTTAATTGTTTCAAGATGGGATACAACATGTTTGATTGTGTCATCCCGACAAGAGAAGCCAGACATAAAAAACTTTATCGATTTACAGAAAATAATCTTTATGAAACTATATCTCTACAAAAAGCTGTTTTTAAAAACTCTACCGAACCTGTTTCTAAATATTGCGATTGTCTAACCTGCCAAAACTATTCATTAGGATACTTATATCATCTATTTAAAATCAATGATCTACTCGCATTTAGACTAGCCACAATTCATAATCTCAGGTTCTATTCTAGACTAATGGAAATATTAAAAGATCAAATAAATTAATATTTTCTGTAAGAAACTGATAGCAATAAACCTATAGATAGATAATAGATGTGTAAGTTTTTGTAAGAATTTTGTAAATTTTATTGTATCGCTTAATAAAGCTTGATATAATCTGCGCAATGGTAAATACCATTCTAGTTGTTGAAGACGATATAGGACTGCAAAAGTATCTAAAAGAGCTGTTGCTTGATAATGGGTACTCTGTGCAAACAGCAGCAGATGGAGTACAAGCCCTTAATTCCCTCGAAAAACTTCTTCCCGATTTAGTTATCCTAGATTTAGGGTTACCAAATATGAGTGGAGAAGCAGTTTGTATGGAGATTCGCAAGAAATATCCTGAGTTGCCTGTTATTATATTAACAGCCAAAGATACAACTTCTGATATTGTACATGGATTGAATTTAGGTGCTGATGATTATATGACTAAACCTTTTGTGGCAGATGAACTTTTGGCTCGAATCAAAGTTAGACTCAGGGCTAAAAATGGAGCGGATTCAGTTATCAAAGTTGATGATCTTGAACTGGATAATAAGAGTCTTGAAGTTCGAAGAAGTGGCAAACCCATCCAACTTACGCCACAAGAATTTAAGCTACTTCAATACTTAATGAGTAACAAAGGCCGAATCCTAACCCGGGAAATGATTTTAAACAGAGTCTGGTTATATTCTCCTGATATTGAAACACGAGTAGTTGATGTTTATATGGGATACCTGCGCAAAAAAATCGACGCAGATAAAGATAAAAAACTCATCCACTCAGTTCGAGGTTTTGGGTATATGATTAAGGAATGAGACCCTCTTTTTTAAGATGCAATCTTATCTTCTAAAAACATTCCTGAACGAGAAGCTAACGTGGATAAGGGAGGATTATTATAGCCAATTAAGATATTGCTTGATGGTATACCTATTTTTCTGCCTGGATGCCATCTAAAATCTCTCCAATATATATATTCTGCAAATTTTGCAATAGACCTTGTTCTATATTCATAATTTTGAACTAATTCAAGTTCTGGCTCAAAATCTTCATCATCAACGTAATCAGGCTTAGGAGGAACTAGTTCTATTTTATCCTGCCACTTCTTTTTTACGAGATTATTCACCTGCTCTTCTATATAAACAATAGCCTCCTGTGTTGCACCTTCTTTAAATAAGATATCTCCATACTGTTTTTCTAAACTAGCTACCTCTTCTGGTGTTTGTGCTAAAGATAATAATCTTGCAACACCAGGGTCTGTTCGTTCTACAGCTTTAAGCCTCTTAAGGTTTTCTCCTCCCAAAATAGTTGCAAGATATATTTGATATTCAGGCAAAAGTCCAAACTCATCCTCACGTTTCGCTAATTTGTAAAGCAAATCACTCCCTAAATTTCTACCAATCGTTCTATAAACACCCGGTTTTCCAGGTAAAGGTTCTCTTATTGCAGTAATGCCTGGAAATTCCATGGACACTAATAATGAACTGTCTATTGCATCCAAAGTAGCTTTTTCTAATTCATCATTACACACTGCTAAGTCTTCTGGTGGTAAAACGCCTCTTGTTCCTGGCTGTACTCTACCTTTTATTACAGCACAATCTTCACCATCCTTTTCCCATGTGACGCTTTTAAAAGCGATTCTCCTGGGTAATTTCATACCCTCTTCAGATCCTTGAGTTAAATTAGTAATCCAGATATCAAAAAAACGATCCATCCTTCTCTTAAAATGACTTTTACCAACTAAAGGTTCTCCATCAAAAATAAAAACTCTTCTTGGAATAGCTTTTTTACGGCGTTTACCAGAGGAACCTTTTTCGTATAAATCTAATAAATCTCTTGTTAATGCGTTAGCAGCTTCCCAGCCAAGCCTTCCTAAGTTTGATTGACCAAATGCAGGATCAATACTAGGAGCACGAGTAACTTCACTCATTTCACTGTGAAGTATTTTCACTATTGTTCCAGTTTCACGATTTAAAGTTTCCATATGAACTAGCCTTCGGTAGTCTCACCTCTACAGTTGTCCCCTTGTTTAATTTTGAGTGGATTTTTATATCACCTCGGTGACGCTCAATTATGTTTTTAGCTAAGAATAAACCCAACCCCATTCCTTCTTGCTGACTATTTTCACCTCTATAAAAACCTTCAAATACTCTATTCAAATCTTTACTAGCAATACCAGTACCTCTATCTTTAACTTTTAATATGAAACAAGGAGATTTGAAACTAAGAGAAATAATTATTTCAGAATCTGGTGGTGAATACTTAAGTCCGTTTTCAACAAGATTTACCAAAACTTGATAAAGTTTATCTCCATCTTTTTAC
>CAZLKE010000051.1:3269-7129 GCA_964560075.1 uncultured Gammaproteobacteria bacterium | reverse complement strand
TACTCTAACTGGTCGATGACTCCAATAAAATCAATTTTTTAAAGTTATTTTTTCAGTAACAGTCGTGCTCCCTGAAGAATCAACATCATAAACAACATTATATCTGCTGGAAAACTCCCCTGCAGCTAATGTATTTTTAGGGAAAGCTAGTCCAAATACTAAAAATAGTATGATAATGGCCAATTTTCTGATCATAATCTAATTTTAGCAGAAAAGGAGTTAAAGAATCTTAGCTAGGTATTTTCCAGTATAAGATTTCTCGTTCTTGGCAACTTGAGTTGGAGATCCTTCCGCGATAATTTGGCCTCCACCGTTTCCGCCTTCTGGACCGAGGTCTATAATCCAGTCAGCGTTTTTGACCACATCTAGGTTGTGTTCGATGACTATTACAGTATTTCCCATATCAACAAGTCTCATGAGGATTGATAGCAACCTTTCTATATCAGCAAAATGTAAACCTGTGGTTGGCTCATCTAAAATATAAACCGTATGCCCTGTTGGCCTTTTGGAAAGCTCCGAGGAAAGCTTAATTCTTTGTGCCTCTCCTCCAGATAAAGTTGTAGCACTCTGACCAAGTCTGATATAACCCAAACCAACATCATTTAAAACAGACAGTTTATTCTTAATTTGAGGAATATTCTCAAAAAACTTTAAAGACTCCTCAACCGTCATCTCTAAAACCTCTGAAATATTTTTCTCTTTGAAATGAATCTCTAAGGCTTCACGATTATATCTTTTCCCCTCACAAACCTCACAATCTACGTATACATCTGGCAAAAATTGCATCTCAATTTTAATTTTTCCTTCTCCTTCGCAAACTTCACATCTTCCACCTTTGACATTAAAAGAAAATCTTCCTGGGCCATAACCCCGGATTTTAGCTTCAGGGGAATTAGCAAATAGCTCACGGATAAAGGTAAAAGCTCCAGTATAAGTTGCAGGATTCGACCTTGGAGTTCTGCCTATTGGAGATTGGTCAACCATTACTACTTTATTTAAATATTCCAAACCTTTTAACTCTTTATGTTTTCCCGGACGGTCTTTTGAGTGATAGATTTTTTGAGACAGCGCCCTATACAAGATGTCATGAACAAGTGTTGATTTCCCGGATCCAGATACACCTGTTATGGCAATCAATTTTCCTAGTGGAAACTTCGCATTAATATTTTTCAAGTTATGCTCTGAAGCTCCTACGATTTCCAAGGCTGCGTTTTCCGGAACATCTAGTCTGTGTGGGAGCTTGATTACATCGTTACTTTTTCTTACCTCAACTTTTCTTTTTCCAGATAGATAAAGTCCGGTAAGAGAACTTGCGTTTTCCTTAATTTCCTGAGGAGTTCCAGAAGCAATGATTTTTCCACCATGTTCTCCAGCGCCTGGACCGATTTCAAAAAGAAAATCTGCTTCTTCCATAGTTTCCGCATCATGCTCATTAACAACAACTGTGTTTCCTAAATCCCGAAGTCTTTTGAGGGTTTGAATTAGCCTGGTATTATCCCTTTGATGAAGACCAATTGAGGGCTCATCTAAAACATATAAAACTCCAGATAAACCTGAGCCGATTTGAGAAGCAAGCCTTATCCTTTGGGCTTCTCCTCCAGCTAAAGTATTGGCTGCCCGATCCAGGGTTAGATAATCCAAACCAACATCTACTAAAAACTGCAAACGGGCTTTGACCTCTTTTAAGATTGGCTGGCCAATAACTAGTTCCCTTGAATTAAGTTTTGGGGCGGTTAAAGAACTAATCCAAGTTAAAGCGTCACTAATCGATTGACTAGTCACCTCAGCGATGTTTAATCCATCAATAGTAATAGACAAAGCTTCTTGCTTTAGACGCGCACCATTACACTTTGGACAGATCTCTTTGTACATATATTTTTCAATCTCTGCCTTTACAAAATCTGATTCTGTTTCTTTATATCGCTCTTTTAAATATGAAACTAAACCTGGAAAAGAAGCATAAAAATGAGTCCAACGTCCTTGTCTATTCTTCCCCTCTACCTTAAACTGTTGATCGGGAGCACCATAAAGCAATACTTTCCTGCCTTCTGGAGAGAGCTGTCCAAGCCTTGTAGACAAATCAAAACCATATTCTTTACCAACCGCCAAAATTAATCTTGTAAACCAAGTATCTGCTGTTGCAAGCTTAGAATAAGGCAAAATACCACCTTCTTCAATTGATAATATCGGATTTAAAATTGCATCAGGGTCAATTTCAAGCAAACTTCCAAGTCCTGTGCATTCAGGACAAGCACCATGAGGGGAATTGAAAGAAAAAAGTCTTGGTTCAACTTCTGAAAGGGCAATATTATCTACAGGACAAGCAAACCTTTCAGAGTATAAGTGATCTTCTAACTTTTTGGGATTAGTTGGGAAATCAAGTGATGCATCTAGCACCTCAGACACAATCATCGATCCATCTCCAAGTTTTAGGGCTGTTTCAACCGATTGAGTCAATCTGGAAATTATACTTGTCTCTTTTGTTATTACTAACCGGTCCACTACAGCATCGATTGTGTGTTTATTGGTTTTAATTAAGACTAAATCCTCTGACAGATCCCTGATTTGTTTATCAACCCTTACCCTGGAAAAGCCCTTTTTACGTAAGTCATCAAAAAGCTGAGTATATTCGCCTTTTCTATCTTTAACAATTGGAGCAAGAATCAGGATCCTATATTGTTTTTTGGAATCAGATTCAGCTTTTTGTATAATCTGTTCAACAATCTGTTCAACAGACCTTCGAGAAATCTCCCGGCCACAAACAGGACAATGAGGATGGCCAATCCGGGCAAACAATAACCTTAAGTAATCATAAATCTCTGTAGTTGTTCCAACCGTTGAGCGAGGGTTATGCGATGCGCTTTTTTGGTCAATGGAGATTGCAGGAGACAAACCTTCAATCGAATCAACGTCTGGCTTATCCATCACTCCTAAAAATTGTCTGGCATAGGAAGAAAGGGATTCTACATACCTTCGTTGACCCTCAGCATAAAGAGTATCAAAAGAGAGTGAAGACTTTCCAGAACCAGAGATTCCGGTAAAAACAACAAGTTTATTTTTAGGGATTTCTAGGTCAATATTTTTTAAATTGTTTTCCCTGGCGCCTTTAATGATGATTTTATCCACAGACATACCGAATATTTCCCGAAAAGTAAACCAAATAAGTATATCTTAAATGTTTACTTTAATCAAGGATGCCTCGAAGCATTCTGATTATTTTTGGAGATCTGAGTTTAGCTAAAGCTCTTGCTTCAATTTGTCTAATTCTTTCCCTAGAATAGCCGAGAACCTCACCAATCTCGGATAAATTACAACTGTCCCCCCTCCATTTACCCAACCCATACCTCATCTCTATAATAGTCCGCTCTCTTGGATTTAAATGGTCTAGTGCTCTTGCTGTGTCTTGTTGAACCGCCAATTTATCCTCATCTTCTTCAGGAGATTCATAGGGATCTTCTATCAACTCCTCCAAAGTCATGTCCCCATCTCCTACCGGACGGTCAATCGAACTAACCGTCATAGAACCTTCCCATGCCTCTGCAATCGAATGAACAGGAATCCCCGTCCTATCAGCAAGTTCTTCATCGCTAGGAAGTCTCCCATGCTCTTGCTCAAACTCTTTGGATTCCCTATTCATGGTTGCTAAACGCTCAACAACATGTATTGGCAGTCTAATAACCCTTCCTTGGTCAGCAAAGGCACGTGTGACAGATTGACGGATCCACCAATAAGCGTAGGTTGAGAACCGGTAACCTGTCCGGGGATCATATTTAGTCACAGCCCGATCTAAACCAATATTTCCCTCCTGGATCAGATCTAAAAGGGGCAATCCTCTGCCCATATATCTTTTGGCAATAAAA
>CAZLKE010000051.1:0-3259 GCA_964560075.1 uncultured Gammaproteobacteria bacterium | reverse complement strand
TTAGGTTACATTCAGTTAGTCTTCTACGTGCAACTGCACCAGCCCGAACCAACGGCGCAAAATCCGCTCTTCCTGGGTCGTCTGGAGGTAAAGTATTTATCTGATCTCTGGCTGCATCCCCTATCTCCCTAGTTTGAGCAAGTGTGACCTCCTCTTCTGCAGTCAAAAGATGGTATCTTCTTATATCTCTCAAGTACTGATCTTTTGCTGATAAACCATAATCAACATTATTTGCATCACTATATATACTCAATTCTCCACTCCCTGGAAAGCCGCTAGAACGGGCAGGCTGAATAGACTCCGGATGTCTTGACATATTAACGCCAGATTATCTCACCAATCCAGGCTTAATGCAAACTTACTAATTTAGCCTGCCACCTTTCAGGTGGGAAGCTAACTGTACAAATCTATTTATAACCCTGATAGAATAACGATATGATAAAAACCCCCGAGGTGTCTACTGAATTTTATAAAATGAGGTGGCAGGAATTAGATGCATATGTTGCTAAGGGAAAAGATTTGGTACCTGATTTACCCATTTGGAAACTCATTAAATCACGACCACTGGATACCTTAAGCTTAGAACAATTAGTAAGGAGTGGTTGGCGAATTTACTGGATTCCCAGCCTTTATAATGAAGGTCATTGTCTATATTCTAATAAAGAAATTGTTATGGGAAGCTACCCAGATGCATACGAGAGGGATAAAACATTACTTCATGAATTAACCCATGCTTGGTATGGCGATTCATCAGTTGGAAATCGCGACATGTTGTATTCAATAGAACATGCTGCTGTAGAATGGATAGCAAGGAAGTGTCGAAACAACCCTTTACTGTTACGTGGGGCTTGGTCAGAGTTTGGATTGGAACCCATGATATATGATTTAGCAAGCTACAAAGCCGCACATCCTATGGCTGGAGACCCGAACCTTCAAATGACTTTCCCTTGGGAAGAGGCAAGAATACGTCAGCATGCATTATCCACACTATTAATGGATTGACTTCAAAAATTAGCTTGACACCTGAAAGGTGGGAAGCTAAACTTTAGGTAATTACTAAAAAGGATGCCTGGAAGACCTGTACCTTTAATTACCGGTGAGATTTACCACGTCTATAACCGTGGACACAATAAACGGACTATATTTCTAACTCCAAGAGATTACAAAAGATTTAAACAAACTATCTATTACTACCAATTTAAGGGTCCTAAGATAAGATTCTCCCGTTTCAATAAAGATATATTAAACAACTTTTTACCAATAAAGAATGAAAAGTTGGTTGAAATTCTAGGCTTCTGCCTAATGCCAAACCATTTTCATCTACAACTAAAACAACTGCAAGATGACGGAATATCAATTTTCATGAGTCAAATCCAAAACAGCTATACAAAGTACTTCAATACTAAATATCAATCAATTGGGCCCCTACTGCAAGGATGTTTCAAATCAAGAATCATCGAAGATGAAAACCAACTAACACATCTTAATCGATATATCCACCTAAACCCTATTGTTTCCGGACAATCAAAGGATTTAGAAAGCTATCCTTGGTCTTCTTACATTGAATACTCAACCAGAGCAGAATTAATCTGTTCTACCGAATTAATTTCCAGTTTTTTTCCATCAATAAAAGATTTTACTAAGTTTCATACATCTCAAATAGATTATGCTATGACATTGGAAATTTTAAAGCATTCCGCTATCGACAATGATTAGCAAATTTAGCCTGCCACCTGAAAGGTGGGAAGGTAAATATTAGAAAAGACGTAAGTGTTTGTGTCTCTTGTCTTTTCTATCAATTGGACCTTCTGCCTGAGTAGGAAGTTCGTTATTTTGAGAATCTAGTGTTAAGACCCGAAGTGGTTTTGCCCCCATTAATATCCTGATTTCTTCATTAGTAGGAACAAGAATGCGATTCTTAATTATTCTTTCATCACCCTCAGCCTGAAACCCATAATAATACCCTTCAGCTTTTCTTCCCTGCTTTTTTAATTTATCTTGATCAACCCCCAAAATATATACATCTTGTATACCAAATATTGTGTGTGCTAACGCATGATGCAGGATTGTTAAAGATTTTGGTTCATAATTTTCATACCATCTATCTCTTGGAGGTTGTAACCATCTTTGGCTATATTCATCTCTGTCTGGTATTGCTACCCAATCCCATGAGTGTGAGACTATACCATCGGCTACTAACTTCATTAACGGATTGCTTATTACTCGAACAGCTCTATCCCATTCTAGTGGACGAGAAGGATTTGACCGATACTCCCAAATAGGAGTAGTTCTTCCCCGTTCAGATAAATAATCTCTTAAGTAAGTTGCGCTAAGTGCACCTAACACTCCTATACCCATTGCTTTCCTGCAGTTAAACTTACTAGTTCTTTCCATATCTGCAAGATTATAGGTTTTTTAAGTGTAGTAAGCAAACAAAACAAGGAATTTCGTCTTGACTTTTTAGCAAAGTTAGCTAAACTAAAAACTTATGTCAGCAGAGCAAGGAAAAGAAATACCGATAAGAGAACAATATCGACTTTGATCTATACGCCAAACGTTTTACCGTATAGATAATTCTTTAATTTGGTCCCTGAGTTTGGCTGCAGTTTCAAAATCTAGAATCTCAGCTGCTTGGAGCATTTGTTGCTGCAGGTCTTCTACTAGTTTCTTTCTTGCCTCTTCCGGAATATCACTAACAGCTTCAATCTCTTCGCCCAGTTCTTCTTCACTCTTTTCTATTAACCTCTCACGCAAAGCCTTTTGAATTGATCTTGGAATAATACCATGCTCTTTATTAAATTTCAGCTGATATTCCCGTCTTCTTTCAACCTCCTCCATCGCTGCTTTCATCGACCGGGTCACAACATCAGCATACATGATCACTTTCCCGTTAATATGTCGGGCTGCCCGCCCCATGGTCTGAATTAATGATGTCCTAGATCTCAAGAACCCCTCTTTATCTGCATCTAAGATAATTACTAATGAAACTTCTGGGAGATCTAAACCTTCTCTGAGTAAGTTAATTCCAACGACCACATCATATTCACCTAACCTCAAACTTTGTAAAATATCTGACCTCTCTAGAGTTTTAATATCAGAGTGTAAATAATTTACTTTAATACCTCTTTCAGCTAAAAAGGCTGATAGATCCTCTGCCATTCTTTTTGTTAAAGTAGTAATCAAAACCCTCTCACCTTTTTTCACCCGATCCTGGACCTCGGCTATTACATCAGGAATCTGCCCTTCTGTAGGTTTAACC
>CAZLKE010000050.1:4418-7302 GCA_964560075.1 uncultured Gammaproteobacteria bacterium | reverse complement strand
CAACCATGACTCCAATTTTATTAGTTCTCGGTTTAAACACATCTCTTAGGGTATGGGAAACCTTTTTTGCAGCGATCATTAAAACTGCTAATTCTTTATCCTCCAAGTCAAATAAATACTTCTGGTGTTTTTTTGGAATTACTAAAGTATGCCCGGGATTAATCGGAGCAATTGTTAAAAAGGCCAAAGCATTTTCGTCTTCATAAACCTCATAAGAAAGTATCTCGCCTTTGACTATTTTGCAAAAGATACAGCTGTCCATATTGATATTATACACCGGATTATTTAAGATATCTTAAGTATAAGTATGGAAATCGGATTAATAATTTTAAGTGTTTTGGTTGTAAGTTTTATTTCTTTTATTAGCGTTTTTACTTTAGCTGTTAATGCAAATAAACTAAACAAGCTGTTGTTTTTGCTTGTAAGCTTCTCTACAGGTGCTTTATTTGGAGATGTATTTTTTCACCTTCTGCCTGAAGCAACGGAGGAGGTCGGTCTTAATTTAACTGTTTCTTTGGCGGTGCTTTTTGGCATTTTAGTCTCTTTTATCATTGAAAAATTTATTCATTGGCGGCATTGTCATATAACTAACCAGGAAGGTCATGCACATCCATTTGCCTACATGAATCTTTGGGGGGACGGAGTTCATAACTTTATTGATGGACTGATTATTGGAGCAAGTTATTTGGCAAATATCCCAATCGGTATTGCTACAACTTTAGCAGTAATCTTTCATGAAATTCCCCAAGAAATCGGAGATGCTGGGGTTTTGCTGAAGGGTGGATTAAATAAAAATAATGTTATTTTATTTAACTTTTTAACAGCACTAACTGCTGTTTTGGGTGCCGTGGTGGCGGTAGCTATTGGATCCAGACTAGGTAATATCAGCAGCTTTTTAATTCCATTTGCAGCAGGGAACTTTATTTATATTGCCGGAGCAGATTTGATTCCAGAACTCCATAAAGAGACTAAGGTCAAGAATTCTTTAATGCAACTGATAGCCCTTATCCTAGGCGTTTTGGTTATGTATCTTCTTCTTTTCGTAGGAGAGTAGCAGAAGGGTCGGGGTGGAGGGAATTGAACCCACTACTTCTCGCTCCCAAAGCGAGCGTTCTACCGATGAACTACACCCCGAAAGGTAGGTTCGACACCTACCCAGTGCCGCGGATCTTCCGCGAGAAACCACAGCTTTTGTGGTATTTTCTCCAAAACTTTTTTGGAAATGCTGACTAAACTGCTCTAGTCAACTGGTAAATGATACATTAGTTAGGAGTAAAAATCCAGCTTAAGGGAATGAAGATTCGAGAGTGCTGGAGGTGGGATTCGAACCCACAAGCCCACAAGGCCTCAGGCCATTTGATTTTAAGTCCAACGTGTATACCGTTCCACCACACCAGCTAGTATTAATGAGTATTTTACCAAACTTTCGATAAATAAAGAACAGTTAGAATCAGCAAATAAATGGCGCATTAATCGCGCAATTATTTGCGCAATATATAGAAAGTGCTTGGGCCTGCTCCCTGAGGGGTGATTAAGCCTTTCTCAACTATATTTTTGAGTTTAAGTTGCGCAGTGCGCTTGGCTATACCCAAAATCTCTTCCACATCCCTTGAAGTAATTCTGCCTGTTGTAGTTAGAAAGTCCATAATTTTAATTTCATCTTTGTCCAGGAATATCAGCTCATCCTGTTCAGACACCCTTCCAAAACCGATTGCAGAAAGTGATTCTGCTACCTTCTGAGCCTCAACTAAAAATCCGGTGGTGAAATAATCTATCCAGGTAGTCATATCCTCGCCTTCATGGTACTTTGTTCCCTGAACCTCATTTTCAGCGTTATAATAAGCTTGCCGATCACGGTTGTAATAATCCTCCAAAACAATTATTTTTCGAAAATCCCAGCCATCCTTATAAAGCAAATAGGTAGTGAGCAGCCTGGCCATACGTCCGTTGCCATCAGAAAAAGGATGGATTGTCACAAATTGGAGGTGAAAAACAGCAGCTTTTAATACCGGATGAAGCCTTTCTTTTTCTGCCTGGTTTAGCCATTGCAAAAGTTCATTTATCAAAAACGGGACCTTTTTGGCTTCAGGTCCTTCAAACCTCAGCTTCTCCGTGCCATCCCCCAAATCATCAACAACATAAATCGGCCCCGGCCTAAAATGCCCGCCTTTATTTTCCTCAAGCAACCCCCGCATTAGGGCTTTGTGTAGATCCAGTATTTTTTCAATAGTCAGGGGTAAATTTGTCTGCGCCATTTCTTCAATTTTCTGCAAGGCTAACTGGTAGTTTTTAACTTCAATAATGCTTCGCTGGTCTGCATTAACAATTCCACCCTCCAATACCTTTTTAACCTGAAATTCTGCAAGTTTATTTCCTTCAATAGAAGTAGAAGTGTGTGCCATTCTGATAATTGCCTGCCTGCGAAGCTGTGCTTCGTTTAGTGGCAAAACACGTGATCGGTCAATTATTGCTTTAATCTCTGAAATTTCACTTATTTTTGTAAGAATTGAGGGTGTGATCGTAAAATTAGGTTTGTACATAAGTATATTATATCATATATCACGCAAAAAACACGCAGCAAATCGTGCAATAGCAAAATCGGGTCTTGTTTTTTGTATTTAAAAATGTATATAGTAGATGTCATGGAACCTCAAGACACAGCAACAGATACTCCGAAAACTTCATCTGTAAACGGCGGTGAAATACTTATTAATATGGGGGCAATGATTAAAAACCATATAACCTCTATAGACAAGCTATCCGATGAAGCCAAAAAGTTTAAAGAGATGTTGGATGATATTTTTGCCAATAATCCGGTTTATGTAGAACATGATAAGGCAGCAAAAGAAGCTGCAAAGCTCAAAACAGCAACAAAAGCTGAGAT
>CAZLKE010000050.1:0-4408 GCA_964560075.1 uncultured Gammaproteobacteria bacterium | reverse complement strand
CTCAGGCAGCGGATTTGAATAATAAAGTAAGAAATTTGCGCTCTGAAATCAAAGAACTAAAAGGTGCGCTTTCTGATTATCTGCAGGAATATGCTCGGTTGAGTGGAGTAAATGAGATAGAAGATGAGAATGGGGAAGTAAGAGAAATCAAATACGACGCAAAGCTCATCAAAAAGTTTAATCCTAAGTAAATTACCTCTCTGAATTGATCTCGAACCTGTTATTAGATATAATTCACTAGCATTGCCGGGTCGTCTAATGGTAGGACAACTGACTTTGGATCAGTGAATTCTAGGTTCGACTCCTAAGATCGGCAGGTACTAAATTGTTCTTTTGGAGCATAAAGAGGCGCTGATCGTCTAGTCCGAGTGGTTTGATTTGTTTTCTATACTCCGGAGTAAAGGCAAAATACTCTTTTTTCAGTTCCAGAGCCAAAATCTTATCTTTTAGCAGGAAGTTCGAGCCGAGTTTAGAGAAAATATAGCGTTTCATTGGATCTTCTCCAAATTCAAAGTGAAGTTGAGCATAATAAGCAAAATTAAATGTTTCATCCATTAGCTCAACCCATTCATCGGCTTGCCTGTTTGTTTCGGTGAGTAACTCCTCTAATCTTTTAATCTCTTTTTGGATATTCTTTTTCTCATCCTCAAACAGAGTATCATCAATCTGTTCTCTAATCCTAAGCCTGGTTAAATTCCGCAGTTCTTCCCGGGTGTCTTCAATCTGTTGATTGATATTTTTATATGAGAGCTGTTCTACCTTGGCTTCATGCTCATTAACATAATCCAGATACTTTAAAGCCCAATCTTTGAACTCCTCAGGAATGGTAATTTTTGATAAATATTGGTCAATCTGCTCTTCAATGGCTTCCTCTCTGATATATGGTTGGCTGCACTTAATTTTAGGATTCTTCTTAGTACAGCGATAGTAGGTATATACGGCTGTATTTTTGGTTTTAGGATAATATTTAGTCTTTGTTTCGGCTGTAATCATTGATCCGCATTCACCACAACGGATTATGGTGGTTAAGGGAAATGAGTGTACTTGCTGTCTGGGTTTCCCTTTTTGACCAAGTACAATTTGTAATTTATCAAATTCCTCTATAGTTAGCATTTTTGGGTGCTTACCTTGATATTCCTTCCCGTCATATTGGATGATTCCACAATAAAAAGAGTTGGTTAGGAGATGATAAATTGATGAGCGGGATAATGGTTGACCACCTCTTTTTTTAAACATGAGGCTCTTATATCCCCATTCATTGTTTAGCTTATTTAAAGCCTCCATAACAGTTGAATGACCGGCAATAATCTCTCTGAAAGCTCTTTGGATTATCGGAAATCGGTCTGGATCAGCAATAATAGTCTTATCTTCTTTCTGGTTTAAATATCCGGCCGGAGCCATGTTTGGCCTCCATCCGTTTTCCAGCTTCATTCTGTTGCCTCTTTTGACGTTTACAGACAGCATATCAACATAGTATTTAGACTGTCCGAACTGAATATTAAGCATCCATTTACCCTGTGGGGTATTTTCAAAGGTGTAGGTAGGAAATACTAAGTCTTTTATAATTCCTTTGTCTAAATGGTAAATAATCAGGCCGCCATCAACGCTGTTTCTGGATAATCTATCAGGGTGCCATGCTAAAATACCCTGGATCTTACCTTCTGCAAGCTCCTGCATCATTTGATTAAAAAGTTTTCTGCCCGGAGCTTTAGCAGAGTAGGACTCCCTCCAAATTTTCCTTATTTTTAGGCCATTCTTATCAGCATATTCTTTACATTCTTTTTCTTGGGCCTCTAAACTTAAAACCTGACGGTCCTCTTCCTCCATGCTTTTTCGACAGTAAATATCATATAAAATTTGATTGTTATTCATAATTAACGCCCTCGCTGGTGTACTCAGATCGGTTAGGAACTGTCCAACGAGGGCATTAAAAATCCCAACCGCGATATCTGAGTACATTTTTATTATTCATCTTCTTCCAAAACTTGTCAACCGGAACTTTCATATATAAGAGGTTTTTTGTAAGCTGCTATCGGCTTTTCTTGTCTGTCCAACTCAATCAAGGTTGCCCCTTGATGATTATAACCTTCTTCTAAAAATTTATCCCACTGACCAACAGACATGCTTATATAGAAACCCTGTTTATTATCAGCTATCCACTGCAAAGCTACTTCAAGAGAAATTTGATTTAATTTTGGTCTTTTCATTCTTTCTTTTTTAGAGATTCTATAAAACCTACAGATGGTTCCGTGTCGGAGTCTTCTGACTGTTTGCTTGTGATATCTGTTGAAGAATCCCTGTCTAAGGGTAGCTGAGATGCTGCCATTGTCGCCATGTTGTCATCCTCATTTGTGGAATCTGTGGCAGCAGTGGCAGTATTTTTACTGTCTTGGACAGTCTTCTTTAACGCAATAATTGAGTTAGATGATTCCTCATCTCTAGAAACTAACAAACCTAACGCAGTTAAATTAGGCCTGACTTCTATAATCTTTCTCCATAGCCAATTTGAAGCTTTTGGGAAGCCAGTTTTGCCAATAGGTAACTTAGCATTATCAGCCATTTGTCTTAAAAGTGTGTACAGGTCTGAACTTGAACCAATCCATTCTGGTTTATCTTCCATAAAGGTTAAGATAATTTGTGCGGTAACAGAAGCTTCAATAGCTGCTTGGTTTTGCCGACTAACATTTTCACTAAAAGCTGCCAAAAACTCATCAGCAGTACTACCTAATGCCATAGCAGCCGCAGCAGCATATTTCGCATAATCAGCCATTCTAGGCTTCTTTGAGAGTTTAAGCGTAGGTACAATCTTAAGCATCTGAGAAACAACATCAAATAGAGCCCCTAATAATAATGGCTTCTCCTCATTAAATCTGGCCCAAAAGCTTGTTTCATCTTCTCTCCGATCATCCGGTATACGATTGAATCTAAGTATCAGACTGCGGTCTAAAAGATCCGGTTTCTGGACTACAAGGCTGATTCCAGTAATTCCAACTGCCACTATCTGGTTGAACAAAATATCCTCGTCGTTGCTGTAAAGTTTCCTTTTAGAATAGCCAATGCCTGTGATAAAACGAGCCAAAGCATCTGAAAGCTCTTCTGATAGGTAAGAAAGATTATCAAGATACAGGCAATAATGATGATTAGCATTTTGGGCAAGCTCAGCAATATCTTTAGGTGGACCAAGTAAGTTACCTGAAATACTGGGATGTACACCTGCACGACTAGGGTCTATTAAACAACGACCAACTCTAAATGCAGTACTCTTTGCACTACCCTGGTCACCAGTTCCCGTAGGCATAGCTCTGGCAATATTAGGGATAAGTGCTGTTGGTAAATAGGTTATATAAAGGAGTAGATCGCTCTTGCTAGAAAGGTTTACATACTTTAAAATCTCATGCAAATCTCCACCCGGTTTAGGTTCTACTTGAGGAGATTGATGTTTAAACCTGCTAAATCGTATGTGACAGTTAGTAATGATTTCCCAACCTTCAGCAGTAATCTTTACGACCTTTTTATCATCACCCAAATCGTAGTAAATAATATTGTCAATCATGGCCACTCTATTAAAAAGGAGCATTATTCTATTTTCCTGAAAAGCTTTCCCTTCCAGGGTACTTATAACTACTGAAAAGGTTTCACCGGAGATTCCCTTACCTTCCTCAGAATAATATCTGCCACTGAGCCATCTTCTAAATGATGAACTATTAATTGGAAAACTGACTAAAGGTTTTTCGGGGAGAGTTAAGTGAGGTTCATCGAATTGATCTAAATATATTTCAACACCATTATTAATGGTTAATTCAACAAGTTTTTCTGAAATACTTTCATCTAAATCAAATTGGTTATCTAATTTTGATTTTGACTGTTCTGTACGGATAATCTCTCTATAACCATCAATATCGGTATTCCTCAGCCCAAATCGAGGTTTAATATCATAGCTTAAATATGATTCTTGGGTTGCCTTATCTAAACGAACCAGTAGTTTTAGAATAGGGAGTAGTAATTGAGGTAACTCTGTTTTGTCAGTGTTTGTCGGTATAAGATCCAGTTTATATTTAACAATGTTTTTGGCTGAGGCAACTAATTTCCCAAAATCCTCATTTGAGTATTTTTTAAAATAGTCATTTAGGTCCAAACCCTTAGGAAGTTCTACGATCCTTGCTCTTAAATCAAGTAGTTCTGCAATAGCCAAAGCTCCATCTAGCCCTGAACTATCCGGATCTAAACATATATTAACTCTCTCACAGCGTGAGAACTTAGAAATATATTCTTCTTTGAAGCCGCCTGATCCTAAAATTGCGACAGCTGCATACCCATTTTGAATAGCAGTCAGGCAATCCGGAATTCCTTCTGCTATATATACCTCTTTGTTAGTAAGAGCATCCTCATTATAAAGATGTTTAATTTC
>CAZLKE010000049.1:6493-7374 GCA_964560075.1 uncultured Gammaproteobacteria bacterium | reverse complement strand
GATTTAGTCAGAGAAAAAGCCGGTGAAAATAGTTTAGAAGGTTTATCTTGCTAAGATGCTTTAGAAAAAGGCTTGCTTGCACCGGATGAAATCGTTGCCAAACTAGTTAAGGAGAGATTAAACCAAATGAACAATCCTAAAGGTATAATATTTGACGGATATATCCGCCGGCTTTCGCAGCTTGAAGTTTTTAATCCGGGGTACGACAAAGTAATTTATTTATCAATTCCTGAGGAATTGGTCCGGGAGAGGCTTGAAAAAAGGGAAAGATTTGATGATACCCCTGATGTAATTGAAAACAGGCTCAAAGTTTATCATACTGAAACAGAACCCCTGATTGGGTATTTTAAAAATAAAGAGGTTTTAGAAACTGTTGATGCTAGCGGATCGATTGAGGATGTAACAGAAAAATTAAAGAAGGTTTTAAATATTCAAGATGAATAGCGAACAAATATACATTAAAAACAAAACAGAGCTTGATTTGATGAGAAAATCAGGTGAAATTAGTGCTCAAGCATTAAAAAAAGTAATAGAGACAGCGGGAAAAGGTGTCAACTTGTTGGAACTGGAAAAGGTGGCTACGGATGAAATTATTCGTTTTGGAGGAGAGAGCGCATTTAAAACTGTTTCAGGATATAACTATACAACATGCCTGACCGTTAACCAGGAAGTTGTACATGGTATTCCGCGCGATATTGTTTTAAAAAAAGGGGATTTAATCAGTATTGATTTAGGTACGGTTTATAAAGGATGGTTTACTGATACTGCCTGGAGTATTTGTGTCGGTGGAGGGACAAACAATTTTTTGGAAGTAGGCGAAAAAGCATTGTGGAATGCCATTGACAAAGCAAAGGAAGGAAATTTCATTGGTGATATCTCTG
>CAZLKE010000049.1:5161-6483 GCA_964560075.1 uncultured Gammaproteobacteria bacterium | reverse complement strand
AGCTATCCAAACAACAGTTGAGGGTGCAGGCTTTAGGGTTATCCGGTCGTTGATTGGCCATGGTGTTGGTAAAAAGCTGCATGAAGCACCAGAGGTTCCAGGGATAGGTAAGGCGGGTACTGGTGTGAAACTGAAGATGGGTATGACTTTAGCAATTGAGGTGATTTATACTGAAAGTACATCAGAAGTGGTTTTGGCAGAAGATAATTGGACACTCACTTCTGCTAATGGTAGCCTAGGAGGCCTTTTTGAAATGAGTGTGATTGTTGGTAAAGAGAGAGCTGAAGTTATCACTGACTGGAGAAGCATAAACTGAACTCATAGTGTTGTCTTTTGAAGCTCTCTCTGCTAGAATACCTAAAGCGCAAACAGGAATGATTTGATATATGGATGATACGATTGAAGTTGAAGGTAAAATTCGTGAAGTTTTACCTAATACATTATTTAGAGTAGAGATCGAAAGAGCGCAAGTTTTACCAGAGCTTGTTGGCAGGGTGATTCTTTGCCATATTTCTGGTAAAATGCGCAGGCACTATATTAAGCTTTTAACCGGCGACCGGGTAAGAGTAGAGATGAGTCCAAAATACGACTTGGATAAAGGAAGGATTACTTTTAGATTAAAATGAAAGTACAAGCAAGTGTTAAATTAAGATGTAAATTTTGCAAATTTGTTAAGCGTGAAGGTGTGCTTTTTGTGATCTGCTCAAGAGATCCAAAGCATAAACAACGTCAAGGATAATTATTATGGCACGTATTGCAGGAGTAGATTTACCAGATAATAAAAGAACCGATATTGGACTTACCTATATATACGGTATAGGTAGATCTAATGTACAACAAGTGCTAACAGACTCAAAAGTTGATCCAGCTACAAGAATTAAAGAGCTAACAGAGGAAGAAGTTAACAGGTTACAAAAAGCCGTAGAAAAGTTTGTTGTAGAAGGTGATCTTAGAAGAGAAATCGCTCAAAATATTAAAAGACTTGAAGAGATTACTTCATATAGAGGGATTAGACATCGAAAAGGGTTACCTGTTAGGGGCCAACGAACTCGAGCGAATGCAAGAACTAAAAAAGGTAAAAGAAAGACAGTTGGTACAGTTAAAAAGGAGACCAAGTAATGGCTAAAAAAGTTCAACTTAAGAAAAAAACAGAAACCACAAGAAGTGTTCCATCAGGGAAGGTTTATGTTACTGCAACCTTTAACAATACATTAGTGACCCTTACAGATCCAAAAGGAAATACCTTGGCTTGGAGCACTTCAGGTGCCTCAGGATTTAAAGGTACGAGAAAATCAACTCCTTTTGCTGCAACAACAGCGGTT
>CAZLKE010000049.1:0-5151 GCA_964560075.1 uncultured Gammaproteobacteria bacterium | reverse complement strand
AGCTATAACTGCTGTAGAATCGGTTGCTTCTCGTGCAAGACAAATGGGGATGACCTCTTGTGAGTTATTTATAAAAGGACCAGGACCTGGAAGAGACTCTGCTATTCGAGCTTTAAAGAACGCTGGTTTAAATATTACTATGATTGCTGATGTGACTCCTATTCCCCATAACGGACCAAGAGCTAAGAAAAGGAGAAGAGTGTAATGGGAAGATATACTGGACCAAAAAGAAGACTAAGTAGAAGAGAAGGTGTAGCTTTATTTGATAAAGATATTAAATTTGTTGAAAGAAAAGGAGCTGTGCCTCCAGGTGTTCGTGGGACTAGGTTTAAAAGAAGGGTTTCTGAATTTGGTGTTCAACTCCGGGAAAAACAAAAAGCAAAAAGGCTATTTGGTTTATTCGAAAAGCAGTTTAGCCGGATTTATAAAGAAGCAGCAAAGACCAAAGGCGCAACAGGACAAACAATGCTTGAACTTTTGGAGTCAAGATTAGATAATATAGTTTACCGATTAGGGTTTGTTTCCTCCAGAATGGAAGCTCGACAAATTGTAACCCATGGACATGTTACAGTTGATGGAAAAAAGGTGAGAATTCCGTCATTACGGGTTAAACCTGAAATGGTTGTTGCAATTTCTCCTGATTTCGTAGATAATACACAGGTTAAAAAGAATTTGAGCCTAAGTCGGGAACTCCCGGGATGGTTGGAAAAAAAAGCAACAGTTGGTAAAATGTTAAGGTTACCTTCAAGAGAAGAGATGGAGAAGGCTATTAATGAACAGCTTATTGTGGAATACTATAGCAGATAAAGCAGGGGGTAAAGATATGACAAAATTTACAGTAAAAGTTGAAAAAGAAAACTCAAATACAGCAGTTATTGCTTTTGAACCATTAGAACAAGGGTATGGTCATACCTTGGGAAATAGTTTAAGAAGAACACTTTTAAGCTCGCTTCTTGGTGCTGCAATAACTAGCGTAAAGATCAATGGTGTTTCTCATCAGTTCTCTACAATAAAAGGCATTATTGAAGATGTAATCCAAATAATTCTTAACCTTAAAAAGGTTCGAGTTAAACTTTTTAGTGAAAAGTCCGCTCGAATGGTGATTAAAAAAACCGGAGTGGGTGAGGTTAAGGCTTCTGATATTGATACCCAAGGTTTAGGTGAAATTGTAAATCCTGAGGCACATATCGCAACAATTACTGATCCTAAGGCTTCTTTAAATATAGAGATGACTGTCGAGATCGGCAGCGGATACGTTCCAGCAGAAGAAAAAGATAACAGCGAAATTGGAAACTTGTCAATTGATGCGATCTTTTCTCCAGTACTCTCAGTTAACTATACAGTAGATCAAACTCGTGTCGGTCGAAATACTAATTTTGATAAACTCAACTTGGAAGTCACAACAGATGGTACTATCACTCCAACTGAGGCAGTTAATAAGGCTGCAGAGATTTTATCTAATTACTTTAGACAAGTGGTAAATCCATCTGAAGAGGAGCGTGAGGTAGTAGTTTCTGGTACCGAAACTTTGGCTGATGCTGCATTAAGATCTTCAGTTGAAGAGTTGGATCTTCCTGTTAGAATTACAAATGCTCTAAAAGCTATTGAAATCGATACAATCGGAAAACTGGTTACTGTTCCAAGAACCCAATTAATGAAAGCTAAGAATTTGGGAACTAAGTCACTCGGCTTAATCTCCGAAAAATTGGCAGAGAGGGGGCTGTCTTTAGGTGAGGCATAGTGTCTATGGTAAGAAGCTGTCGAGAGATAAAAACCAAAGAACAGCGCTCTTTAAAGCGTTAGTCCAGTCACTTTTATTATCTGAGAAAATTCAAACTACTCAAGCTAAAGCTCAAGCAGTTAAGGGGTTAGTTGATAAAATCATTACTCAAGCAAAGAATCCAAATACAAGAAGACTTGTAACTCAATTTTTAACAAACAAAAAGGTTTCTGACAAACTCTTTAATGAGATCGTTCCAAGTTTGCAAAGTCGCCAATCAGGTTATACCTCAATCGTTAAACTTGGGTTTAGGAAAGGTGATGGTGCGATGATTGTTCAAATGAGACTTTTGCTCGATGAAGCAAAGCCAGAAGAACCTAAAACAGAAAAAAAGACAGAAAAGCCTAAAAAAGTCGCAAAGAAAAAGGAGACAAAATGAGTACAAATGTGTTATCAGCAAAAGATATCAAAAGAGATTGGCATCTAATTAATGCTAAGGATCAGGTCTTAGGTAGAATTGCGACCGACATAGCAACTAAACTAATGGGTAAAAATAAACCAAATTTTGTGCCTTACTTAGACTGTGGTGACTTTGTAGTTGTGACTAATGCTTCTAAAGTTAAAGTAACCGGCAACAAACAAACTCAAAAAGTTTATTTCCGACATTCAGGTTTTCCAGGTGGAGATACAAGAGAAACTTTTGATAAATTAATCAAAAGAAAGCCAGAAGAGGTTATTCGACATGCCGTTAAAGGTATGCTTCCAAAAAGTAAACTTGGCCGCAAGATGATCAAAAAGCTTTTTATTTTTCCAGGAGAGCAACATAAGTTTGAAAAGCAATTAGGAGGGGCTTTAAGATGAACAAAGCTTCTTATTATCAAGCTGTTGGTAGAAGAAAAGAAGCAGTTGCAAGAGTCCGGTTATTGAAGGGTGTTGGACAAATGACTGTTAATGGTAAACCAATCTCTACTTACTTTCCTGGACCTATCTTCCAAAAATCATACCAAAGACCATTTGAAGTAACTCAAACTTTAGGTCAGTTTACTGGTTCTGTAAAGGTTGAGGGTGGTGGGGTTTCTTCACAGCTTGACGCTGTTGTTCATGGGATAGCTAGAGCCTTGGAGAAGGTGAGCAGAGATCAATTTAGGCCGTCTTTAAAAACCGCAGGACTTTTGACGCGTGATCCTAGAGCAAAAGAGCGAAGAAAATTTGGTCAAGCTGGAAAAGCTCGGGCTAAGAAACAATCTCCAAAGCGATAAAGCTTATTTTATCTTTTTAAGCATCAATATAGATCATTTTCTGAAGATTAAATTTAAAGATACATAATTGATCTTTTCGCCGTCCTTTGGTGAATTGGAGTAAACCTCTAAAACCAGCGGATCTTGATCATTTAATGAGGCATTACCAATTTTGGTCAAATACTCAAAATCTACAAATTTACCTGTATCAGGGGATTTTGCATCAATAGTTTTTTTAATTAGAACAGTGTTAGTTCTTGAGTTGGTTAACATAATTGATAATTTGTTTTCAAAGACCCGGGCGATTCCTGAAATCAAAAATGACTTACCGACATCCTCTAGATTAGTCGGTGAAAAGACCACAATATTTGGCATTTTATCTATTTTTATTTCCTCTGTAGTTAGAGTGTTTTCTGATGATTGTTCACCTGTTGCAGTTACTTTAAATCCTTTTCTTAAATCTTTAGCTGTAATTAAAATGTTAGTATCATCAAAAATTTTAGTTTCCGGAGTAGTGATTAAAGCGATTTCGCTATTTTCGTGAATTATTGTAATAATACTTGTTGTACTTGAAACATTAAAGACTTTACCTTGAACAGTTTGAATACCCTTAACGTCCTCAGTAGGTACCATATTACTTAAGGGTTTTTTTGTAAATTTGAAAAAAATAGCAGTCGCAATTAGTAGAAAGATAAAGAAGATAAAAATAAATGTAATTATTCTATTTAACATATTAAGAAACTATATTTGTTAATGAGTCTTTTAGAAAATTATTAATATTCTCAATAGTTGTTTGCTCTATTCTAGTTCTTGCTTCAATACTATTAAAAGCATTATGAGGGGTTACAATACAGTTTTCCATACTGATTAATTTTTTAACTAGTGTAACAGCTTCTGTATTTTGATTGTTTGCAATTTCATATTCTTCTTCAAATACATCAAGCCCTGCAGCAGATAATATTTTATTTTCTAAAGCATCAACGAGTGTCTTAGTTTCAATTACACCTCCTCTTGATGTATTAACAAGTATGGCACCTTTTTTAATTTTATTTATGTTTGCTGAATTTATTAAATGATGGGTTGAAGGCAGATAAGGAACATGTAAAGTAATGACATCAGAAGTTGAAAGCAACTGCTCTAGAGAAACATATTTAAAGTTTAATTTTTCCTGCAACTCTGGTCTTGGGAAAGCATCAAAAGCAATGACTTTCATATTAAAACCACGAGTCAAATTTATTACATGTTGCCCTATTCTACCTGTGCCGATGACTCCTAAAGTTTTTTCATTTAAATCAAACCCTTCTAAAGAATTTGTATCAAAGTTATTTTTTTCTTTAATATTGTATACCCCTTGATATATTTTTCGGGAAACATTAAGAATCAGTGCAAAGGCATATTCTGCAACTGTTATTTCTCCATATGCTGGAACATTACAGACAACAATATTTTTTTCTTTACATTTTTGTAAATCAATATGGTCAAAACCTGTTGTTCTTGTGGCGACCAATTTTAAATTATTTAACTTTTCTATAACTGCACTTGTTACTTTTGATTTAGAATGAGTAGAAATTACATCAAAATCTAAAACATCTTGGATATTTGTTTCATTTAAAGGATCTTCGAAAAATTTAAGTGAATGCCCACGGAGACCTTCTTCTAATAATTCTTGTTCACCGGGTCTTATTTCAAAAAAAGCAATTTTCATGGAATTTAGAGCCAATCATTTTTGATAAATATAATTAGTAATATTATAGAAATAATAATGATTGAAGTCATAATTATAATAAAAGCCAGTGGGTTGTTTGCAAGAGGTAAATTAATATTCATTCCATAAATACTTGCAATCATCGTTGGTATTGTAAGTATGACTGTTAAAGATGTAAATAGTTTTATAATTCGGTTTAAATTGTTTGTCATAATTGTTGAATATCCTTCCCTAATATTTACGATAGTTCGCAAATTGTTTTGACTAAGCTCTATTAACTGGGTATTGCTGAGTAACAAATCTTCAATCAAATCTTTATCTTCTTCATATAGTTTGAAGTGCTTTCCAGAAAGCAAGTTATTAAGTATGGAGTTTGTTGGTACGAGTGCTGATAAAAAGTCGTGCAGTAATGATTCAAAACTTACAAATTGAATGATGTCCCGATTATTTATCTTTTCCAGCTGTACAATCATGCTTCTGATTTTTCG
>CAZLKE010000048.1:0-7457 GCA_964560075.1 uncultured Gammaproteobacteria bacterium | reverse complement strand
CCAAAAGGTGACGGTTCTAATGTAAATGGGGTGACGTTTTAAAAGTAGTCTAAGATCCACTTACCTCTGCTTGACAAAGAATAAACAAAAGATCTAATCTGATAATAGATGTTTAATAACCAAAGAGGAATTGCCCAAGTTGTAGTTTTACTTATTATTCTTTTAGGTCTTGGCATTGGTGTCTACCTTGTTCAAAAACAAACGTCACTTAAGAGCAGAGCTGGGATAGAGGGAGCTGAATCAAGTATTAACTTGGTCGGCTTTGTGAATGAAAATCAAGCTATTGATAGGCCTCAGGACAATCCCACAGTTTCTGTTCCAGCAGGCACTGATTTTTATGTTTATGTTTTGGTTAAAGCAAATGTAGATCCAGTTAACTTAATCTCTGCAAAGCTTACAGTTCCTACAGATTTGGTATCGGAAACAATTGATATCCAAAGATTAGATTCTAGTGGGGGAGTAATTAGTAGCTGGGTAGAAAATGTATACGACTTTGAGAAAAAACAGATTAGCTTAGTGGGAGGGATTCCTAATCCTGGTTTTCAAAACAATGTAGGCCAATCAGGAAAGATGGCTAGATTAAAGTTTAGAACTTTGGATGGTTTAACAGATGGTAAGACTTCCAGGATAGATTTCCTGGAAGCTGATACTAATATGTATAAAAACTCCGACAATCAACCGATTCAACCTCTAATTAAAAGATCTTTAACTGTTAAGATCGGTCCAATTGAGAACACTGTTCCTGTGGAGTCAATTACTTACACATTACAGTCTGGATGGAACTTCATCGGAATTCCGGTTTATCCTGATATTACTCCTAAACAGTTGTTGGATGCGACAAGTGGTAAGTGTGACTCTGTACAGGGATTTGATTCGAATAGAAGCCAGGCGACTGCTTACTTTTCCGATCCAGCGAAAGCTGTTTTAAATTCACTTGAGAAGATCGACGGAGGCAGAGCTTATCAAATTAAATGCTCTCAATCGGGAGTAACATTTACTTTATCAGGTTCTACTGTAACTTCTATGCCAACATTGTTAGCAAACACTAACAACTATATATCGTTACCAAAAGGCAAAACAATGAAATCTTCTGAGTTTCTTAATCAATCTTCAAATAGCCATATCGACTGCGACAAGGTTTATAGATGGGTAGATGATGGTTGGGAATTACATAATAAAACACGACCGATTCGAGATTTCGATATGACAGACCAAGAAGGGTATAACGTTATGTGTAATATCCCTGGCTCAGCCTCACCCTCCTGGGAATCAGTTTCTTATACTCTACAAGCGGGTTGGAATTTTATCGGGGTACCTGTTAATCCTAACAAAAGTGCAGCAGATTTGCTGCGGGGCTTAGGGTCCGATAATTGTACAGAGGTTCAGTTGGGTACCAATGAAAATATTGTCTGGCATTATCCAGATACTAATAACATAATTGAAGGAGGGGGAGGTTACCTCGTAAGATGCCAAAGGTCTGGTGCTAGCATAGAGTTAAGAGGTGTGGCGGTCTCTTCCATGCCAACATTAAAAGAAGGCTGGAATTATATCTCTTTACCAAAAAGTAAGACTACAAAAGCTGAAGACTTCCTAAAAGAGGTTACAAATGAACATTTAGATTGTAAAGAGGTAGCCAGGTGGATAGATGATGGTTGGGAAGATCATCGCAAAGGTCGTTTTACTAATAACTTTGACATGAATGATAAAGAAGGGTATACAGTAAAGTGTGAGAATTCTGGTTCTACTGTTTGCGCTCAGGTTATAACACCCGGACTAAAACCCTCGACTAAGGAGTGCAAAGACTTCCCGAATGCATGTCTGCCTGAAGGCTGGACTAAACTAAAAGGAGAAGGTTGTGCTAGGGTTGGCGATTTAGCTGGTGATGGGAAGTTTGATTTAGGCAGAAACTTCAGTATTTTATTCTCCAAGTTTAATAATCCAGATGGAAGCAAACCACAAGGCTACGAGAAAGCGGATATTAATGGGGATGGTGTAATTAACACTGTTGATTTCTCTTTGATGAGGGTAATTTACATTGGCAAAGGCAAAATTAAAGAACTCCTAAGATAAAATAATGGATAGCCAAAGTGAAATATCTCCAAAACCAACTAGTCTAGAAGAACCACGAAAGTTTACTAGAAGGAATTTACTCTCTCGTGTAGCATCCGTCATTGCTGCTACTGTTGGAGTAAAATATGGTGAAAAATTACTCCCCACCGAGAAAAGTAGTTCAGAGAAAATAGCTTATGCGGCTATTGCTAAGTCCGAGCAAGATAATTTAATTCAAGATCAATTCAAACAACATCGTGAATCTATACCAGATGGTATTCCTTCTGAAGAGCTTGAATCTCATAATATCTTTATTTTTCCGAATGAAAAAGTAGATCTTGTGATCAGAAGAGGTGCTTTGGAGCAGGAACCTCTGTTCCAAAAAGTTTACTCTGCTGCGGAGACATCTGAAGAAGGAAAACCCATTTTGAATATAGTTTTGGTCGATAACACCTGGTTAGATACCAGTCGAAAAACTGTAAGTACTGTACCTTCTCAGTTTCAAGAGCATTTCAGAAATGCATTATTAAATGTTCAAAAAACTACACCAATTATGTTTATGGAAGGTTATTACGAGAGAGACCCATCAACGAATATATACACAATTTATTTGGCAACCGGTGGATATCGTATGCCTACCCCTGAGAAATCTAATCCTCAACTTTCTGACTTAACTAATTTGACACCTGAGCAACTAAGAGAAAAAAACCCTAAAAACATGGATCTCCAAGGCTATTTTAATAAGAAACCTGATAAATCAGTAGGTTTTGCCTTAAGACATGAGCTTAAGCATGTACTGGGAAAAAGCGAGACAGATACCGATTTAGAAGCGTTTGAGAGCATAATTAGAGGAGAACAAAATTTTGTGTTTATTACAGAAGAAGGAGTGTCTTATATGAAAGATGATATACCCAACAAGACGACTCAAAATATTTAATATGATGGGGCAAAAAGGTTTAGCTCAAGTCTTAGTTTTAATCATTATTCTTTTAGGTTTAGGTGTTGGGGTTTATCTTGTGCAGAAGCAAACTTCGCTCAAGTCTCGGGCAAGTGTTGAAACTGCAGAGAACGCTCTTGCTTTAGTAGGATATACAGATGCATCGAAGCCTGTTACTTTGCCATCGGATAATATAAGTGCATCAGGGGTACCTAACCAAGAATTAATTGTGGATTTATTAATCAGAGCAAATACTGATCCTATTAATTTAATCTCTGCAAAATTAAAGTTTTCTTCTGATATTTTAGAAGTTGTTCGTTTTGAAAAATCAGACCTGTCCGGTGGTGTATCTGTTGTTGAGGAGTACTTTGACAATAAGACCGGGGAAATCTCTTTTGTTGGTGGTATACCTAATCCAGGATATCAGAGTAGTGTAGGAAAGTGGGGTTTGGCGAAAAAAATTGTTTTTAAGGTTAAAGATGGTACGAATGGTAAAAAAGGAACAATTGAGTTTTTAGAAGAAGGCACTGCAATTTATAAAAACTCTGACAACGCCCAAGTTGCAAATCTAATTAAAAAATCCCTGCCTGTTCAATCAGGTACTACAGTTGTAGTAGCCAGTCCAATACCTTCTCTAAGCTCAACATCTGTTAGCGGTGAAACTCAGGAACTGAAAACATGGATGCTGATCTACAAGCCAAGCGCAAGCTATAATCCGCCTGGTACGGGAGACCCGGTTGCCTTTACCAGAAATACTTATTTTCCAGCACTAAGTGAGGGTACTAAATATCATGGTTATTCCAATTCTTCTGCTAAGCCAGCCCTAAGATATACCCTTGTAGATGAGAATATCAAGGTTGAATATAACCCCCCTCCAAAAATAAATGGCAGATATGATTATAGTGCTTTATTTAAAAAATATGACTTGTGTAATTTAGCTAAGCAGAAAGATATTAAGGCAGTTGTATTGTGGGCCGACGGATCTGGAGAGTATGCCGGTGGTATGTGGGAATCAGCAGTTACAGGTAACAAGGGTATACCAACAAATGGAGGTGTATATCCTGAGCTGTGCGACAAAACCATTGTGGTTTATGGTTTGAACTATACAAGGGGTCTTGCAGAAGCTTTAGAAAGTTATGGACATCATTTAGAGCGGGTGTTTGGTAAATACAGGCCAGAATATGCTTCTTGGTCAGACGATTCAGCATCTAAAAACCCAGGATTGCATGGTCGAGGAGATTCATGTGGTAATGATCACAATCCACCTAATGCTAGATTCGAATATGACAGGGCTAATACAGCTAACTTCCAAAGTGATTGCCGAAATTGGAAACCAGACGGCTCAGGAGCTAAGGAGACATTAAATTGTAATGTCTGGAAGTGTGATGGAGCAGAGTGGCATAAATGGTGGATGCAAAATATGCCGGGAATTGGGAATAACTTAGTTGGTACTGATGGAAAGCCTATTCCAAATTGGTGGAGGTTGATTGGAGAGCCAGATACTGCTGTTTTGGATTATCTACCAAAACCTGGTACATTTAGTAACTTAGCTGCAAAGCTTGGAGAAAACTCGGCGAGTTTTAGTTTTGATTATTCTGGTACTACAACAGGGTTAAAAATAGATTTGTCTGTTACCGCTGATCTGTCTTGGGGAGTGTACTTAGATTTTGCGAGGGGATCTAAAAGCCCGGTTATTGAGAATAATCCAAAGAAATGGGATGCTTATGCTTGTGGAAAGACGCTTTATTGGAGAGCTTATGATGAAGAAAGAAAAGTACAGAGCTCTATCCAAAAAGCTGTAGTTGAGTGTGTAGCTAAACCGTCACCAAGTCCAGCTGCTTGTGCTCAAGTTATTACGCCAGCTATAAATACTTCAACAAAAGAATGCAAAGATTTCCCGAATGCATGTCTGCCTGAAGGTTGGACTAAACTCAAAGGAGAGAGTTGTGCTAAAGCTGGGGATTTGGCTGGTGATGGGAAGTTTGATTTAGGTAGAAACTTCAGCATCCTCTTCTCTAAGTTTAATAATCCGGATGGAAGCAAGCCACAAGGCTATGAAAAAGCAGATATTAATGGAGATGGTGTGATTAATGTTGTTGATGTATCTTTGATGAGGAATCTTTATATCGGAAAGGGTAAGGTTAAAGAAAAAGGTTCTGGGAATGTGGTTACTAATACTGTTCAAACTATCCAAAACACAATTAACAACTTGCTGAATCGTTAATTCTTATTGATTGTTTAACAACTTTTAGTTAATCTTAATATATGCCCCTACGCGTTGGTATTAATGGATTTGGAAGGATTGGAAGGAATGCTTTTAAGGTTGCTTTGGAAGAGCACCAAGATGAAATAGAGATTGTTGCTGTGAACGACTTAACTTCCCCTGATGTTTTAGCCCACCTTTTAAAATATGACAGCGCTTATGGCCATTGGGGCCGGGAGATTAGCAATGATGAGACTGGAATTATTATTGACGGAAAAAGATATCCGGTTTTAGCTGAAAAAGAGCCAGTGAAACTTCCTTGGGGGCAAATGGGAGTGGATGTGGTAATTGAATCAACTGGAAGATTTACAGATGAAGAGGGGATGAAGCAGCACTTAACAGCTGGAGCTAAAAAGGTAGTTTTATCCGCTCCATCTAAAGGAGGTAACATTGGGACATTTTTAATCGGAGTAAACCATGATAAATATAGGGGAGAAAATCTAATTAATAATGCTTCCTGTACTACTAACTGTATTGCGCCGATTGCAGCTATTATTCAATCTAAATTTGGAATTGCCAAAGCTTTAATGACTACTGTTCATTCAGTTACAGCTGAACAAAATTTAGTTGATGGTCCGCCTCCTGGGGGCAAAAGTAATGATTTGCGTCGAGCGCGGGCTGCTTATGTGAATATGATTCCAACTTCAACAGGTGCTGCTGTGGCAACAACTGAAGCCATTCCGGAGCTTAAAGGATTGTTTGATGGCCGGGCTATCCGGGTTCCGACAATTACAGGCTCTTTATCTGATTTTACTTTTTTACTTAAAAACAAAACTACAGTTGAAGAGGTTAATCAAGCGGTTAAAGAGGCATGCAATAATCCAATGTGGCAGGGGATTGTGGCCTGGACAGAGGAACCAGTTGTTTCATCAGATATAATTGGAAGATCTGAATCTGCAATTGTTGACCTGTCTTTAACTCAAATTGTTGATGGCGATCTGCTTAAAGTCTTTGCCTGGTACGACAATGAATGGGGATATAGTAATAGGCTTGTTGAACAGGTGATAAACATTGGAAAAACTCCGCAACCTTCTTAGTGTTCTTTCAGAACCCTTACTCTTAATTGCTAGCTTTCTTACCCCTAGGTCTTAAGATTAATATGAATCGGAAGGGGGTGAGGTAGTTTGAATATCCTGACTTGGATAGTACTAGGACTTATTGCTGGTTCAGTTGCTAATCTAATTGATCCTCGCCCATCAAGAGGCGGACTTCTTGGCTCTTTAGTATTAGGGATTATTGGCGCTTTGGTAGGTGGATTTTTGGCAAGCTTATTTCTTGGTGTGGGTATTACTGGGTTTAACTTAACATCATTGATCGTCGCAACTCTTGGAGCACTGTTGATGCTTTGGATTGGAAGAATGCTGACCAGAGCTTAAAGTATAAGCAGGGGATAGGTTCGCGCCTATCCCTTGTTGTTGATTTCCCCACATATTCTTGGCATAATTCCGGCATGTCAAATATAGAAAACACTTATGGTCTAAACAGGAGACAATTTGTTAGTATTTTAGCCGGGGCGAATCTTGGTATTCTTGGTGCAACTTATTGTGGAGAGAAGAGAAGGTTAGCTTCTATTGATTCTATTGATCTTAATACTTGGACTACAAATGGTCAAAGCCTTCTTGCTTTATATCCTGATTTAAGACCTGTTAATTATTTAGCCCAAGGCGGAAAGCCTCTTCACAGAAATTCTTTACTCACAGACATACAAAAATCACTAATTGAAAAAACAACAAGTTTGCCTGATTTAAAAATACTTCCCCAGTATTCAGAAAATTCCCGATTATCGCGCCCAAATTTGGTTGGATACAGGGTTGTTGTTGAGCAACGGAAAAATCCTTTGAACAAAAAAATAGATGATGTTCATACTTTGTCAGGTCTTGCTACAGTTTTGGATTTAGCAAGTTTTGCAGAGGAGTATGTTAGGGCAACAATGCCTTGGTTGGGAAGTTTAAACCAAAAGGATGCGCTGAGTAAGGTCATAAACAGAAGTGAGTTTTGTGAGTTTGCTAAATTTGCAGGTAGAATGAGAGTTGGAGCAATGCTCAGGGCGATTTTAGGGGATCAGATTAAAGAAGGAATTCTCCTTACTCAAAGTCCGTTAGTATTTTTGGAATATCAGAGGTATCAAGAGCATGCTGAGGAAAAAGGGTTATTATTTAAAGATAAAGAAGGTATTTGGAGGTGGCCTGGAAATACAATGCCAAGGAT
>CAZLKE010000047.1:0-7890 GCA_964560075.1 uncultured Gammaproteobacteria bacterium | reverse complement strand
ATTACCCGTGAGGCAACGATAACATTATGGTAGGATTCTTAATGAGTCAATTCGAATACTTGATACTTAATACTTGATACTATATACTATACCCCTGGTGGTTTGTGCGTAGCGGTCCGACCTGATCCCATCCCGAACTCAGTCGTCAAACACTACAGCGGGGACGATAATGATCGCGCAGGCGATTGTGAAAATACCTCACTGCCAGATTATACTAAGCCTCAATCCTAAAGATTGGGGCTTTTTTGTGGACTAAGACTTATTCCATCCTTCGCCCGCCATGCAAGCTGAAGCTTGCTGAGGCGTTGCGGGCGGGCCTCACTGCCAGATTTGATAAAAGGCCAGTCTAAAGCTGGCCTTTTTTGTTGCTCTTTATTCGTTTAATTATATCCTATAAAACTTGACAAAAGGTCTCAGTATGTCCTATAATTCGAAAGTTTAGAGTTTGGAATTTTTTCCAGGCTAAAAATTATATGTTTCAAGCAATAAGAAAATTAAAAGGATTTTTGTCCGAACATAAAGAAACCTACCCTTGGTTAGGAGTTTTTGCAATCCTTATTTTAAGCGCCTTAACTATATGGCAGCTAAATTATGTTAAAGCTACTGATTGTGATACTCCGATTTCCGCACCTATTTCAACCTCTGTTCCCTGTGAACCTCCGATATCAACTCCAGTCGTACCCCCATCACCTAGTGCTATAGTTTGTGCTCAAGTTATAACTCGGGCTTGCGAAGTGAATAATCCAAATAACTGTCAGGATTTTGGTTCATCTTGTATCCCAGATGGCTGGACAAGAAATATTCAGCCAAAAATTATTAGCTTAAACCCAACCAGTGCTAAACCTGGTGATAAAGTAAAAGTTTCAGGTTCAAATTTTAATAGCTCATCTAAAGTTTATGTTAACAATGTAGAGATGCCAGGGGAGTATGAGATTGCGATAGACGGATCAGAAATAACATTTACTTTAGCCAAAGAAGTAAATTTTGATGCTAAGAAGAGATATAGTGTAGTTGTTGAAACAGGTAATGGTGACAGTAACGCTGAATACTTAACTGTTGCCCCAGGATTCTTAGGGGATGTCCCAACTGCTGATAACAAGCAAGCTGTTATAGCAGAGGTGGTTAACGTAACAGCTGAAAAACCAGAGGTTGTTTTAGGATCTGTGAACTTTGATTCTACTGTTTATGTTCCATCAAATGTTAATGGAGTTTTACTCAATGCTTCAAATATGGCTTTCCCTTACTGGGAGAAAAGAGCTATATACTTGTATAAAGGAATTACAATCAATAGCACTACTTCTTTAGGTAATGCAAAATTAGAACTTCCAGGTTCTTTAACTGTTTTCGGCCTTAATTGGTTAGGTTTAATTGCAGCATTAACTGTTTTAGATAAACCATCTGTTAATATTCCTGTATCAGGCGGATATGATGCAAAAGTTTCTTCAGTTGTTACAATTGGTGCAGATAATGTGTTTTTAAGTTTAGATAAAGCTGCCCGAATTGTTTTACCAAATCAAGCAGGTAAGCTTGCTGGATACGTTAAAGATGGTAAGTTTAATAAAATAACTACTGAATGTAGTACTGATACTCAAACTGCAGGGGATAATTTATCAGCGCTTGGTGATTGTAAGATTAATGTGGGTTCTAATTTAGTTATTTGGACCAAACACTTCACTGAGTTTATAACTTATACTGAAGCTCAAAAAGCGGAAGTTAAATCTACCAATAATGAATCAGTAGTAAGCATTCCATCTGCACCTGTCTGTAGCGATGCCAAACCATCAAGTGCGCCAGTATTGCTTTCTGCACAAGCTACAGGAAAAAATGAGGTTACTTTAGTTTGGTCAAAGGCTAAAGATCCTGTAACCTACTATCTTGTGTCTTATGGAACTCAAAAAAGTGTTCATCAATATGGAAATCCAAATGTCGGAAATACCACAACCTATACTGTTAAAAACTTAAGTGGTAATACTACTTATTACTTTAAAGTTCGAGCTGGAAACCACTGTATGCCAGGTGATTTCTCCAATGAAATCGCTGTTAAAACTTATGGAATTAAAGTTTCAACACCTGCTACAGGTTTTAAAGCCGGAGTATTAGCAGAAGCGAGTGTTGTAAACAGCGCAAAACTAGTTGACCAGCCAGCAAAAGCCGACAGTTGGATGCTTAGGGTAGTCAAGTTTCTTGCTGGGTTTCTTCCTTGGTAAGTTAATTGGTGCTACACTTTAAAGTGTGCAGACAGTAGCTCTTTCAACCTTAATTTTTATCCTGCCTTTAATTGTTTTACCTTTTGGAGTATCTTTTTTTGAAGCTCCGAAAGTTTTAATTGCCCAGTTTTTAATCCAAATACTTGCAGTGTCTGTCCTCTTTCAGAAACGACTATTTAGGCAACTAGATCTAAACCTTCTAAAATTGGTTTTGGGGTTAATTATTTTAAGTATTATAAGTTTGATATTTGAAGGATCTTCACAACTTATATTTGGTAATGTTTTCCGGATGCAGGGTGTTTTGCTCCTTTGGCATCTAGGGTTACTTTCCATTATTGGCAGTAGAATCGACTTTAAACCGAATCTTTATTTAGTACTAATTTCGTTAGCTGCAATTTCAGTGTCATCTTTTTTGTTTGGAGAGGTAAATAACAGAGCTGTTGGTTCACTAGGGAGTGCTAACGCACTTGCAGCAGTTGCAGTTTTTTTCTTCCCCTTTCTTTTCTTAACAAAGAACAGTTACTTGAAACTAATCGCTTTGATACTCACAGGAGTAGTAATTATATTGACGGGTTCAAGGTCGGGGGTTATAGCCTTTGTGGTTGAGCTAATCTTTTTACTATTGTTTTTTTGTCTCAACTTAAATTTGAAAAGGAGCTTGTTAATAACACTGTTGCTGATTTTAACTAGCTTACTCTTACCATTTTTTGAAGAAAAAATAGTTTTTAATAGAGTATATAAATTTGAAAGCAGAGCACAGGTTTGGGATGTATCTTTCCATGCAGGCTTAAGTAAGCCTATCTTGGGATGGGGATTTGGTAATGTTCAAACTGCTTTAAGAGAGACGGCAAAGAAGATGAATAAAGATATCCAATATGTAAATGTAGATAGCGCGCATAATTTATTTTTAGATTTTTGGATACAGGGTGGAATATTGGGAGTTGGTTTACTTGTTGGTTTTTTAGGCTTTGGGGTCATAGGGTTAATGAGAGGAGAGCAAGTTGTTTTACTAGTAAGTCTTTTGGGCGTACTGACGTCTATGTTGTTTAATCCAGCAAGTATTGTTTCTTTGGTTCATTTTTGGTTTCTAATTGGCCAAGGGTTTAAGAGAGTAGAATAAGTTTTACTTATGGAAGAATCGCTAAAATATAATCCAATATCAAGTACTGAAAAGCCAAAACTTTTTGCTGACCAACCAAGATCTCATGAAACCCCAGTTTACGAATCCGCAAGAAAAGACGAGACCGCAGCATTGGCTGAAGTAAGGCAGGTTCTAGATGAGGCCAAGAAACAAACAACATTGACAGGATATCAGCAAAAAGTGTCCCAAATACCGGGATATATAACTGAAAAGATGCCATCAATGCTGCAAAAAATAAAAAATGTCTTTAAGGATTATCGCATGCAGCTTTTTGCCAAGACACTACTAAAGGGGATGGTTTTAGTTTCTTTACTTGAATCAGCAGCCTTCTTCACTCATTTAACCAGCCTTAGTCAGTTTGTCCTGCCACTTAGCTTACTTTACATAACCTATGAAGCATTTAACAGTGTGTACAACAAAGGTCTTATTTTGGGACCATTTACTAATCTACATAAAGAGGTAGCTTTCTCTAAGATAGAAACACCACTAGGAATGGTCCGCTCAGGAGAAGTAGTTGGTTCGATTCATCTGGGTAGGTCTCTTGGAAAAATGTCCGATATGTCACTCCGAGAACGGGCTGTTAAAGTGCCGTTAGATGGTTTATTAGGATTACAAAAATTGGGTCAAAAGTTTGAGCAGGGATCTAGTGATGTGGCTGATGTTACCGCGGTTAGAGCCCGTTCGCATTTAGTCGCCCAAAACAGTGAGCTGTTTAAAAATCTAGGATTTTCCTTAGAAGAACAGTCAGAATTTCAGAAAGATAGTTTGACCCGTGATATTTCTGCAAAAATGATTGTTGCTCCCGTGTGGGGTATTAGGCAATTATTGAAAGGCCGGGGATTAAGAGGTTTTAAACAAGCAAATGCACTGCAATTTGGAAAGTCTCAGACAGCATGGATTTTACCCTCCCAGTTAATTGATCCTAAAAATAAAGAGGCATTGAATTGGCATATCCAAAGGTTCCAGCAGGTAGCAGCTAAGTTGGAGAGAAGTTCAATTTAAGATTGCTCTTTGGAAGGTAATTTGTTAGAATCAGTTTAATCTTTAAAGAAGGAGAATTATGAACCGTGAGCAAACCTATAACAATGGAAGAGTTGCTATCACAGCAACCAACTAAAACAATTAAACTAAACCGTGGTGATAAAGTAACCGGTGAAGTAATTGCAAAAACTTTACAAGAAATTGTTCTCGATTTAGGCACTAAATCAGAAGGTGTTATAAACAAAAGAGACCTCCCCGAATCTACAATAGAGTCAATTAAAGTCGGCGACAAAATTGAAAGCTATGTATTGTATCCGGAGAGTGAATCAGGCCAAGTTATTTTAAGCTTGCAAAATAGAGGTCAGGGGAGGCAGCAGATCAACCCCAAATGGATTAAGTTTATGAATGCTGTTAATACTGAACACACATTCAGGGGAAAAGGTGTTGATGTTAACAAAGGTGGTTTGGTAGTTGAAGTTTCCGGTGTCCGGGGGTTTGTGCCTTCCTCACAACTCTCAGGAGAAAGTGTGTTACATCTCGGAGAGTTAGTTGGTAAGCAGTTAAATCTTAAACTAGTTGAAGTAGACCCAAATGCTAATAAACTAATATTTTCCGAAAGAAAAAATTTTACTGATGAACAAAAACAAGCTTTATCAAAGATTAAAGTAGGGGATAAAGTGCAAGGCCCAATTCAAAGTGTTTCTTCTTATGGAGCTTTTGCAAGCTTACAAGATGGATTAGAAGGTTTCATTCATATCTCTCAAGCTTCTTGGGAAAAGGTTGAAGATTTAAGTAGCAAACTCTCTGTAGGTGAGGAAATTGAGGGAGAAGTATTGTCTGTTGATGAAAATTTAGGACGGGTGAATTTATCTTTAAAGAATTTACAAGAAGATCCATTTGAAAAAGTAGCAGCAGACTATCAACCAGATGATGTTATAAAAGCCACTGTCAGCAAAGTTTCAGATAATGGAGTTTTCTTTAGTTTGCAGGATGGAGTAGAAGGGTTTATGCCAAAAGAATCAATGGAAGCTGGAAAAACATATGAAGTAGGGCAGTCGATGAATGTGTTAATTGATAAAGTCGATCTCAATCGGCGAAGGATCCTGCTTGCTCCGTTTCTAACTTCCACCTCAGGGTTAATCTATAAATAGGACATATTGGACTTATTGTTTTCTTCTTAACTCAATTCTCCTGCGGTATAAGTTTTCTGTAAAACCACCTTTTTCCAATAATTCTTTTTCCAGACTTCTCAGTTGTTGGTCTAAAAGGTAGTTTGTCTGGTGAATTAGGCAGATAAGGCAGTTTGCTGCGGCTTCGGCAGCAGAAAGATAGGACAAATAGGTCTTATGGGACTTATTTGTCGTATATGACAAAGCTCTAATTTCAGTAACCCGAGGATTTTCCTTAGTCCAAATCTCCAATCTATGCTCTCTCAAATAATCTTCGTAGTCTAAGAGCAGCTCTTCCAATGATGCTCTTGCTACTCCAACGAGCTTGATTTCGGTTTTCTTAGAAGTGCCAGAAGCCATGGAGCCTTCAGCAATATTTTGTTTTCCAGATCTGGCTGCTTGGTGCATTTGGTCGTTTGTTCTGGAGCCTTTGGGGATATACTTTTGAATGAAGATCAAGGTTAAGTCATAGATAATAGTAGCCATTTGAAAAGACTTCAGGTTACGATAACCGCCATGAGCAGGAATTAGATTAGACATATAGGTCCTATACGACTTATAAGGCCTATGTTAACATAGATTAATCCAATTGTTCTTATGCAGAAAAAGTTGCATTTTATTGTCCCTTTAGCCTTATCAATAGTTGCGTCAATTATTTATCTTTATACTGCGCCTAAGGCGATGCTTTGGTTGGATTCGGGCCGGTTACTCGCCGGTATTGTGACTTTAGGGATACCTAATCCTCCGGAACCTTTGTATATGTTGTTTGGCCATCTTTTTAGTTTTCTTCCTTTGGGGGATTATATCTTTAGGTTGCAGATTTTATCAGCCGTATTTGCTGCTTCAACGCTTTTTCTAATTTATCTATTAATAAATCGGATTATCAACTACACTTCTAAAAACTCTCCAAAAGAAAAATACGGACAGTTAAAGATTATATTAAGCAGCTGTTTTGGCACTTTGGTTTTAGGCTTTTCTTACCAGTTTTGGTCCCAAGCGCAAAATATAGAAAACTTTATTCTGGTGAGTTTACTAAGCACTATTATCTTGTCTTTGGCTTTATTTTTACCGAGTAACAGAGAGTGGTTATTCAAGAAATTACTGATTATTGCCTTTTTATTTGGAATAGGTAGTGGAACAAACCCTGTTTTAAGTAGCATTTTTCCTTCAATTTTACTGATTATGGCACTCCATCTGAGGCTTTTGTCCATTAAAAAGCTGATAACGCTTTTTTTTGCAGGGATAGCAGGTATTATATTGGTATATCTTTATATTCCAATTCGGGCAAGTCAACAGCCTTTTTTAAATTGGTGGAATCCGGTTACATTTGAAAATTTGTGGAACCTATCAACAGGTTCAGGGATTAATGTCTATAATCCGGAGCTGGGCAGGATTAATGGTTTCACCGGCTCAATTGAAGTATTTATGCAAAGCACCGGAAATTTCTTTAGGATGTGGGTGTCGAAATTCACAATGTTTATTTTACCCTTTATGCTTTTGGGGTTATTCTATTTGTGGCGAAAAAGTAAATACCTGTTTTTTATACTATTTATAGTTGTTTTAACCAATATCATTTTAACCGGTCTTTATCTTTCAGGCAATCAAGAGTCTTGGTTTTTGGTTTCAGATACTATTTGGGCGATTTTGGCTGGAGTTGGGTTTTTCTATGCAGCTTCCTTTTTGCTTAAAGTCCGGGATGGTATTTACCTTGTAATACTCATCAGCTTGCTGTCCCTGTCGCCTCTAGTGCGCTGGTGGCCAAGTTTGAACAGGCAACCAATGCAAATCACTGACGATTATGTTCAAAATCTTTATAGCAATGCGGAGGAGCCTGCTATTGTTCTTGGGTCATCCGATATTTTTGATGCAGTTTCTTATTACAAACACGAAGTAAAAAAGTTTAAGAGGGGAGTTCTGCCGGTTGTTGATAACCTTATTTATATTGACGAATGGTACAGTGAAAACCTAAGGAATACCACGGATTTAAAAATACCGGACACCACAAACCTTAAACGGGATTCAGCAGAGGAGTATAGCAAGTTTCTAAATGATTTTTTTGCTCTTAATATGGACAAATATAAAATTTATACGACCACTGTCGCTCTTCGGGCTAAACTGTTTCCTGCACCCGGTTTAAACGGCAGTTTGGAGATTGATGAAGACAGGTTTAAGGTGGTTCCGCAAGGATTGTTGCTGGAAATTATTCCAAAAGAGTCTTCCAATGAGCCGAAGCTGGCCAACTTTGACTATAAGTTTCAAACACCTGAATTTCCCAAAAGGAAACCTAAATTCTTAGAAAAAATTTACAATGAGGAACTAGCGGGTATGGTGAATGAGTATGCCTATTCTTTTATGAATCTGGGAGATTTTTATCTGGAAAAAGGGGAGAAAG
>CAZLKE010000046.1:0-7960 GCA_964560075.1 uncultured Gammaproteobacteria bacterium | reverse complement strand
CGATTCTGTTCGTATTATGGATGGTCCATTTAAAGATTTCGAAGGTAAGATTTCAGATGTAAACGACTCAAAGGGTACGGTAAAAGTGTTAGTCAACGTATTCGGGCGGGAAACGCCGGTAGAACTTGACTTTTTGCAGGTGACGAAACTCTAAACTATGGCTACAAAAAAGATTAAAACATACATAAAATTAAATATTCCAGCCGGGGCTGCTACTGCTGCCCCACCTGTTGGTCCGGCTCTTGGGCAGCACGGAGTCCCTATCATGGACTTTGTAAAACAATACAATGAAAGAACCAAAGAACGGACAGGGAACATCCTTCCTGTTGTGATCACAGTCTACGAGGACCGGACATTTACCTTCATCACCAAAGAACCACCTGTTGCAGAGATGATTAAAAAAGCACTAAAGGTTGAAAAAGGGTCAGGAAAAGCTGGACGGGAGTTTGCCGGAACTTTAACCAAAACTCAAATTGAAGAGATCGCTAAAGCAAAAATGCCGGATTTGAATGCAAATTCATTAGAGGCTGCAATGAAAATTGTTGAAGGAACAGCAAGATCAATGGGAGTAAAAATAGGTGGCTAAAAAACAAGAAGAAAAATCAAAAAGAAGTAAAAAATATCAAAAAGCTGTTGAAGCAGTAGAAAAAGGTAAGGCTTATCCTCTTAAAGAGGCGGTTGATCTTGCTAAACAGAGCTCATACACTAAATTCAATGGTACACTTGAGCTTCATATCAACACTTCCCAAAAAGGAATCCGGGGTTTGGTTACTATGCCTTACTCTGCCGGCAAGAACTTGCGGATTTTAGCTTTTGGTAAAGGAGCAGAAGATTCTGGAGCAGATATCGTCGGAAATGAAGAAACCATTGAAGAAATTAACAAAGGTAAGATTAATTTTGATGTAGTTGTAACCACTTCAGAATGGATGCCAAAACTCGCTAAAGTAGCCAGAATCCTAGGTCCCCGGGGTTTGATGCCAAATCCAAAGAATGGAACCATTACTGAAAATCTTGCCAAAACCGTAGCTGATCTACAAGGCGGAAAAACAGAATATAAAACTGAAGCCAACGGACAAGTGATCCATATTGCTGTTGGTAAAGTTATACAGCCAACTGATGAGGTATCTGCCAATGTAAAAGCCCTGCAAATGGTACTTGGGAAATCCCGGGTCAAGAAACTAGTTATCTCTCCAACCATGGGCGCTGGAGTCAAAATCAACCCAGCTTCTATCTAAGTTCTTGTTGAATTCTTTAAAATTCTGTGTTATTTTTAGGTTGTGGCAAAGCAAGATTCAAACGAACAAATCTTAAATCTACTCACTTCTCTGGATAAAAAAGTATCTAATCTGGAAGATAAATTTGTCGATATGAGAGAAGATTTCAACAATAAGTTAGTCGACCTTAGTATGAATGATTTTCAAATAAGAGCAGAGCTCCGGGAGGAAGCAAAGCGTATTCAAAGAAAATTGGATAAAATGCATGACGATCAAAACTCAATCATTAAATTCTTCAACGAAGACTATTTAAAGCCTCCCCTTACCCCTTAGTAGTTGTTAGTGATATATTAATATCATGGACATGCCCCATCTGCCTGAAGTCCCACATATACCTAAGCTTTCCCCTACTCAGATTTTTTTAATTATCTTTATATTCCTGCTAATTACTATTCCTTCTACTACTTTTTTACTGTCTTTAAGATTCCGAGCTGCGCAAGATACTAAAAAAACAAACAAAAATAACGGCCCTGTTACCTCTTTAAAAGAAGTCCCAAAAGACTCACCTCTAAAAGGTCTGACTGATGCAGCAAAAGACAAAACTGATAGTGATTCTCCTAATTCTTCACCCACATCAGAGCTTAAACTCTTTCCTACAATGAATTTTAAAATCAAAATCGAGGGCCGGCCTGATGGAAAACATGGAGCTAAACTTTTTGTAGGACTAGCTGCCGATGAAGCAACCTCAAGCCCTAAATACTTACTCTCCTTTTCTGTCAATGTGCCGGATACCGGGGAGTATCAGGGTCTTTCCCTGGCAGGGCTTGATGCAAATAGCTACTATACAGCTTATCTAAAAGGACCGGCCCAGATCGCCACCTCATCCTCTTTTATGGTCAAACCAACCGTTAATGACCTCAGTATCGATGGTCCATTAAACCTGATTACCGGAGACTTAAATGAGGATAATGTGGTTAATGAAGCTGATCTAACTGTGGCTAAAAACTCACTTGGGTTATCTCCAGGAAACAGTAAATGGAACGCGAATGCCGATTTTAATTTAGATAATATAGTTAATAACTATGATCTGTCTCTAATCCGTAAAAATAATGGAAAAATCGGGGCATCTGGGGTTTGGTACTCTAAACCTTCTGTCGCTACTTCATCTGGCGGTTTAAACCAGAATGTAGGCTCTCCGGGCGATGGCTACTGGCTCTGGGTTCCGAAGTTTTGAGATACCAAGTGGTTGCCGGAAATGTCTTTTGGTTCACCCGGCTGATCCGGTAACTGTTCAGCCATTTTAGCCAATTCTAACAAGGCCTTGGCAGAATTAGATACAATACGGGTGACCTTTAGCATAATGCCTTTATCATACCACATATAATCGTCATTGCGAGTCCGACGACCGTCGGACGAAGCAATCCTGGTAAGTTATAGAATAACAGATTGGTATAAATCCTCAAACCCAGGATTAGTAGACTCGATTAACCTTAACTTCTTTTCTCTTGACCCGCCCTTGATTTGTTTTTCTCTTTTAATAGCTTCATTGATATCTTCAAAAAGTTCCTTGTAACACCAACATACAACACCCTATTTGTGGTATTGGCTAGGATGTATACATAGGAGTACATATTTTCATTATATAAGATTGCTTCGTCGCTACACTCCTCGCAATGACGAAAAAAGATAACGTTTGGAAACTCCTGGATGATTACAATAGGGTATAAGTATTCAGTATTTCCCAACCAAATCGTCATTGCGATGGGCCACTGGCCCAGAAGCAATCTACTACCGTAGAAGATTGCTTCGTCGCTACACTCCTCGCAATGACGAAAAAAGATAACGTTTGGAAACTCCTGGATGATTACAATAGGGTGTGTTGACAGATTACGCTTTTTCCGCTAATATTCCTATTAGCTTAAGAAAGTAAGCATCTAAATAAGTCTTACCGAGGCGAAATACTCCTCGCTTAAGCGAGGATTTTTTATGCCAAAAACAAGAGAACAAAAAGAGCATTCAGTACAAGAACTAACTGACAAACTAGCCAAATCAAAGTCAGTAGTATTTACCAACTATAAAGGCTTAACCATGGGCCAGCTTTCTGGTCTTCGAAAAAGCCTTAAAGACCTTCAAGCTCAACTGGAAATCACTAAAAATAATCTACTCAAAATAGCTTTGGACAGCAACAAAATCGATGTAGTTGACCAAAAGACTTTAGAAGGTCCGACCGCTACCCTATTTAGCTTTGATGATGAAATTACACCAATCAAAGCTTTAACCAAAGCCTTCAAGGATTATGGCATTGGTGAAGTTAAAGGCGGATTGCTTGGAACAGAATTTATCGGAGCCGGTAAAGTTCAACAACTGGCAACTCTTCCATCCAAGGATCAGCTTCGAGGCCAGGTGGTAGGAACTCTAGGCTCACCACTTTATGGAATCGTTGGTGTGCTTCAAGCTAATTTAAGAAATTTAGTATATGTTGTAGATCAAATCCGAAAACAGAAAGGTGGTGACACACAAGTGTCATCCTGATGGGCCACTGGCCCAGAAGGATCTTAATTGATAAGAGATTCTTCGTCCGATGTCCATCGGACTCAGAATGACAAGACCATATGGAAGATACACAAAAAGAGTCTAAGGTTGTTTCAGAGAACCTGCAAAAGATTATCGAACAAATAGAGAAATTATCTGTTTTAGAACTCGCTGATTTAGTTCACGCTCTGGAAGATAAGTTTGGAGTTACAGCAGCCCCGATGAACATCGGGGTAGCAGGTCCTGCTGCTGCCTCCGCTGACAGCTCCGGCGAGCCACAGGAAGAGAAAACCCAATTTGATGTTATTTTAAGTGGTGCTGGCGCTAACAAAATTGGCGTTATCAAAGCTGTCCGGGAGCTCGTTCCTACTTTAGGCCTTAAAGAGGCTAAAGATCTAGTCGAAGCTGCTCCAAAACCTGTATTAGAAGGTGTTAATAAGGAAACCGCTGAAGAAGCAAAGAATAAACTCACAGCTGCAGGCGCAACAGTAGAATTAAAGTAAACACAGAATATGCTTCTTACCTGAATCCTAACTACTCTTGTTAGAATTCTTCTATGGTAGAAGCATATTTTGTTTTTCCCAAAGATTTAGTCCCCTCCGGGCATGATATCTCAGCCCATACCACTTACTCACGGATATTTATTGACGCTTTAAAACAAGGACAGTTCCCTGTCCGGTGGGTAGAACATGTCTGGCCAGGACATTCCCAACCTCTGTTCAACTTTTACCAGGTAGGTTTTTATTATTTTGTTTCTTTAGTCAATGTCTTTACAGGTTCAGTTACTGAATCAATTAAGCTTGCGACTCTTTTCTTCTGGGGACTCGGAGCATTTTTTATGTTTCTTTGGATGAAACGCTTCGGAACTCTTGCAGCCATACTTTCTGCTTTAGTCTTTGTTTTTTCGCCTTATTTAATATTGGATATCTTTGTCCGCGCAGCTTTTCCTGAGTTCGCAGCAATTACACTTATACTAGGCATATTTTGGGCGCTAGATAGAAAACGTTTTTTTACGCTCTCGCTATTAACAGGACTAGCCATCATTACCCATTTGCCCACATTCGTTATTTTTGCCCCAATAATCGCTGTATACGCACTCCTGAACCGAAAAAACATAGTTCTTATCATACTTAGCTTTATCCTTGGAATAGGTTTAAGTAGTTTTTATCTCCTGCCTGCCATTTTTGAGCAGCAGTTTATTAATATCGATAATTTACGCTCAGGAAACTTTGATTTCCACAAACACTTTGTTTACCCTCAACAGTTAATTACTTATGTCTGGGGATACGGAGGCTCAACGCAAGGTTTAAATGATAACATGTCATTCCAAGTTGGTTTAATCCAGTGGACAATCCTTGCCCTCTCGCTTTTGATCTTAATAAAGATTGCCGCGCTCTCCGCCAGTTGGCGGATCGCTCGCAATGACGTCATTGCGAGGAGTCAAACGACGAAGCAATCTAAACAAGGCTCCAAGGGGACGCCTTGGAAGGCTGCGTACTTATCCTTGTTCCTGCTCGCCTCTTTTTTTGGTCTTTTTATGATGATGGAAACATCAACTCCTGTTTGGGAGACTTTTAAGTTTTTACAGTTTCTTCAGTTCCCCTGGCGCTATTTTATGATTATCTCCTTTTCCACCGCAGTTCTCTCTGGTTTACTTTTAAGTCTAGTTAAAAAAACTTCTCTTGCATCTGCAATTGTATTTATAGTAAGTATTACTGTTTTATATCTATATAGTGCCTACTTAAAACCAGAAGAGTGGCTGCCAAAAGACTATTATTCAGATGAAAATATAAAGGTCAGAGGCTATTTTGAGCCTGGGTATAACCCTCTAGGAGTCGAACAAGTTCCTACTCAGGAAATCCCAAGGTACCAGGCTAACCAAGATACTCAGGTTCAAGAACTCTTATTAAAAGACAATCAGTTAAAATTAAGCATAAACACGCCTAAACCATTCGTACTAACCATAAATAGCCACTTTTTTCCGGGATGGAAAGTTTATATTGATGAAAAGGAAACAAAGATTACTCCAAGTAAAAGTTATTGGTTTTTAGAAATTGAGGTTCCGGAGGGAAAACACATTGTAGAAGCAAAATTTACGGATACTCCAGTGAGAGTTTTAGCCAACCAAATCAGCTTGGGGACGGTCTTAGGATTACTGATTGTTTTTCTGGGTTATCCCAAGAAGCCATAGAACAGCTTCTTTTTTGTATCTGCGGTCGCCACGGGAGTTGATCCTGATCGCAGGAAGTTTTCCTCTTTTTCCCCATCTTTTGATAGTTAGCGTGGAAACTCGGAGCACTTCAGCAACTTCTTTGACTGTAAGCAGGTCTGGAAGATTTTCTAAAGAGATTTTATCGTTTGCCATAGATTAACTAGGGAGGAATATATCATAGCTATTCAGACGGTGTCAACCACTTAAATTGTAATTAGTTAGTTTTTCCCAGTGGATGTGTCATCGCGAGGTCCGATGTTACATCGGACCGTGGCGATCTTTTTCAGATTGCTTCCCCCGACGTAACGTCGGGATCGCAATGACGGTTTGGCTGGGGAAAACTAATTAGTTACCTTAAATTCTAAAAGTTTACCCGCGAATCTAATTAAATCTATCTGCCTTCTGATTCTCCATGGTTGGATAATTAACCTAAATAACCACTCCAACCCTAGATTTCTCATCAGTTTTGGGGCTCTGGGGACTGCTCCGGATATATAATCAAACGACCCACCCACCCCCATAAAAACCTTCGCCGGAAAGCTGTTCATATTTTTGACAATCCACCTCTCCTGCTTCCCATGCCCAAAAGCAACGAAGATGATGTCCACGCTGTCATTCTGAGTCCGATGTCCATCGGACGAAGAATCTAGATCCTTCGTTTCACTCAGGATGACATCGGTTTGACCAACTACCCCTCCTTCTTCAGCAAACACAACTTTTAATCCAGGATACTTCTCTTTTAACCTAGCTGCTGCCATCTTTGCTACTCCATCTCTTCCACCTAACAAACCAATAGAATATCCTCTTTTTTCAGCCAAAGCACACAACTTGTCCATAAAATCAACACCAGTGACAGTATGATGGATTTTGCCTGATAGTTTTAATCCTGACCCGTCCGGGATTGAAAGATCAGCTTTGTTTAAAATCTCTTTAAATTCCGGATCTCTTTGTGCTTGCATAACAAATTCCGGATTAGGGGTAACGATATAGTACTTTCTTCCAACGTCATTGCGAGGTCCGACGTTACGTCGGACCGTGGCAATCTTTTTTTGACTAGATTGCTCGCCTCGCTGACGCCGTCGGCCAAAGCCTTTGGCGTCGGATCGAAGCTCCGGCGAAGCGGGCTTCGTCGTCTTAACTCCTCGCAATGACAAGGCAGTGACTAACCGCTCCTTCTCAAGCCAAGAAGAGACTATCTTTAGCCCTTCTTCCATGCTTACATCATCAACTTTAACGCCTAAAATGTCTTGCTTCATGTCTCTATCATACACTCTCTAAAACTTTTAAAGTTTCTTTGGCGCATTTTTCCCAGGAGAAGTTTTTAAGCTGCTCTAATCCCTGTCTTTTGAAGAAATTTCTTTTGCTATCTTCGCTTAAAATAGAGAGTCCTTCGGCAATACTTTCAACATCATATGGGTCAACAAGAACCGCTGCTCCGTTAGCAACCTCAGGCATGGATGAGGTATTTGAAGTAAGGACCGGACATTTTAAAGCAAAGCTTTCTAAGATTGGTATACCAAACCCTTCAAATAAAGACGGGTAAACAAATCCCTCAGCTGACTGGATTAAACCAATTTTTTCATCATTACCAATGTATCCCAAGAATTCAACATGGTCTTCTATCCCCAACTTTTTAGGTAACTCATAAATTTCGTCAGACAACCAACCTTTCCCGCCAGCGAGAACAAGTTTATAGCTCTTGTCATTCTGAGCGGAGCGAAGAATCTCTGACTTTATGTCAGTTTTATTATGACTCACATTCGTGAGGGATTCCTCACTACGTTCGGAATGACAGTAAAGGCTGAAGGCTCTAATCAAACGCTCGAGGTTTTTCCTTGGCTGGATAGTGCCGACAAATAGAAAAAACTTTTGATCTTCTAATCCAAATTTCTTCAAAATCTGATCATTTTTATCTGGTGGGAGCGGTTTATAATCTTCAGTATTAATCCCTTCATAAACAACATCAATCTTAGAAGTAGCTACTCCAACCTTTTGAACTAGA
>CAZLKE010000045.1:1605-8022 GCA_964560075.1 uncultured Gammaproteobacteria bacterium | reverse complement strand
CCACCCCGGCTTGAATCCTGGTTATTATATCAACTCTAATATTTAAAGTCTAAATAAAAGAATTAAGCTGTGTGCGGACGATAGTTCTTATTTTGAACCATTACTAATTGAGACTATATCACATTTTAAGCAGTTAATGGAGGTTTATCTGATCTAAACTAATTAGTATAATCTACATATGTTAACCAGAGAAGGCCTTCAAGAAGCTCAGTATAAAATATTTGGGCCCTATCATAGGAGAAGATTGTCATTGCCTTTTGCTTCCAGTCGATTGAGGTATGATGTAACGCTCCCTCTAATGCCTGATAACCTTAATGGATTAGCGGTACTAGACTATGGAGGTGGTGATGGTGCGATGGCTACTTTACTTGCTGATAGGGGAGCCTCCGTGGCTGTTGTTGATAGTTCAAGAGCAGCACTACGTTTTGCACAGAGTGATGCACGGTTAAAGGTTGTTCAAGCAAAAACAGATTTGCCAATTAAAAGTGGTTCTTTTGATCTTGTAACCCTTTTAGAAACAATAGAGCATATAGATGATACCAGTGAAATACGAGCATTGGCTGAGACAAGTAGGGTCCTTAAACCTGACGGGAGTGCAATAATCTCTGTTCCTTCATCTAATCGGGCGGTAAGGATGAAACATTACCGTCACTATTCCTATGGTGATCTCATCAAAAAATGCGAAAGTGTTGGGTTAATTCCACGTAAGGTGGTCTTTTATCGACGACCTCGATTAAACTTCTTAAGTAGAGCAGCTGTTTATGGCGTTGCTCTAACAACCGAACAAAAAGCGGATGGAATAGTGATATCTGCTACCAAAACCAATTATAATATTCTGCAATGATCAAGAAAGCAAAAATCAGTGTTTCGGTGGCGGATTTACCTATCAATATTTCACCTGAACGGTTATTTGCTTTTGGAAAAAAGTTGGGAATAGATGGAGTTGAGGTAGTCTTAGGATATAAGAGTTTCCCCCCTCATATAAAATTGGTCAAACTCTCTCAGAAGTTTGGGGTGCCAATCCTCTCTTTACATCAACCTCAATCGTTCTTTAAACATCTCGTTAGTGACGATGAAATGTTTCTCACTGCTAGTAGTTTACAAGTGCCAGTTGTTATACATCCCCTAAAGTCTACAGCAATAGATAGCCCAGCACAAAAAAAATATCTGCGAGATTTAGCTAAAAAATCTCAAAAATATCGGGTAAGACTGCTGCTAGAAAATATGAGTGAGAGTAGTACTTTGCCACTCTATCGCTATCAAAAATCCGATCCCAGTACTACTAAAATAGACATGATCGTAAAAAGTTCTAATACTTACAACTTTGGAGTAACACTAGATACTAGTCACTTAAAACAGCCTTCACCTCATAAAATAGTGGGTTTTATGAAGATTATGCCGTCTATCGAAAACATTCATCTGAGTGATTTTACGAATAAAGAACAACACCTCCCGCTTGGCAGTGGGGTACTTCAATCAAACGATTTTCTAACGTTCTTAAAAATGCACCAATATCAAGGATTAATCACCCTAGAGCTTAGCCCTCATCTCTTCATTTCACAAAAGGAATATTTTAGCTGGATTGAAGGATCTATTACACTGGTGAAGAAGATCTTAACTTAATAAGTACAGATTGGACTTTATTGAGCACTAATTCAGCTACTTCATCAGTCTTAAATTGATCAGTATCAATCTTTACTATCTGAGTGCGACTGCCTGCCAGAGCTTGAACGTGCATCAGGGCATCTTCATATTGCTCAGACAATCTACGTAAAGGCACTTCCTCTTCGTGAAGGTGTTTCCATTTGGCTTTTTCAGGTCTTTTAGTTAGAGCAGACTCTGTCGCTATTCGATTATCAATTCGAGCCACAGCAGCTTCTAAGGATCAACCCAAAAATCCCTATTCGACATTACTAAATCTAAATCATACCTCGATTCAAAAAAAGGACTTGCTAAACGAGTTAAGGTAAAAACACTCATTGCGCTCGCTAAACCTATCAGTCTAGTATTCCTTGTTTGATCTGCTATTTCGTGCAGTTTTATGAGATTATGGCTTTGCCCCAATGTTTGTTCTAATATGCCTGCAACAGTTGATTTGCCTGCACCATCTATTCCTGTAAAGGAAACTCTAAGCGGCCTTTTTTCCACATCTGGAGTATAAGAAGAGTTACCTTAATCGTCAACAAGATAAGCAGCAAAGCTTTTAATATTCCGTGCAATGTTAGACCTTAACTCTCGGGAAGCTGGGGTTCTTAACGGATATGGGTTAGTAGGAGATCGATACTTAATCCCGATTAAATCTGGATTATTATGCCATGCGAATCGAGCGAAACTAAATGTTGCACCTGAAACATCAGCATGCCCCATGGTGGCTTCTCTCATCACCCCAAAACTAACTCGAACTCGACCATTTGAGAGTTTTGCAATAATTTCTCTCAGCATTTTGGAAGTTTTGCCAGTTAGTATTGAATCATCAATAAACATAAGATGAGGATCCGGTTTAACAACTAGCAACTCTTCAATATCTTGTTTGATGGTGTCAATTACAAACCCTACTGGACAGGACTTAGATACGCGCTTAAATCTAATGCAACGATCAACTGTCGGGAGATTACCATACAATGACTGGTACATATTATGCACAGCAAATGCGGTTATCCGTCCTCCTGTATCAAGAGCAATAATACGATCTGGTTTTTCAGTTTCAATGAACTGAACAAGAGGGAAGACTATTCTTCCAATATTTCTATAATCAATCCGAAACCGGGAGCGAACCCAGTCTAATACTTTTGGAGGAGGTATCTTTATATTCTGTATTTTTTCTGTCTCATAGGGCATACCGTGAGTATAACAGTAACCAGAGAATTTAGCGGTTCAACTCCTTTGCTCCTGTTAAAAAATTACGCACGATTCACAGAACAACAATATTTTAGTTTGAACCAGGATTTGAGGCTAAAATGAGCAAAAAGTACTAACTGTCCTATCAAGTGCCGAAGAGAGGACTTGAACCTCCACGCCCTTACGGGCATACGGCTCTGAACCGTACGTGTCTACCATTCCACCACTTCGGCTTAAGGACTACAACTTGATGTATTTTACCTCAAATTGTCCGGCTTTGCAGGTTCTAAAATGTATGGTATGCTTTCTAAGTTCAAACAATGGCTGAGATTAAAGAATATAAAGATTATAAAATAGCAGTTTTAGGAGGGGGACATGGACCCAGAAACATTGAACGTGCTCTAAACAGACGCACTAGACTCCTTATTTCCTTGGTAGGCGGTACGCAAGATAACGGCGGCCACACAGAAAAACTTTCTAGAGAATTACACATACCAGGTATTGGAGATATCCCCACCAGGATGAGTAACCACTTTTTAGACCCGTATCTTCAAGATACTTTTGACTACAGATGGGAAGGGGAAATGAGTTTTAAGGGGGAGAGGCCAATAACAAGTACTCTTGCTTCTTTTGTGTACAGAGAAAGAAGCCTATCAGAAGGTGTTAAAAGATTCGAAAGTATGTATGCAAGCTACAGAGGCCATACTATTCCTGTTACCGAGCATAAAATGGATCTTAAAATTGATTATGAAAATGGAGATAGTAAAGTAGGAGAAAAGCACGTCGACGGACATACTCTTTCTGATCCACCAATTAAGAAAATCGAATTATTACCGTCTCCATCCATAACCACTATGGCAGATATTATCACAGCTAACCCTGAGACTATTGAGGCTTTGGAAACTTCTGATGCCAATATACTCGCACCAGGCACAGTAAGAGGATCAACAGAACCAATTCTCCATATTCCTGGAATTGTAGAGGCTTTTAACAAGGGACCTCATAAGTTTGTTTTTGTGAACTCATTTAACCACCCTGAGACTTATGGATGGAAAGCTTCTGATCATTTAAAACTTTTCAATGAGCATGGGTTAGATATTGATGAGGCAGTAGTAGTTAAAATGGAGCACCCAATTCCTCCTCAATATTTCACAGAAGGATTACAAGCGGTGTACCCAGACATTGATGAATGTGCGAGGTATGCTAAAAGAATTCACTGGTTGCCAATTACGCATCTGGAAGAATATAAGGACGGAAGGCAAATCGTTAAACATGATGGTGAAATCGCAGGTGATCTGATCTACTCGATTTTAGATGCCAGTCGAACTATTCATGCTCGTATGAACGGAAGCGCAAAAAAACTTCTTGCCTACGCATAAACTTAGCTCGATCTCAGATAAAATATCCCATAATATTTGACTTTTGACATATTTCTATGTATAATACGCAGTAATTAATTTCTGCAAAGAATTAAGCTCCTGTACCATCCGGTACAGGATTTTTTTTGGCTATGAAAAGACTTAAAGTATTATCTTTAATATTCTTAACCTTACCTTTCCTCTCACATTCAGCAGTGGTAGCTCAGTCTACGCCTGCTGCGCCTGAAGTTCAGGAGATGAAAATTGAGATCAAGGAGCTTGATCCTCGTGCCCGGATCCTGCGTGATTATCTAAATAAGCATAAATCACCTTTAGCAGACCATGCTCAAGACTTCGTTGAAGCTGCTGACCTTTATGGAATCGACTGGAAACTGGTTCCTGCTATCGCTGGTACTGAATCTACCTTTGGTAAATTCGTTCCAGGTGGAACAAACTCTGCATATTCCTCTTACAACGCTTGGGGCTGGGGAGTTTATGGAACCCAGGCTATTTATTTTAGATCATGGAAAGACGGTATCTATACCCTTTCTGAGGGTTTAAAGAGAAATTATATTATAAGGGTCTAAAAGAACCTTATGCGATGAATAGAGTGTATGCAGCTTCACCTCATTGGGCAAAAAGTGTTACTTTCTTTTTGAGAGATATCGAACGTTTTGCTTTAAACTACAAAGAGTATCAACAAACAAAGACTGGTATCAACTCTCAAGTAGTTGAGTATTCTAATTCTGAATCAAAAACAGCTGGTATTTCTGGAAAATTAGCTTACAAGTGGTAATATAGTGTTGTACGTATGCAGTTAATATTTGCAATTCTAATAGGTAAGCTAATTTTAAAATTAACTAGAATTCTTAAAACTGGGGGAGGCAGTGCTGCTCCTGGTCTATATGCTCTTAAAATTGAACCAAACCTAGTAAGGAAACTAACAGCGCAAATTCCTCAAAACATCGTCATTACAGGCACAAATGGTAAAACAACTACAGCAAGAATACTAACTCATCTTGTAGAAAACCAAGGCTTACAAGGCTTAAAAGTAATCCGCAATTCAACTGGATCAAATTTGCACCGAGGAATAGCTTCAAGCTTGATAGAGAAAGCTGATTTGTTTGGAAGGATAAAAGGTGTAGATTTAGGCATCTGGGAATTGGATGAAGCTGCTTTTAACCACACTATATTTGATCTTAAACCTCAGATTATAGTCTTCTTAAATGCTTTCAGAGATCAACTTGACAGGTATGGTGAAGTAGACACTGTTACCCGAAAATGGAGGAATACATTAGAAATGATTGACTGGAAGCCAAAAGTGATTCTTAATGGGGGCGATCCGAATACAGCTTCTTTAGGTGATATCAGGGATTTGGATTTTAGTGTATTTAAGATTAAAAATCACAGAATGTGGAGAGAAAGAGATTTAGAAATTAAAGACTTAAGACCAGATTTTGAAGCCAAAGTAATAGAAAATAATGGATTAAGAGGCAGTAAAGTAGAGCTTAAGCTTGGAAAAAATAAAATAAGCGTCGAATTTTCTGTGCCTGGAATTTATCATGTATATGACCTTTTGGCAGCCTTGAGCGTTTTTTATCATTTAAACCTGAAATTTGAAAATCTAGATAAAACACTAAAAAACTTTAAACCTGCTTTTGGAAGAGTTGAAAAAGTACAAATAAGTAAAAAGGATGCCTACATCTTCTTAATTAAAAATCCCGCCGGAGCAAATTCTGTTTTTGAGACACTTGCTCCTGAACTAAAGCAGGATGATGTAATCCTGGCAGCTTTAAATGATAACTTTGCTGATGGAACAGATGTTTCCTGGATTTGGGATGCCTCATTTGAAAAGATAGTCTCAAATACACATGGGAAAGTAATCTGTTCAGGTAAAAGAGCACATGATCTTGCGTTAAGGCTTAAATACGCAGGGTTTGAGCCTAAAAATATAGATATAGTTACACAGCTAGGAAATGCCCTTGAGAAAGCTAAAAAAACCAAAGGGAGAGTGTTTATTTTACCGACATATACCGCTCTGCTCGAATTACAAAAAATCTTAGCTAAATCTGGAATAAAAGAAGAGTACTGGAAAAGCTAGAACTTTACATCTTCCTGAATTTTATTTAAAGTACAATCAGTTACTAATTGACATGGGCGTAAATATAGAACTTAATCCAGGTGCAAAATCCCTAAAAGTAGAAGGAACAGAAGAAATATG
>CAZLKE010000045.1:0-1595 GCA_964560075.1 uncultured Gammaproteobacteria bacterium | reverse complement strand
TCGATAGACAAACAAGGTCTCCAGGTAAATTTGTGTTGTGGGATCATATTACAAGAGTTACTTCAGGTAGAGATGCCAAGGGCGTTGTCCCCACGAAACTCAATAAAGTATTTGCATCACTAAACATACTCAAGAGAGAAGAGATTCTTTATAGATCCAAAAACGGATCCGTAGAACCTGGAGTATATGTAGGTGGGTCAGATCAAAGACCTCGCTATTTTGTTCATAATGTTAGTGCTGCTGTTAAAGAAACGAATACCGCTCCTACAGTCTTACCCCTAAGGTTGATTGATCGTATTAGATTGGTAAGGAAACCTCCTCCAACTCTTGTACGGCAAAGAGGATCTGTTGATGCTATTAAATGGGGTGGGGATCCCTTACCTATGAAACCTAAAGCAGAAGCTAATCACTTACCATCAAACTTAATACCACCAAATCTTTGGCCTGGTTTATTATTAGAAGTAGTTAGTGTTGTCATGATACAAGGCACCCCAAAAAATGTTGATTATTACACGTTACTACACAGAAAATTTCATAAAAAAATAGAAGAATGGACTGGTGTTTGCGATGGATCAGCAGAATTTAACACTCGTTTTGTAGAAGCATGCATAACAGAATGGAACGGTATTCTGCACAAGGCTGAGGAAGGTAAACCCCTAAGTCCTATGGAAAGGAGAATTGTTTCAATGTTTAAAAGTTCCTCTGATGAGGATAAACTAAAAAAAGGTTTGTCAATTCCTTACTTCCCAGGGAAACGTGGTTAACTTTGATAAAATACCCATATGAATCTAATTATTGGTCATTTATACGGCGACTTGATGAATACCTATGGAGATGACGGAAATATAATAGTGCTTAAAAAGAGAGCGGAGTGGAGAGGGATTGATGTCAAGCTAAAAGTTAAAAGTTTAAAGTCAAGAATTAGGGAAGGGGAATGTGACGTATTCTTTTTCGGAGGCGGGCAGGATCAAGCACAAGGTTTGGTAGCGAGTAACTTAATAGCAAATGATAAGGGAGACGTAATCAAAAAGGAAATAGAACGAGGTGTACCGCTTTTATCAATATGCGGGGGATATCAGCTTTTGGGTGAATATTACAAGCCTCATAAAGGCCCAAAACTTCCTGGGTTGGGAATATTTCCAGCATTTACTACTGCCTCAGATACCAGAATGATTGGAAATATCATAATAGAGTCCCAGTTTGGAAAATTAATTGGATTTGAAAATCACTCCGGAAAGACATTTTTAAAAAGGGGAGCTCTGCCACTGGGAACAGTAACTGAAGGATTTGGTAATAATGGAGAAGACCAGACTGAAGGATGTGTGTATAAAAATGCTATTGGATGTTATATGCACGGATCATTGCTTCCCAAAAACCCTCATCTAGCTGACTGGCTGATCAGAAAAGCTCTGGAAGCAAAATACAAAAAAGACATCGTTCTTAAACCTCTTGAAGATTCTTTAGAAGCAACCGCCCACGATAAAACTATCCAGATGTTTAGTTAATCTCAGGATTTTGGTAGAATACGTAGGATGCCGAAGTGGCGGAACTGGTATACGCGCACGGTTTAGGACCGTGTTCCCAAAAGGAATGGA
>CAZLKE010000044.1:7334-8390 GCA_964560075.1 uncultured Gammaproteobacteria bacterium | reverse complement strand
CCCCTACATCCTATGCGAATTTTACCACAGGGAGTGTATCCATTTGGGTAAACCACAATACCTTAGGTAGTGAATTTGCCATTTGGAATCTTGACAGAAATGCCAGTGGTACCAGAAGTAGGTTAGAGTTAGAAAGATATGAAAACGGGTCAATCAAGCGCTACTACGTTACACTTTCCACCGACGGAAGTTTTCCCTGGAGGTTTTACATTAACACACCAAATGTTGCTACAAGTCAGTGGAATCACCTTGTTCTTACGCAAAACGGAATAACACCTACTCTTTATCTTAATGGCGTTACCTTAACACCAACAGCTTGGGAATACCAATCAGATAAAACTAAGTGGTTTAAAGCTGTATTGACTGATGCAACAAGTGATGCTGATGTAATGACAGTGGGTATGACTAGGTTTGGCGGAAACCAGTACGTACCGCTTAACGGATCTGTTGATGATGTCAGGATCTATAATTACGCCCTCACGGCTAAGCAAGTTCAGCTACTCTACAATGATGGAGCAGTGAGATTTGGCCCTAACACGGGAACTCCATAATTATGAGCAGGATTAAAAAACCTGAAAAACAGATAAGGAATAAAAATACTGTTTGCCAGGTAGACCAATCTGGAAAGATAGAACAAACGAATAAGATAACCATAATTGCCTTCTCTAATGGCAAACATGGGTCAGTAAAATTAAAAGCTAGTGACAAAAGATATTTACAAGATATTTACAGACAGGCAGGAAAATCAAAGTCTTTTACCTTACAAGTTTTCTCAGCGCTTCTTTATTTATTGTTTGAGAAATTCAAACTAGAAAAAACCATGGTTTTTATTGACAAAGAATATCCTGGGCATGAACCTTTAATACGAAGCTACTTGGTTCAGTTAGCAAGTAAAAGAGGCAAAATAGAGTTAACACCTGAAGATCTGAGATTTGGATTAGTAGGCAAAGGCAGTAATGCTCATGGTGTATCATCAAAAGCATTCAAAGCAAACCGTGCAGATTTTTCAATAGCTAAGGAAGAAATCTTAAGCTTAATTTTATTATATGAGCACTA
>CAZLKE010000044.1:0-7324 GCA_964560075.1 uncultured Gammaproteobacteria bacterium | reverse complement strand
GTATCTGTATACTAGCACAGATATGTCCAAAAATCAAGGGTCAAAATGGTCAAATCGATGATGCCAGGGTCTATAACTATGCCCTGACGGCTAGCCAGGTTAAACTCCTGATGAATGAGGGTGCTGTCAGGTTTGGACCGTCTACGGGTTCCCCGTAATGGGACCGTCATTGCGAGGAAGGAGTGTAACGACTGACGCGGCAATCTTGCAGGGGAAGAGTAGATTGCTTCGTCGGCTACGCCTCCTCGCAATGACGGGTGATGACGGAGCGGGGAGATTTGGACCATCAACAGGAGCACCATGAGAATAATTTTCAATTTACAATTTTCATTTTTCAATGAATAACCAAGATAACAATTTACAAATGGATAAAAAATACAATTTAGAAGAAAGAACAGCCAAGTTTGGAGAGATTATTATTGATTTTTGCAGATCACTCAAACATACCCCAATCAGCTTACCAGTCATTACACAGCTAATTAGGTCTACTACTAGTATTGGCGCAAACTACATGGAAGCAAACGGTGCAAGCTCTAAAAAAGACTTTCAGAATAAAATCTTTATCTGTAAAAAGGAGGCTTCTGAAACTAAATACTGGTTAAGAATGTTAGTCAGGTGCTATCCGGAAAAAAGAGACGAAATATTATCTTTTTGGAAAGAGGCCCAAGAGTTGACCTTGATCTTTCAAAAGATTACTTCTACTCTAAGAAGTAAATAATTGAGGATTGAATCAATGGTGATTGAATGAAAATTGAGAACTGAAAATTGAAAATTAATAGGCTCTAAAACACCACATTCTCATAATGATCTAGGCGAAGCACACTATAGTCTTGCGATAAAACAATTGCCACTACATCAATCCTGCAAGGAAGATTTTGTCCTTTCATATATATTATCCCCATTTTCTGCACTTTCTTAATCTTTTGCTTATTAACCATCTCCTCAGGAAGTCCAAACTCTATTCCTTTTTTTGCTTTTACCTCGACAAACACTAAAGTCTCTTTATCTTTGGCAATAATATCAATTTCACCATATCGATTTGAAAAATTACGTTCTAGAATCAAATAGCCTTTTTTTAGTAAAGCCTCTGCTGCTAAATCTTCCGCCAAACGTCCTATCTCTTTACGGTTAAAAGTCATATATTAACACAACGTCATTGCGAGTCCGACGACCGTCGGACGAAGCAATCTCTAAAACTAGATCGCCACGTCCTCCGATGTACATCGGAGTCCTCGCGATGACACTATGGTAGAGTTTTGGAAACTCCTGAACTGCTACATCTGCCTGTATTGAAGAGCTTCGGCCATATGAAGTGGCAGGATCTCCTTGGAATTTTCCAAATCAGCAATGGTTCTGGCTACTTTAATCAACCTGAAATAGCTGCGGGCAGAAAAATCAAATTTGTCTGCAGCTAACTTTAAAAGATTCTCTGCTTCTGGTGTAAGATTGCAATATTTTTTAACATCGCTGTTCCGCATTTGGGAGTTTGTATAAAGAGACCGTTTTTCAGCTTTAAAACGGTTCTCCTGGATCTTTCGGGCTTTCATTACTTGCTCTTTTGCCTGTTTTGAGGAAATTCTGTTCTCAACACTCCCTGAAGTTAATGAAAGCTTCTCTGCCTCAACTACTGACACAGGAACAAAAAGGTCAATCCTGTCTAAAATCGGACCGGAGATACGGTGCCGGTATTTAGCGATCTGTTTATCAGAGCATTTACATTCCCGTTTTGGATGTCCCAAATAACCACAAGGGCAGGGGTTAATGGCAGCGATTAAAGTGAAACTGGCAGGATACTCCACATGTCCGGCAACACGGACAATCTCAACTGTCCCGTCCTCCATCGGTTGCCGGAGTGACTCTAAAACTGTTCTGGGAAACTCAGGCATTTCGTCCAAAAATAAAACCCCGAGATGAGCTAAACTAACTTCCCCTGGCAAGGGGTTAGAACCTCCTCCAATCATACCTGCATTTGAAACTCCGTGGTGAGGAGACCTAAATGGCCGGCGCAAAACCAAAGCCTGTCCCGGCCTAAGCAATCCGGAAACAGAATAAATTCTGGTTACTTCCAAAGCTTCTGAATCTGTGAGTGGTGGCAATATTCCAGGCAAGGCTTTAGACAACATAGTCTTGCCTGTCCCTGGGGGACCCCACATTAAAAGATTATGGCCTCCTGCTGCTGCAATAATTAGTGCCCTTTTTGCCTGTTCCTGGCCGGAGACCTCAGATAAGTCAAATTCTACTGAGGTAAAATCATCAACATCTCTAATAGTTTCTGAAGTTAAAGGGGTAATTTCTTCACCTTGAAAATGTTTGACTAACTGAGACAATGTTTTTAGAGGGAAAATTTTGGTGCCTATTACTACACTTGCTTCAGAGGCACTTGTCTCTGGAACAAAAATTGAAGTATCTTGACCAATCTTTCTTGCAAAAAGACCTAAAAGCAGGATTCCCCGGGTAGGTCTTAGCGTTCCATCCAGGGACAGCTCACCGTAGAAGAACGTCTTTGTTAAGTCAATAGATTCCGGGATAGTTAATTGGCCACTTGCCAGCAGCACTCCAAGCGCAATTGGCAGATCATAGGCTGCTCCATCTTTTGGTAGATCAGCCGGGGCAAGATTGACAGTAATTTTTCGCGGAGGAAAATCCAAATTGGAGTTGACAATCGCAGTCTTAACCCTCTCCCGTGCCTCCTCAATTGCCTTACTTGCCAAACCGACAATGGTAAACCCGGGAAATCCAGCTGAGGCTACATCCACTTCTACATCTACCGGCACTGTTTCAAGACCAATATTGGCAATTGAGCGGATTTTAATTAGCATCAGCTATGTAATATTTTCCACCTTTTTCTATCACTTGACCAGATAGCAAAAATATCGAAAGTTTAGCTCCGGCTTCAGAAACCGGAATAACAAGTTTGCGGGCAATTTCATCAGCTGTTAGAGCTTCATTAATTAGAGTATCTAAAATGGGGTCATCAGTTTTTGGTAAATTGCTTACGGGTGTTTGCCCAAGCCACATTTGAGCTTTCCCTGTTGCGATCAGTTGGTTTGTTCCTCTGGAGCTGCGGGCAGTAATAGGTCCTGGTACTGCCCAAAGTTTTCTTTTTAGGTTGCTTGCAAGCCTGGCGGTTATCAGTGAACCGCTATTTTCTGCAGCTTCAACAACAATTACTTCTTTAGACATTGCTGCCACGATCCTGTTTCTGGATGGAAAAGTCCAGTGCGCAGGCTTTTGGTCTTCCCATTCTGAAAGCATCAAACCTCCGGAGTCAATGATTTTTTTAGCAAGCTCAAGATCGGTTCCTGATAATTTGGTGCTTATCCCCCAGCCCAAAACAGCAATTGTCTTACCTCCACGCTCGACACATACCTGATGTGCATACTGGTCGACACCATACATAAAACCGGAAACAACAGTTTTTCCTTCTGATAAAAGATTCGGAATGACTTTTTCTACTACCCTTTGACCATAATCCGTCATCTTCCGGCTGCCAACTACTGCCACACAGTTTTCAAAAATACCAGGGTTTAAACTACCTATATAATATATATGCTTGGGCGGAGTTGAGAGATCCAAAAGGCCTTGAAGTTGAGAAAACCTTTGCCAGTTTTCCAGTTTCTGGTAGTCCACAATGACTATAGTATCATATATGTTATATTCTTTATATTATGAGAGACAAAGAATTCGTCATTGCGAGGACTCCGATGTACATCGGAGGACGAAGCAATCTAGTTTAGGTATATTAATGAAAAAAGGCTATGTTTATATCTTAGCTAACATTACAAACAGAGTTTTATATACCGGAGTAACTAGTAATCTAGTGAAAAGAGTCTATGAGCACAAACAACATTTAGTCGAAGGGTTTACTGCAAAATATAATATAGAAAAACTGGTTTACTTTGAAATGTATGATGATATTAATCAAGCAATAGCCAGAGAGAAACAACTAAAAGGCGGATCTAGAGAAAAGAAATTAAGGTTAATTGAAACAATAAACCCTACTTTTGATGATTTATATAAAAGTATTGTTTAATTCACAGCTAGATTGCTTCGCTACGCTCGCAATGACAAAGAAAGCCCTTGCGACGACAACGGTTTTGACAATCTCTGAACCTCTACTATCAAACTAATTGACTTCTTAAAGCAAATCCACTTAAAATGGAAGTAGGATGAAAAACTGCCGAGTTCTTATAATTTTTATCTCACTTTTTACATTTCTATTCACCTTACCCTCTACCCTAAACCATAGCTTCGCTCAATCATTTGACATCGCCTCGATCTATCAGATTAATGACGAAGAAGCTACTACAGGAGACATTGTCTCCTCTGTTACAGGCAAAGGCCTGGTCCGCTCTGATGTAGCTTATGATAATAATATCTTCGGAGTTATCCAGGATACTCCGGTTATTGTGTTTAAAGAAGTTGAAGAAGACACCGGAAAATCAATTGTCCGTCAAGGCGATGCTGTAGTTAAAGTTACCAATTACAACGGAGACATTGAGCCGGGGGTTCAAATCACTACCTCCCCTATCAAGGGCTTTGGAATGAAAGCTACCCAGTCAGGCTATGTGGTTGGTGTGGTCACCTCAGAGTTTCGGCCAGCTGGAAAAACCACTCATGAAGGTAAAGAATACGATACCGGAATAGTTAATATCGCAATGAAAATTGAATTTGCCGAGATTTCTGAGCCCCGGAATGTCAGCAGGTCCTTAAGCTACTTAAATGCAGCTATCTTCCGAAATGTGCAGGATCCGGAGAAGTTCTTTAACTTTTTGAAATATATTACCGCCGGAGTAATCGGGGTCTCCTCATTTGCCATTGGCTTCTTCACCTTTTCCCGGGCTATTCCTAAAGGGATTGAGGCCATTGGCAGAAATCCACTAGCCAAAGGGGCAATCGAATTCTCCATCATTTTGAATTTAATCTTAACTATAGTCACAGTTTCTGTGGGATTGATTATTAGCATCTTAGTACTTAGACTATAAATATGGATACTGCCCGGATAATTGAATATTTACCAGTAGGTTTTGGGGCTCTTTCTATCGTTTTTCTACTCCTTTTTATCCGTGAGCATCATCGTCCAAAGGACGACCAGCCTTTGGCTGGAAAGTTAATCGAAGAAGCTGAAGAAAAATCCCAGGACATTATCAAAGACGCAACTGAAAAAGCCACAGGGATAGTTGAACAATCAAAGATCTCCAAACAGCTCTTTGAAGAAGAATATAAAAAAGTAGTTGATGAGCAGCTTAAAAAGTCTCTTGATGAATATGTCAAAAGCCTAAAAAGCTCTCAGGACTCGTATGAAAAGTTTGTCCTAAACCTTCAGGATCAAAGTTCCAAGATAGAAGAGCAAATAGATTCTTATATGAAGGACTCTACAACCAAGCTTCTCACTAACTTCTCTGAAAACTTAAAAATCATCCAGGAAAAAGCAGTCGCTGCCCAGCAAGAATCAGAAACATCAATGAAATCAAAAGTTTCCGAGCTTTTACTTAACTTTGAACAAAACCTCTCTACCTTTTTAACAAATTCACAACAAAAAAGTGTCGAAGCAATTAGCTTAGAACTCAAATCCGCCCGACAACTGATTGATACATATAAAGGACAACAACTGGCTATTGTTGATGAAAATATCATTGCTGTTTTGGAGAGAACCTTAAACTTAGTCATGCGTCAAAAAATGTCTTTAAAAGACCAAATGGATTTAGTCTTTGAAAGTTTGGAAAAAGCTAAGACAGAAAAGTTTTTTGTGTAATTATGGACAAGCAGCTTACTCCCCTAATGAAAAAGATCTTAGCAACTACTTATACTAAGCAGCAGCTAATGAGAAGAATTAAAACACTTAAAGAGTTTTTAAACTTTCTCATTTTTGAAAAAAACAATCCCAAAAATCCATTAGAAGGTGCTGTTGATAAAGATTGGGTTGAGTCCTTGGGCAAAGATTTCTATAGCAAATTCAACTCCTCAAACGTTGAAACTTTAACAAAAGCGGTTGAAAAGATCAGCGAACAGATCAAAGTAGTCTTACTTTATCTGCCGTTTTCAGTTACAGAAGGTAACCCAAATTTTGACAAAGTCTCCCAGTGGTTTAAAAAAAATCTTGGTGAACTTAGTATTTTTGAAATTAACTTTGATCCTGAGCTAATTGGTGGATGTGCCCTATCTTTGAATGGGGTTTATAAAGATTATTCCCTCCGGGGCAAATTGAGCGCTCAAAGAAATAAAGTTCTAGCAAGCTTAAGTGAATTTAAAAGAAAATGAGTAAAACTGTTAATTCAACACAAGAAGCAACAATAACTGAGGTTGGCTATGTAACCTCTCTTAAAAACTATCTTCTAGTCCTAAACGGTCTGCCAAATGCAAAAATCAATGAAATTATTGTCAACCAAAATGGTGTCCGGGCAATCGTCACTTCTCTAAAAGATTCCTCTATCGAAGCTTTGCTTTTAGACAATGAAGAAATTCAACCGAATGAAATGTTTTCCCGGACCTTTAAACAACTCAATGTTGACGTAGGTCCCCACCTTTTGGGACGAATGATTGATCCGTTAGGGATCCCTATTGACGGCAAACAGCGGTTTCCCAAATCAAATACTACCTTGCCTCTAAATTCAGTGGCTGGAGGAATTAAAACCAGACAGTTTATTAAACAACCCTTTGAAACCGGAATTATTAAAGTTGATATGCTAGTTCCAATTGCTAAGGGCCAAAGAGAGATGGTTATTGGCTCAGCAAGGTCGGGCAAGACTAGTTTTATTATTGATACGATAATTAATCAAAAGAATAGTAAATCACCAGTCATCTGCGTCTATGCATTAATTGGCAAGCCCTTGGTTGAAGTTCGGAGGATTATCGATACCTTATCGGTCAACAAAGCACTGGATTATACTGTGGTCGTTTCCACTGCTTCCTCTGACCCTGCTTCAATGATTTATCTTACGCCATTTGTGGCTATGACTATTGCCGAGTATTTCCAAAGACAAGCAAGAGATATACTACTTGTTTTAGACGATTTAGGAACTCATGCTAAATTTTACCGGGAAATCTCTCTTTTGGGTTCCCGGACACCTGGCCGGGAATCATATCCGGCGGATGTTTTCTCCCAACATGCCGCACTGATTGAGCGGGCTGGTAATTTTCTTCCTGAATATGGCGGTGGGTCAATAACAGCTCTTCCACTGATTGAAACCGGCTTAGATGATTATGCCAGCTTCATCCCGACAAACTTAATGGCTATGACAGATGGCCATCTGATGTTTAATTCATCTCTCTATCACAAAGGAGTACGGCCAGCCGTTGATATTCCACTCTCTGTTTCCAGGGT
>CAZLKE010000043.1:6258-8461 GCA_964560075.1 uncultured Gammaproteobacteria bacterium | reverse complement strand
TTCCAGGACTTAAAACAGAGACGCCTGAGGCTAAAGTATTATCCTCAAGTACGATGCCGTTGCTGTCGGTAACTTTAAGGATTGGTGTCAAGTTATGTCGTACTCCCATCTGAGAGAATGTTCCGTAAACTGTCATCATATCCAAGAGTTTAACTTCACCTGCCCCTAAAGTTAGAGATAAACCGTATCGATCGGTATCGTTTAGTGTCGTAATACCTAAATCCCGGGCAGTCTGTAACATTGCTGGTAGCCCTACAGTTGCCAGCATCTTTACGGCAGGTACATTATAGGAAGAACCAAGAGCTGTACGGATGCTGACTGGACCATGGAATTTGCCATCATAGTTGACTGGAGCATAGACTTCCCAGGCGCTTTTAAAAACAGTCGGAGTATCGAGCAAAACAGTTCCTGGTGAGTATCCCATTTTAAACCCTGTGGCATAGGTAATAGGTTTGATAGAAGAACCTGGTTGTCTTGGGGCAAGTGTTACATTGTAATTTCCAAACTTTGGATTGTAGTAATCTTTTGATCCAACCATAGCTAAAATATGCCCAGTTCTAGGATCCGTAACCATCGCTGCACCATTTCCAACGTTTAAATTTGCTAACTTATTAACTTCTTCGGAAACAATTGTTTGAACAGTGTTTTGCAGCTGTAAATCCAGGGTGGTTTGGACTCTTAAGCCTCCTTGGGAAACAGCTTTAGGGCCGTATTTTTCCTCTAAAAGTTGCCTGACATACATGACAAAATGAGGAGCTTTCAAATCGTGCAGTGGAGGTTTGATGGCTAGTTCTCGATTTGCTGCCTCGTCAGCTTCAGCCTGGGTAATATACCCATCTTCTGCCATTCTCCTTAGAACCTGTTTTTGGCGTTCTTTGCCAAGCTCAGATGTCGGCCCGTATGGGGAGTAGATTGTTGGAGAGGCAGGAAGGCCGGCCAGATAAGCGCTTTCTGCAAGGTTTAAATCCTTTGCTTCTTTCCCGAAGTAAGATCTGGCTGCTGCATCGATGCCCCAATTGGGTCCACCATATGGAGCTTCGTTAACGTACATGGTGAGGATTTGTTCTTTTGAATAGATTCTTTCAGCCCAGAAAGAAAGCAAGACCTCCTGAACTTTTCTCTTCCAAGTTCGTTCGGTGGTGAGTAAAGTATTTTTGATAAGCTGCTGGGTGAGGGTTGATCCTCCCTGGATATTTTGGTTTTGGAGGTTGGAGATAAATGCCCTAGTGATGCCAAAAACATCAATCCCCGGATGGGAGAAGAAGTTTTTATCTTCAATAGAGACTGTAGCGTTGATGAAGTGGGGGGAGACATCATTTAAAGTAAGAGGGGTCCGGTTCCGGCCTTCGTATAGTCTGTAAAGAAGCTCGCCGTTGCGGTCTGTGAATTCGGTTGTCACAGGGCTATTAGGTTCTTTTAACCGGTGAGGGTCTGGGAGATCATGGGCTAGGACTATTAAAAATAAGGAATAGCCAAAAGCGAGGATAGCTATGGTTGAAAGCAGTGCACCGATTCTTAAGGGTTTGGGAAAAATCCGGTCCAAGAAGCAAAGAAGTTTTTTGCCATAGTAGATGTGGAAGGGGGTGAGCCTTGGACGGCCAGGTCTTCGTCGTCTTCTGAAAAAAATTTTTATAGGTAATAAAAGGAGTCTGCCTATGAATATTAGTAACCAAAAAAGAAGCAATATAGGGAGCAGAAGTAGATTTTTTCTTTCTGACACATATATTCTTTTGGTCATGGTATGCTAACTCATAGTCTTTTTGAGGCGAGATATTCAATTTTTAAGCTGCTTTAAGCTCATTGTCTCAAAGTTGAATCCAAAAAGAAATTATAATCTTTTGTCTCAAAGTATATCAGCTTTTCTCCAGATGTAAACCGTATAATAAAACTCTTGGGACCCCTATAATTGTTAACTACGTTTGAAAGAAAGATAGCGTAAGAACGAAAGAGAAATGTAAGAACTTGCTATTCATCAAAGATTTGTTCGTATATAGACAAGAAGTCATTATTTTCTTTCACAAAATTTTCATAAGATAGATTAATATTATTGGTGGAGAAGTAAGAAAGCACTTGAGCATGGTTGAGCCTCCAAGGCGTCCCCTTGGAAAGCTAAGAGTTTTGTTTGAAGTTCTTTTTCGTTTTTAGGAGATAAATATTCTTTAAGGTAAGAAAGAAAAACTGCCACATCTTGATCGTCGAGGAA
>CAZLKE010000043.1:0-6248 GCA_964560075.1 uncultured Gammaproteobacteria bacterium | reverse complement strand
GAGTTTTTGCTGGGCATTAGTTTATTTATGTAAGAAATGATGTTGCTTGTCAAGATGGCAAACCTCCAGGGGGACGCCTTGGAAGGCTAATTATTGGTTAAAAAGTACTTTAGCGTATTCTAAATATTCCGGGTGGTTGAATTCTTTAGCAAAGTACCACCATTCAACCCCCCAAAGATAGATCTCATCAAAGCCGGTTTTTTTAGCATAATCTACGTTTGCTTGGAAATCTTTGAGAGAAAATACTTTCAGCTGCTCTTCAATTGGAGTTTCAAAAAGCCCGATCGGAGACCAAGGTTCTGCCTGAAGCTCGGCGATGATTGTTTTTTGATTTCGCGGAGCAAAATATTTTTTGATTAGATCTGATTTTAGAGTATAGAATTGAGGTGGGAGTGTCCAGTTAAGATACCCTAAGTACTTGTTATATACAGTGCGATATAGAGTGGTGCCAAACATATCAGAAAGCTGCATGCTCTCGGTCCATAGGCTAAGTTCTCCGGAGTCTGTGATTAAAAGTGGCCTTGAAGGATCAACTTGTCTTACTAGTTCAACCTTTTCTTTTAAAACTTTTGCATTTGGTTTGTCGCAGTGGTCTCCAAACTTGAATAAGGGTTCGTTTTCAATTTGCCAATATGTAACTGCAGCATGATCCTTATATCTGTTAACTGTATTTTCAACAACTTTAAGTGTTTTGTTGTGTCTCTCTTGCGGGGAGAGTATTTTTGCCCAGGTGGGTATATGGCATTCTGGCCAGCGGGGCTGTTTCATGCCGACAACCAATATTACTTTAGCATCTCTTTTATTTGCTTCATCGAGCATAAAGTCAACGCTGGAGTAGTCAAACTCTCCTTCTCTGGGCTCAATTGTTGACCAGTAAGTTGGAATTCTTAAATTACGGACCTTTAAATCATCCAAAATATTTATATATATAGACTTCCAGTCAAGTCCTAAGGTTTGAGTATAAGTTGGAGAGAAAGTAACGCCGTATTTGATGTTTTCAGCGATTTTAGGCTTGTAGGGATAATAGATTAGAGTAAGAAGTATAGCCAGGATTAGGATTAATGAGATTTTCTTATTCATGAAATTATTTTACTAGAAAATATAATCCTGATACTATAAGGAGAAGGCCAAAAGCTTTGGTTGTTAATACTTTTTTAGTGAAACTCTCCTTGAAAACAGTTGGATATTTTTTCGTTAAGATTAAAGCGAAGATAAATAAAAATACGTATTGGACTCCTTGAAGAGAATTGACAAAAGCTGGATTAGCTAAAGAGACAGAGAAGGTAAGTAGTAATTCTGCGCTTCCTCCGGCACTCTGGCCAATGAAAAACAATACTCCCATTTTGGATAAAAATCTAAAAGCCGGAGCGTTTCTGGCCAGAATTATGTGTCTGGTTGAAGGAAGAAGTGCAATAAGTACGCCCACAGGAATTAAGACTAATCTTGACCAAGCAAAGACAGTTAAAAAATTCTCCATTAAGTAGGCTTTGCGGAAGATGACATAAGAGATTGCAAAAAGGAAAACACTTAAAATTTCATACAAAAGCTCGTATTTGGTAATTTGTCCTTTCCAATCATGCAGAGTTAAGAAAACTAATCCTGAAATAAGTAAGGATACTGCAAAAATTTGACTCCCGGAGACATATTCATTGAAGACCGCAAAAAACAAAAGTACTAAGGGGATCGAGACGCCAATTAAGGGAACCACTCTTGTAGTTATTCCAACTTGAAGGGCTTTGAGCATGAAGTAAGCCCCAGCTGTCCACAGCAGGGTAGCTGCTGAGGAGAGAGTAAAAACCTGAAGTGTCGGAACTTTGCTAAATGGCAAGAGTACTAAAGCGAGCAGACTGAAGATAGAAAAATAAAAGACATAAATTAATGGGTCCTTGATAGTTCTGGTGAGCAAAAATTTATCGATTAAAACAGCAACGCTGTTTAGAAAATAGGCGGTTATGGTGAAAGGAAGGTGGATCATTCTTCGTGTCTACTTTCATGCCTTTTAAGAACTTCATCAGCTGTCACTGTATGTCCGATAAATCTGAGCAAATCGTGGCTAATAGAGTTATGTTCAATGATATCTTTATACACAAAAGCAGAAGGCCGGGGAGTTCTCTTTTCTGACTCATAATCTACTTCCACCAGCCCAAACCGGGGGTTAAACCCATGTTCCCATTCAAAATTATCAATTAAAGACCAGTGGAAATAACCCCGCACATCAACTCCTGAAACGATGGCATGATAAATCTCTTTTAAATAAGAGATCAAAAACCGGCAACGGCGGTCATCATTGGTGGAGGCTAAACCATTTTCTGTAATATAAATCGGCTTTTTATATTCCGACAGATCTTCTAAACAATCGAAAATCCCTTCAGGATGAAGTTCCCAGCCTAAGTCGGAAACGTCTTTTTTAGTCACGTCTGCCCCGAGTAGTTTGGGAAACTTTGAACCGTTATGTGAACCAACACGGGAGTGAAAGTAGTAATTAATTCCTAGAAAATCATGGTTTTTAATGCCTGTTAAGATATAGAACAAGTGGTTTGTGCTTAAATCATAAAACCAAACCAAAATATGCTGCAAAATAGAGTGGGCCTGAAGGGTTCTAAAGGAGAATGTGTTTTGAGACATTCCAACTTGAGCGTTGGGAACTGCCTTATGGATGATTTTATAAGCTCTTTTATGGGCACTGACGAAATTTAAAGTGGCTCTGAACGCATCAAACCAACTTTTTTTATGAGGAGGGAAGACTCCAGAAAGATAAGCCTGCCAGACGTAGATTCCAGGCTCATTGATTGTTATCCAAAGGTCAACGTATTCCCTGTATTCTGAAACTACTTTTTCAACGAATTTTATAAAATCATTAACTGTTTTGGAATTTTTCCAGCCTTCTTGGTCAGCGACCCATTTGGGGCTGGTGAAGTGATGAAGGGTAAGCATTATAGTAAAGCCTTTTTCTTTTAGGGATTTGAAGACTTGATGGTAGTGGTCGATTGCTTCCTGGGAGAATTGGCCTTTTTGAGGCTCAATTCTAGACCATTCAATAGATAGTCGGTGGGAATTGTGGCCTAAATTATTAGCCAGTTCAAAATCTTCTTCGAAAAGTTCATATTGGTTGGCAGCTTTTCCTGAACGCATGTTAGGGTAGAGGTTTTGTTCATAAGCCCACCAATCAGAATTAGTGTTGTTTCCTTCGACTTGATGGGCAGAAGTTGCTGCTCCCCACAAGAATCCTTCCGGGAAGTTTAGAGGGGAATGGTCATGTTTTGGAGGAGGGATAGTCATAATTATTGGGTGTCTTGATAACGGATGCCCTGAAAGTTTGTACCTCTTATTTGACATAAATCAAGATCACTTAGGTTTTTGTCTTTATCATTGTTATTTTCTAAATTAATGCACATTTCATAGTAGGATCCATCACTTCTATATCCGTAAACATAGGTTTTGCCTCCGCCAGAGGATCCATTGAGAGGATCTGTAGGTATTTGGTTTATATAGTCTTGGGGAGTAGAACCGAATAAAATTGGCCAGTTAGGGTCATTGAAGCTAAGTACTCCGGTGGAGAATGAAGGAAAACCACTATTTTTTTGGTAATAAAGCTCCAGGGCGACTTGGAGGGCACGCATGTCCTGTTTTCTTTTGGCGTCTCGGCCGACTTTTTGGGCTTGGGTGTAGGCGATAATGCCAATTGTAGCCAAAATTGCCACAATAGAGATAGCTACCATGATTTCAATCAAAGTGAATCCTCTGTGAGAGCTTTTCATCTTAAAACTAGTGTAGCACTTTTAACAGGAATCGACTATCTGCCAGTTAATATTTGAATATTTGAACCTCCAAGGGGACGCCTTGGAGGTTCAATTGAAGCTGTCCTTTGGGAGGCTTTAGATAAATTTTGTTCAACTAGTTTAGTTAATCTACGATGAGCAACGTCCAGCAGAAATTCTACAGTTTCCTTTGTATTGAGGACAATACCTGAACTTGTTACTTCAGCACCATAATATTTATCTGAAGCTGTAATTTGACTCTCTTTGGACATAAACAATCAAATTTAACATAATTCTTACAAATGTTCAAATTATAAACTAATGGACATGGAGTGGAAGTGAGTTGGTGTCGACAATAATCTCTTTCTCTTTAATAGTGAATTTTCCATCTTGAGATAAGGTTATTTTGTTTCCGGTTTTTGAAGCAAAGATCCTTTCTACTACAATAGATGGCTTTTGCAAAGCTCTGTTCCAGCCTAAATCAATGTTGTAACAAAGTGCGCTGGATAACGGGCTGTCTTGAGCGAGTTCAGTTTTAAACAGTTCAAGTGACCCTCTGTTAAACACCCACAGAATCTCATCCCAAGTTTTTTTGCCTTCCATTAGATCGCTAATTTCTGAAAGCGCTTTTTTGGCCTCATTAGGATCGCGCCCTAAAAAGTGTGTTTTTAGTAATCCTTGGTCTTGGTTTAGGTTTTTAAAAATTTCTGTAAGCAGTGAGTGAAGTTCTTCGTATTGTTTTGTCCCTTTTGGGACAAAAAATGTTCCTTCTATCTCTTCGCAACCTTTAAGTTTTTGAGAAAGCTGTTCCAGGTTTACCCCTAAATCATTAACTTGTTGCGGAAAAGTAGTTGGTGTTTCCATATATGTGCACGGGTGCCAGGACTTGAACCTGGAACCGGCTGTTTTGGAGACAGCTGCGCTACCAATTGCGCCACACCCGTAGGCTGGGATATTGTACCATTTAATAGGGTATGGGGTATAGCAGGTTAGTCGAGTTTTTTGAACTCAGAATGGGAGGTTGCTTTTCTGCACCTTTTACAGAATTTATTTAACTCTAATTTTGCTTTGGTGTTGATCACATTACGGGTAGTTACATAGTTGTGACTGTGACAGATCGAACACTCTAATCCAAATAATTGCCTGTTTTCTTTTTTAGCCATGGAGCGATTGTATAAAATATCAGGTCATTATGCAAGCATAAAGAAAGTAATTATTCAGTTCTTTCCAGTGGTCCGTCATTGCGAGCGTAGCGAAGCAATCTTCTACGGTAGGAGATTGCTTCTGGGCCAGTGGCCCATCGCAATGACGATTTGGCTGGACAAAACTAACTAGTTACTAAAGAAATAGTTCATTCGGGTTCTTGGTCAACGATACTTCGGCTGGGCTCAGCATCTACGATCCACCAGCTAAAGACAATATCTTTATCACTTGGTTTGCTGATTTTGACTTTAAACCCCTGACTTGGAATTTGGGAGTCCACGAACAAGGGCAGGTCGCTTTCACTTTTTAGGGAAGTGAAGATGTTTGATTTGTTTGTTACGGCTTGGGTATTAATACTAACTTCAGTTTGGCCTGCTTTAAGAGTTTCTGTCCCTAAAGTTGATGTCCCGGCAACAAATTTTTCACTTATAACCTTTTGGGCAGTTAAAGCACCTTGTTTGTCTATAATTACTTTTCCGTTAAATATATTAATCAAGTCAGCCAGAGGAGAGGACTGGAGGAATAGTGTTCCGATTGTATCTATTGTGTTACCTTTTGAAATTGATAGAGTGCCATCAACAGACAGGTCTCCGGCAATAGTGGTTTTGCCTAAGAATGTTTCACCAAGGGATTTGAAGATATTAGAGACAGAGAGATCGTAGGCAGCTAGCATCCCTGAGAAGGTAGCTTCAGAAAGGGAAAAACTAGGTGGAGCGAGGTTTAACTGGGCTGAATCGCTGGCAGTATTTAAGATGGCTGTAATTGAGGCTGCTTGTTCTTTTAATTTTAAATCCATTCGCCTTTCCATATCATTGATTCTTGATTCTATTGAAGCAATTTCCAGGTCTTTTTCTTTAAATGTTGGAACGATTAAAGATCCATCAGAATCTAAAGATAAGTTAGCGAGTATATTCGAAGGATCAGCATATGATGGTTGAATAACTGCCAGGATCTTTCCTTGGCAAGATTGCTTCCCCCGACGTAACGTCGGGATCGCAATGACGTCATTGCGAGGACTCGAAGAGTCCGTGGCAATCCCTGTCTGAGATTGCTTCGCTTCGCTCGCAATGACGCAAGTAAAGTCTTCCAGTGCTTTCCCAATCACAAACCCTGGTCTGGTAGCTTTCATGGCTACCCCAGGAGTAGAGGATGAGGTTAGAAAATCTCCTTTTCTAATACTTCCTGATTCAGTTGAAACTTTAACAGGAACCCGTCCGGCTAAAGCTATGGCTCTGTAATGCTCAGCTTTTTTATATCCATTAGCTACTTGAACTTTTTCAGCATACT
>CAZLKE010000042.1:0-8562 GCA_964560075.1 uncultured Gammaproteobacteria bacterium | reverse complement strand
AATAGTAATCTTTCATAGCACTAGAAATATATCCTTAGTATTAAGAGAAACTAATGTTAGATTGTTCGTATTAGCCGTTCCTGCTATTAAACAATCTGTCAAACTAAGATTTTTTAACCGTTTAGAGAATTGTTGCCAATAAAAGCCGGCTTGTTTGGCAGTAGGATAGTTTACATCCCAAATTTGAAATTCATTTAACAGATTTTCCGTTTTTAGAATTTCAGATGGAAAAATGTTTTTATATATTTCTGCTACAGTAATTGTTGAAATGGAGAGGAAGCTCTGATCTTTTAGTTTGCCTAGAAATTCTGTGTATTTTTTATTGCCTCGCAAAACCCATATCAAAACATCTGTATCAATTAAAAACATAATTTAAAAATGACGGTCAGCGGATAACCTGCCTTGATTAACCCATTTTATTACATCTTCTTTGGTTTGCCATTCAGGATGGCTCTCAGTTGTAAATATACCTGATGCTTCTTTAAGTGCTTTTCCGAATGTATCAGGGTTGAATCTTTTCTTTCCTACTAGCTGAATTATTTGCTGTTCTTTTTTTTCGTTCTCTAAGATCACTGTATGGCCAGCTGCTACTTTGGCTATATAATCTGCAAGATTTTGGCGAAACCGACTAATAGAAACGCTGATTATCATATTTTATATGATAGTACATAATGTACAATATGTCAATCAGTGATTTGTGACCTTCACTTCACCCTTAGTTAAATCAACCACAACCTCTGTAGTCTTGTTTGTTTTGATCTCTACTTCCTTTTTAGAGGGAATTTTCGTTGGCTTGTCATGAATTGTTGAATAAGGATAACTAAATTCAACTGTATACTTTCCAGTTGGAAGTTTTTTCCAATTCACCCCCCATTTTTCTTCTAAAACTTTCTTTTGAGTTTGACTCAACTTAACAATGATGTTTGCAGCGACAGCTGGCCTTGTCTCTACCCTTAAAGTACCTTCTCTAACTCTAACAATAGGCGGATCAGATGGCCTAGGCGGAACTTCAGGCAGTTTTTTATACATATCGTTCCAAATATCCCAATAGAATGGACAATTATTTTCAGCCCTTAGTTTCGTTATCTCATCAACAGCATATTGGTCCCGGCTATAGTTGCATTCTCCTTTTTTCTCCCTGGCCCATTGATCCTCAACATTACCACCCATGGTCCTTTTTACTCCCCAAGCTGTTTTACCAGATTCACCTTCCACTGGCATTGGAGCTAACCAATAGTGTTCCTCATAGACTTTATTAATATAATCTTTATCATAAGGACAGTTGCTACTGACGGTTTTAGATCGAATCTTAATATGAATAGCTTTGACCCCAGGAGCAATCTCCTCCCAACCTAAAACTCCATTACTGTACTCATCTGTCTTCCGACAGACCTCTTCGCCATCTTGGACATCAAGGTGTTCAGACTTTCCAGTAAATATCTGGGGACCATCTGCCTCATTCCAATATCTGGGGAAATATACTACAGGAGGATCAAAAACTGCTTGAGCTAGCGTACCAGTTGAATTGCAATTTGGTCCATCTGTAGTATTAACATAACGAACATAGTCTTCATCAAAAGTCCATTCATCATAATGACAACTCCTGTTAACATCAGCTGGATTGAAATTATATTGGCGCATTGTCCGACCATCGATCATTTCAAACCACAAAGCACCTCTTGGCGCTTCAGTATCCCAGTCAGGGTGCTTTTTCTTGTCTGTTTCAGTTAAAGCTTCATAAAAATAATGAGTTTTACTCACCTCAGGATCTCGATAATATGCCCCTAAATCAATCCTTTCAGACTTTTCCAGATCTATCTCTGCCCAAACTATTGGGTCTTCACTCCAAGTCCCATCTATCTTAAACTGAGCATAAACCCGTTTTTTTCCAGCTCCTGGTTCAAGCTCCCAGTCTACTACTTGATCATTCTGAGCAAATTCAAACTCTTGTCCTTGAGAAAGTTTCTCTTTTTCTGTATTGGCTAATCTAAAATGAGTTGGATAGATTGGGGAAAAAGGTTTAGCTCTGACATTAATTTTAATCCCCCTTCCGGGCACTGTTTCAACCCTCAGTTGTCCAGAAAGGACTGAAGAATCTGGGTAATAGTTAGTGGTATGAGATTTACCATCAGTTGAGACCTTAACTTCAGTGGTTGCCTTTGTCTTTACCTCAACAGTAACCGGCTGAGGTAATATCACTGATGGGTCAGTTTGAGTACTGTTGGAATGATCAAAAGATAATTCATAAGTACCTGCCGGGATTTTTTCCCAATCTACACTCCAGTCTTTTGTATAAGTAAAAGGCTGCGGGATTTCTTTTGGGGAGGGACTAAAAATAACTTTAACTTTGACATTCCGGCTGGTTGTTTTATCTATTGAATTTCCAGAAGAATCAACAAACTGAATTCTTGTCCCCTCTTGAGAAGCCCGGGACCGAAGTTTAGTTTGCTGCTGAACAAGATAGACACCAACACCAAGACCTAAAAGAATAATAAGTAAAACTACAACTTGGGCAAGACCTTTTTGGTTATACATCTATATCTAGATTAAAGGTTAGAAAAGAGTTTTGTCAAGCATACCTTCAGTTAGAAGTTTAAGCATTGCCCCTAAAGCCATTGTTTCACCTATGGATATGCATTTATTCTCTAAACAAATCGAGAATCTGTGGATCATCTTTAAGTTTTAACTTAATAGTTGAGCTTCCTTCAACCTCAAATACCGGGACGCCAGATTCTTCAGCCGGCGCAACCTCAGTTCTCCTATCATTATTTTCCTGGATTACAGTAATAGCCTGGACAGCATGGTTACTAGCCTTTGACTTAAAGACCTGTGTGCGTTGTACTAAATAAACACTAAGAGTTATCCCCAAAAGTAGCAGAAAAAAAATAATGAAGTTTTTAAGGCTTAGTATATTTGAGTTCATAATTGTTCGTTGTCTAAACAGGCATCCCAACCCTCTTCTCCTTCCAAAAGCAATCTTTTTTGATATTCTATGATGTTATTTTCACCATCACAAACAGGAGTAATTCTGACCGTTTGGTTGGGATCGAACTCATCCTCCTCCAGCCCATAAGTTTTACCGCATTGGTTATATTCTGCAGGACAACTTTTTTCTTCAGCATTATCCGGAACTGGCACATCATGGTTATCATACACAGGAAAGTTATTATTAGGATAGGAGATCTTGAGCGGCTTCTCTACCTCTTCTTCTTCATCTACTTCCTCATTAGTTACCCTAAAAATCATTAAGCTGTTTTCTACAACTTCACAGCTACCATCCTTAAAGCATTTTTTTATTAAAAATAAATTGTCTCCAACCTTTAAGCCATTCAAGTCCTGCTCCTCCAAAAACTGTCCATTTTCAAATAACACTACTACTTCACTAACGTCCTTAGGTTCTTGGCCAATCTCGCTCTCTTTTTCAATTAAAGCAACCCTAATTAATTCCTTCCCAGGACAGTTCTCATAATGTAAATTAACCCTGTAGTCTGGATTATTCAAGTCATCAAGCGAGACAGGATAATGGCCGGAGTACGAAGGCTTCAGATCTCCTATACTTTTAAGCCGGACAGAAAAGTTACCTGGCTCCCTCCTTTTTAGAACGCTGTAACTTAAAACGCCGGTACTTGAATTTGGTACAACTTGTAAAAGAATTCTCCCCTCCTTAAAAGTTGAGTTCAACGGTTTCAAGTGTCCCTCTAATTCAATTATCGGATCAGCAGGGTATGTTTCAAATTCAAGAAGTTGATTGTTTTCACCACAAGTTAAAGCATAGGGAATATTGATATTTAAAAAATTTTCCGGAGGCTCAATAACTTCAATAGGCTTTGGGTAAATTATCTTCTTCATTACAGGTTTAGCTTTTTCTCCATCCCATTCGGAAAAGGTTTTGTTTATTGAGATGGAGTGACCTGTTTCTGCCCCATCAGGCACAACAAACTTTATCTCGTTGTCTGACCAACTAATAATCTCGTCTACACTTTTAGATTGGGATTTTACTAAAATAATATGACTGCCTGCCTTAACCTTACCAAAACCAGAACCATAAATTGTAACAATATCACCAACCTTAACACTCCGAGGTTCTATAGATTTAATGATAATATCTGAATACACACTATTAACTACTGATTTGACAGGTGCAGGTAACTCCGTTCTTTCAGCGTTTAAGAAAGAGTTTTTAAGAAGACTATACATTTCAGGATTAACCAAGCTATTATTGAAAGAGACATTCGGATAGTGACCAAAACTTCCATACCCCAATATCGAACCATACCACTCGGAAGCTTCTGGTAAAGGTTGGGGGGTATCCAGCAGACATTCACTCTTGGACAGCTCTGTGCAAGAGTGGTTCACCGCATATCCATCACGAGGCAACCCAAAAGCATGCGCCAGCTCATGAGCCAATATAGCCAGATACTTATTGTGAATTCCCCCATAATTTGGTTCATTTAGTGCCCTCAATGTGTGTTCGTTCATCACTGCAAATCCAATGAGTTTGGTTGCTGTATCCTGGTACTTCGCATACTCGGAACTTATCTTGGGATTTACAAAATAGCGCCACTCATTAGTTTGCTCACTAAAGTAAAATGCATCTCCAGTTGGATTGTTATCATTCGAACCAATTATCCATACAACATATACAGTATTGATAGATAGTGGAAAGGAGTTAGCTCCTCCTAAATTTTCCAAGTCGCGCCATGTATTTGCAGAGTTGCTAGTCAGTTGTTTCTTAGATTTGACCACCTCAATATCCTGCTCATTAAATTTGAAAGTTTTATTTCCAGGAAGCTTGGAGGCATACCAAACCTGCACATCTTTGATCGCCTTAGCTATAATTGTCTTATACTTAGGAATCTTTTTAGCTGTATCCTCGTTGTCAAAGTTTGCCGGGATAAGAATGACCGATCTCACTTTATATTCCTGATCGGTTTGGGCTGATACATTCTTGGGAAAACTTAAAGTCAACAATAGAAATAGAATGGAAAGCAAGGTAGAGATTCTTCTCATGACATTTTGCCACTCCATATAGCAGTTTTATCGGGTAAAGTGATTCTGATAAATTTTTTTGGTGAATATGTCACATTTATCGTGAATAAGTATGTGTTCTTAGAGGTAAGAATTTCTTTTTTTAATAGCTGATACCAGCCTGATTCAATAATTTTGTTTGAATCCAATACTTCTACTTTATAAACAAAAAAGTCAGGATCACTCTTAGGCTGTGAAGACAGCTTATATGGAGGGTCAGCCTGAACAGTGCCTGTTGCCCTCTCTGTTGTCGTCTCGTTTGAGGGATCATACTCGAGTTTAATAGCATATAAGGTTGGGTGGTTTTGATAGTAGAGACCTGAGTTGGTATTTTTTGATTCCGTATTTTGTTTAGTAGATTTTAGGTTAAGCGATTGCCTGCTATTTTTTCCATCATAATTTTTAAAAAACAACCAGACTATCCCTACTATTAAGGACACCAAAATCAGCGTCATAACTAACCAATATCTTTTTAGGATTAAAGGCCAATTTTTATTTCTTGAAGGCTCTATGATATTAAACTCTTGGAGGTTATTACCTTGAACTTCCATATTATCAACCACTTTGATTGTATGCTTGCTGGAATTCCTTTGTCAATTTGTTAAAGCTTGGATTGTAGGCAGTGTACCTTCAGTTAGAAGTTTAAGCATTGCCCCTCCTCCTGTCGAGACAAAACTAAACTTATCTAAATAAAAATTAAGGGCTGCAACTGTATCTCCCCCTCCTAAAACAACCTCAGCACCAGATAAAATTACAGCTTTAGCTAAATCTAGCGTCCCCTTGTTCCCAACTGAATCTTCATACTTTCCTAAAGGCCCTGCCCAAACTATTTGTTTGGCATCTTTGACAACAGAAGCAAAAGATTCAATCGTCTCTGGTGCCATATCAATTCCGTTTTCTGAAAGTTTCCCAACCATTACATTCGGTGCAACTTCCAAATTTTGCTCTTTAATATTTTGGGCAAGCGACCCTCCCACTAAAACCGCATCCGCTATTTTGCTAAGCTCCACAATTGCCGGATATTTATCTTCAACCTTTACTCCCCCAATAATTACTACTAACGGTTTTTTCGGATTATTTCGAATGCTGCTTAAAACTTCTACTTCTTTAGCAAACCGCAAACCAGCAAACGATGGCAAAAGGGTTGGTAAAACAGTAGTTGAGGCAGCTTTGTGATGTGAAGCAAAGGACTCATTAACAAATACATCTCCCAAACTGGCCAACTGTTTTGCATACTCAATATTTGCCTCATCCTCGCCACTTTCAAATCTTAAATTCTCTAAAATATGTAATCTTGCTTTAAACGTTTGACCTTTTAAAGAATTTTCCAACCACTCTGCAACAGGTTTGATACTAAGTTCTGGAACTATCTTTCCACCGGGCCCGCCTGCCTGCCTGTCGGCAGACAAGGCCGGACGGGCAGGTCTTCCAACATGCCCCATTACAATTACTTCCTCAGTGTTTTCTAAACAAAGTTTCAGAGTTGGAATTCCTGCTTTCAAACGAGTCGGATCAATCACTTTGCCATCTTTAATAGGAACATCTGTATCTAAACGAAGAAGGACTTGTTTTTCTTGAACATCCTGGGCAGTGACAGTTCTCATTTAATTGATCTTAACAACTCTTGAACTCACTGTCGAGATCGCTTAAAATCCCTACTGCATGATTCCGGAAACTGATACTCCTTTGACTCAGATGCTTAGCCATTCACTCCTTTCAAGGGGTGATGAGGTCGCTCTTGGCAGAAGAATCAGAAGGTTTACTGATAACCAGCAAGCTCTCATACTTGGAGCTATTCATCCGTCATTTTCCCCGCTTGATAAGACCCTCTATTTCCAAGCTTTCAACTGGTTACATAATGATGCAAAGGAGGCAAGAGAAACATTCGCCAAACATAACGTCCGTTTGGTAGCTAAAATAGCTTGGAGATATAAAAATTTTTTACCCTTAAAAGACCTTGTCCAAGAAGGTGTTATGGCTTTATCTGGGATAGCAGAAGGATTTGACCCAGACAGAGGTTTTAGATTTAGTACTTTTGCCTACAAAAGATTAATGGGTAGGTTTAATACACTAGCCCGACAAGAAAGACACCGAAAAGAAAAAGAGTTAAGATATGCAACAGGACAATTAACGCATAACGAAAAGTTTGGAGCTTTACAAGAAGTTTATGAGATAAACCCCGATTTTAGGGACAAACTAGATGGGGTTATAAGAACCTTACCCGAAGCAGTCCAAGACACAGTCAAAAAACATTTAGATGGTAAAACACTTGGCCAAATTTCAAGAGAAAACAACCAACCTTTAAGCACAGTTAAAGACCGCTGGAATCAGTTTAAAATAAATCTAGACAAACCTGAAGTCAGGCGGCTCTTTCTTCAGAAATAATACATTTGTGTGGGCACGGATGGAGTCGAACCATCTACTTCTTCATTATCAGTGAAGCGTTCTACCGGTGAACTACGTGCCCGTTTTTACCTCTTTGGTGTAGTCAACTGATTTTTGGGCACTTCTGTAATTCTTGTAACTTCAGGTGAACCCAAAAACTTGAGCAACTTCTTGCCAATCAAAATTCCTGCTGCACCTAAAAAAATACCTCCGCCTAAAACGATTGCATTAAATTGTGATCTTCTAAAACGTCTCCTCTCTTCTTCAGAAGGATAATATTTTTCAAAAAAAATTTTACCTAAGCTTTCAATACTCATATCAGAAGATCCTATGTATTTTAACATAGGCTAGGGAAATTTACAGCTCAAGCCTCTGCTTCCGTATTTAGGTCGTTTTTGGTAAGATAGTGAAGCTATTGGCGCGATGGTGAAGTAGCTAACACTTCGGTCTGCAAAACCGACATTCGCGGGTGCAAGTCCCGCTCGCGCCTCCCTTTCTTGCGCTCCCCTTACTGACTTTAAAAAAATATTTCATACAAACTTACTAACATACTCTCATGTTAAATGTTTTAAGAAAAATACTCTTAAGTCTTGTTCTTCTTTTAACCTTTTCACTTGCAATTCCTTTAGAAGTGAATGCCCAAACTACACAAGTTCAGAGCCAAAAAAGAGTTGAAGTTGATTTAACAAACCAACGACTTTACGCCTATGACGGCAATACCTTAATCTATAACTTCCCAATCTCATCCGGAAAACCCTGGTGGCCAACACCAACCGGCGAGTTTCGGGGGTGGATTAAATTAAAATCAACCAGGATGGTTGGAGGAAGCAAACAGTATGGAACTTATTATAATTTGCCTAACGTTCCCTATGTAATCTATTTTGAAAATTCTCGTTTCCCCCGCTCCGGTTATGCCATTCATGGAGCTTATTGGCACAACAACTTTGGGGTACCCATGAGTCATGGCTGTGTGAACTTAAGACCTTCTGATTCAGAGAAAATCTTTAACTGGGCACCAACGAATATTTTGATTAGAATCTATGGGGTAACACCAAGATAGCTTCACCTTCTGGCAGTTTAGCCACAGTCTACAACAGCAGGTCTTCGCATCAACGTAGGAAATGATCTATCTTCAGTTAAAACTGCATA
>CAZLKE010000041.1:0-8656 GCA_964560075.1 uncultured Gammaproteobacteria bacterium | reverse complement strand
AACGAGCTTTTGCTTCAGAAAAGATCAAGAAGTATTTAAACGGCAATAATCCCAAAAAGACGATCTATATTCCAGGTAAGATGCTAAGTATTGTCACTTAAATTACTTAACTGCTAATAAAGATTTTAGTGGAATTGGACTGTTGTTTAAGCCTGTTTAATGCTTTGTTAAAAGTTCATTTTTGGTCTTTTTTCGGTAGCTGTTTTCACTGTGGAAACCAGATAAGAAGAAAAAGAACGTTCCGCTTGACGGAGAATTTACAAGTTACTTACAATAGGCTTAAGTTTTCCCAAACCATGGTTAAGGAGAAAGTTAACACTATCTCCAGGCGAATTTCTACCTCCAAAAGAGATGATAAGTGGTTGCTCAGCCGCTTAGACCACCTTTGGACTAACTTTTTTACAGATGTTACTCAGGTGAATCCAGTGTTTATTGGTTTTGGCCGATTTTCTAAGTTCAGATTAGGGTCGATTAGACTTGAGAAAACTACTAAACGTTCTTATATCACCATTACTGGTATGTTTAAAGATGAAGCCATTCCTGTGGAGGTGGTAGACCAGACTATTGCCCATGAACTTTGTCATTATGCCCATGGCTTTTCTTCTCCTAAGCCCCGGCTTCATAAGTATCCGCACGAAGGGGGGATTATTAAGAAAGAGTTAAAACGCAGAGGCTTGGAATATTTAATAAAAGCTTATGGTAAGTGGCTGAGAGAGTACAGGAAGACTCTATGACTTTCTTAACATCATGATGATGCCAGATAAAAGTAGGTAATATCCGACCCAAACAATAATAGGCATGCTTGGGATATAAATACTAGCCAAAGGAACTTGGGCAAAGAAATTTACAATATAGACAAAATAGGTCAAAAAAACACCGGGCAAAAGCATAACTACGTTTCCAAACAAGAAACTTAGACTCAAACTCACTACTCCCAAAATCATAATTGGAGTAATTGTCCAGAGCACTAAAGTATTAACAAGAAGACCTATTAGGCTCAAATTGTGGAAGTTTAAAGCAATGATAGGAAAAGTCAGCAGCTGGGCAGAAAAAGATACTCCAAAATCCTCACGGATAATTTCAGGCACAAACTTTAATCTCTCTATGACTCTTGGTGCAACGGCTACTACTGCTAGAGTCGCTAAAAAGGAGAGTTGAAACGAGATTGAAGTGATCCAAAGAGGCTGAAAAATAAGCATCAATAGGGCAGTCAGAATCAAAATCCAAACAGATTCATTCTCCCTGCCTAAAATCTGCGCTAGAAAAGTAAAACTGACCATGATAAAAGCCCGGAGTACCGGAATCTCTAAACCAGTTAAAAAGGTATAGAACAAGCAAGCTAGCCAGCTTAAAATAATTGCCTTTCTGCGGCCAATTAAACCGGCTAAATTCAGAATAAATCCAGCCAAAAGGGAAAGATTCTGCCCGGAAACAACAGCTATATGAATAGTCGATGTATTAACTAAAGCTTCTTTAAAGTGCTTAGGCAGGTCAGACTTAACCCCCAACAAAATACCCGAAAGCAAGGCTCCTTGAGGCTCAGGCAGCAGACGGTTGATATTGTCTGCTAATTGCCTTCGGACTGGAGTAAGTTTGTTTTCAGTCTCTGAAGCCTGCCAGCCTTCCAAGGGGACGCCTTGGAGCCTCAAAAGAAGAACTAAACCAAGGAGGAGTACCAGCAAAACTTGAGGCTTCATCTAATTTAAATCAATTTTTTCCTTGATTTTCTCAAACACGCTCTTGCCTATAACCTTCCTGTTTAACAGGTCACTGACATCCTGGTATGGTCGGTTATCTATTATTTTTTTGGCAGAAACCGGACCTATTCCTGGTAGGGCTTCCAATTGCGAGGATGAAGCAGAATTAATGCCTATTTTGCTGGAGATATCCACTCCTGCAACTTGAGCTCGAGCTGGTGCAGACTCTCCTTCAAAAGGAACATAGATCTTCTGTCCGTCTGATATCTTTTGTGCCAGATTTAAAGATTTTGATACGTATTCTAAATTAGCTTTTTCAGAAAAACCTCCGGCTTTTAATACTGCATCTTCTGCCCTTGAATCACTATCCACTTCATAAACCCCCGGGTTTTCTACTGCACCGGAAACATCTACTTTTATTGTGCTTGAAGTTTGAACAATGCTCATCTTCGGAAAGTCTGAAGACTTTAAGGGTTTAGGCTTCTTTGGAAGAAGATTAGAAGTAGAGATGCCACCAACAATCAAAACCAAACCTAATACGCAAAGTAGTACTGGCCATTTATGTCCATTCAGGAACTCGTTAACCTGGTCCACCAGATGAGGATAACACACAGAAAAATTCTCGTCCAGAGGACGATGGGCCTTTGGCCCAAAAGTTCAAAATTATGTTAAACTTAAATCATGTTTGACCAGAAAATTATCAATGATTTAAAAACAGCAATTAAGACCTTGGGATTTGGAGAGACAAAAATACAATTATCCATTCCAGAGACTATAGAATTTGGCGACTATTCGACGAATATAGCGCTGCAACTGTCTAAACAAGAGGGTAAAAAGACCTATCACTCACCACATGAGATTGCCAGTGACATTGTTGAAAAACTTAACCATCCGGAGTATTTAGAGAGAGTAGAGACCGCCGGCCCTGGGTTTATTAATTTTTATATTAAAGATTCTTACTTAATTAAGAACCTAGAGGGAATAAAAAGTCGAAAAGTTTCTCCGCACGCACAAAAAAGAATGCTAGTAGAGTATGCCCATCCAAATACCCACAAGGCTTTCCACATCGGTCATTTGAGAAACATTATTTTAGGAGAGTCATTAGCTAGGTTATTAGAAGATTATGGTCACGACATTTTTAGAGCCAATTATCAAGGTGATATAGGACTGCATGTTGCTAAAGCGATCTGGGGAATTAAAAAATTGGGAGTACCAGAAGAAAGTTTAGGTGTTAAAGAAAAAGCAGAATTTTTAGGTAGAGCTTATGCAACAGGTGCTCAGGCTTATGAAGCTGAGGAAGAAGCGAAGCAGGAGATTGTTGAAATAAATAAAGCTCTCTACAGGAAAGATCCTGAAATAATCGAGATTTGGAAAACAACCAGACAATGGAGTTTAGATTATTTTGATTTAATCTATAAAAGGCTTGGTAGTAAATTTGACCGGCTGTTTTTTGAGAGTGAGACGGAGAGTCTAGGCAAGGAGATTGTGCAAAAGCATTTGGGTAGAGTTTTTGAGGAAGATCAGGGGGCTATTATATTCCCAGGGAAAAAATATGGGCTTCACAATCGCGTATTTATAACCTCAGCTGGAAACCCTACTTATGAAGCTAAGGACATGGGGCTTGGCTTTATTGAAATTGATACTTTTCCATTTGATCTGGCAATTCATGTTGTCGCCTCAGAGCAAGCAGGTTACTTCCAGGTTATATTTAAGGCCTTGGAGTTAATTGATCCAAAATTTACAGGGAAAGAAGTTCATCTATCATACGGAATGGTAAATCTGATAAGTGGTAAGATGTCTTCCCGAACCGGTCAGGTTATAACTGCTGAAGGCTTGATTGAATCAGTAAAATCAAAAGTAGCTGAAGTGATGAAAGAGTCCAGGTTAGATGCTCCTGATGAGGTAGTAGAGAAGGTAGCAATCGGGGCAATCAAGTTTTCGATGCTCAAATACTCACCTTCAAGTGATATCGCTTTTGATATTGAGCAGTCAGTTTCTCTGCAAGGAGACAGTGGACCTTATCTGCAGTATACCTATGCAAGAACAAGATCAGTATTGAGAAACGTTAGAGGGTTGAAGATAGAAGATAGTACTTTGAGAATGGAAGATAGAGAAATAGATCTAGATCCTGAAGAACGGGCTGTTCTGAGGCTTTTAGAGTACTTTCCTTTAATAGTTGAGAAGTCTGCAATTGAGCTGAGCCCCACTGCCTTGACAGAGTATTTGCTTGAGCTGTCCAGAGCTTTTAATGTTTTTTATCAAAATTGCCCGATTCTTAAATCAGATAAGGCAGTTCTGCGAGTTCAGTTAACCAAAGTAGTAGGTGATACTATAGAGAAAGGCTTATATTTGCTTGGCATTGAAGCGCCAGAAAGAATGTAATGTTTTTCAAAAAACACGAAGACAAACCTAAACGCAGAAAAGGTGGATTGCTCGGAATTATCCGGATGTTTATGTCCCTTGTCATGATCCTTCTGCTGCTCACAGGAATTTATCTTGCCTATAAGCAGTTTTCCGGCCTCGACCCTCTAAAGATTGATACAAACTCTAGTATAAAGACACTCATGACATCAGATAACGTATATATACTAATTAATGGTTTGTTATCTTTTGATATTGATACTATTAAAAAATCGCTGCAGAACTTTTTAAAAAGCCCTTCGACTGGTTCGACTACTTCGACTTCGCTCAGCACAGGTTCGCTCACCACAGATACCTCCGTTCCTTTGTTTTTTAGGTTCGCTGTTATCGCTGATTCTCATACAGATACGGCAAGCCTGCAAAAAGCTTTGATTCAGGCGAAAGAGAATGGGGCAGAGCTTGTAGTAGGTCTTGGTGATTATTCTGATGTGGGGACAGTTGATGAGTTAGTTAATAGTAAGAGGCAATTTGATACAGTTAAACTGCCATATTATTTAACTCCAGGTGACCATGATTTATGGGATGCGCGGGATAAATCCAGGAATCCTTTAGATAATTTTAGGCAGGTTTTTAAAGATACTTATTCTTCTTTTGAATATAAAGGCGTCCGTTTTTTGCTTTTAGATAACAGCGACAATTATACAGGTTTAGACGGAGTGCAGCTAAAGTGGATTGAGGATGAGCTGCAAAGGATTTCTGAGAATAAACCAAAACTGACCCTGGTCTTTGCCCACTCCCCACTTTTTCATCCTTCGTCTGACCATGTGATGGGGAAGGTGAATCCTAAATTGACTAACCAGGCTAGGCACTTGATTGATGTTTTCTCCAGGTTTGGAGTAGCTGAGGTAATAGCTGGAGACGGTCATTTCTATTCCCGCTATATTGAGCCTGAATATAAGCTGAAGATGACTGTATTAGGTGCTGTAACCTCAAACAGGAATCTCCAAGCTCCGAGGTATTTAATGGTTGACGTGTTTGAAGATGGTAGCTACAATATCCAGGATACAGAAATCAAATAGCGAAGCGACTATGTCACAATTTAGCGAAAAAACATTAGTAATAATAAAACCGGATGGGGTTAAAAGGGGTTTGATCGGTGAAATTATCTTAAGACTTGAGAGAGTTGGCCTTCAAATGACAGATGCTAAGATGGTTGAAGCGAGTGGGGATCTTGCTAAAGCACACTATCCAATAACAGATGAATGGTTAGAAGGCGTAGGGAATAAATCCTTGGGGGATTATCAAAAATTCGGTCTCGATCCCAAAAACTATATAGGCACAGATGTAGCAAAAGAGATCGGGCATATGATTCATGAATTTAATATTAAATATTTAATGTCTGGTAAAGTTTTAGCTATGGTTTGGGAAGGTCTGCATGCCATTGAGATCGTACGTAAAATAGTAGGGAACACCTTACCTATTTTAGCTCAAGCAGGTACAATTCGAGGCGATCTCTCCAATGATTCAGCAATAGTTGCTAACTTAGAAAAAAGATCTATTCAGAACCTCGTTCATGCTTCAGGTTCAAAAGAAGAGGCTGAAAGAGAAATTGAGCTTTGGTTTGGAAATTAACTAGCACTTCAGTCTTCCTTCTGCTAAATTTTTCAGCACTATTTTGTCTAGAGACTTTTAGTCGAATTTCTCAAAAATTAGTCCTAAAAAATTTAGCAAAAAATGTTCCAAACTGATATATATGACCACTAGGGTTACTCAGTTGTTTAGATTGTTGTAGCAATCTAACAATATAACAATTTAGCAATAGTGATCTATGAGTTTGGAAAATTGGAAAAAATTTTTAAAATCAGTTTCCTTAGGATAATGCTAGTGTTGCAGCGATAACTTTGTAGACATATTCAGCTTTTGAATCTGTTTCTTGGCAGCTGCTTTTTCTGCTTCAGTGAAATGGGATTTAAAGATAAAATCTTCAACATGCTGCTCTATGGTTTGCCTAACTTCTGTTGGAGTAGGTTCTGGGGTAGAAGTTGCTGTTGGCTCAGGAGTCGGTGAGTTGGTTGGTTTTGTGTCGTTATGAAGAAATCTTTCAACTCCGAGACCGCCAAAGAAAGTGCTCAAAGCTGAGCCTGTGAATGCGGTGAGGACTGCTCTTCTAGAAGCTTCTTTTTTGGAGGGTTAGGCTTAATGTTTTCGTTACCCTGGTCCATAAATATATTTTAACAGGTCCAAGAGCAGTTGGAGTTAATCTTCAAGAGCAAAAGAAGGGAGTATCTCAAGGCTATCTTGTTCTCTAATGAAAGATTCATAAGATAGACTAGGATATTTATTTGAGAAATAATACAAGACCTCTTCTGGGTGTATCCATTCACAGCTTCTCTGGCCTAAGTATTCTGGATAAGAGTTTGGTTGTCCCTTCCAGCCTTGCAAGGTCTCACCTTGCGAGGCTAAAACCTCCGCTGCCCCGCCTGCCAACGCCTATCTGTCGGAGATCGCGGACTTGAACCGCGGACCTCTCGGTCCCGAACCGAGCGCTCTACCTCTGAGCTAATCTCCGAAATGGTATTCCTCTGAATTATACTCCTGCAGGCTAGAAAGTGGTAGAATAAACAAAGTTTGTTGCTCTGCAATAAGGTGGCTGGCCTTGTAGCATAATGGATAATGCAGACCCGTCCTAAGGGTAAGATTGTGGGTTCGACTCCCGCCGAGGCCGCATATTTTTCTTACCAAATTCTGCTTAATACTTAATTATTTATACTATATACTTAGAATATGGCTTCGAAAAGGTTCAAAAAAGTTCTATTAATACGGTTCGTTTCCTACCTGACTGTGGTTATTGCTTTTTTAGCAGTGATCTTCGAGTTTGGACCGATTTTTTCAACTGAAGCTAAATACACTTGGGATCAGTTGCTTCGGATAGAGCATACTCTTGATTCAAATATCCTAACCTCAGATCTTCTGCAAGGTGACAATTCTGTTCCTTCTCCATCTCCAAATCAGCCTCAGCAAGGCTTTGGCAGCTTCTTAACAGGATCGTCATCTAAAACTATTACTCCAGTTTCTACTGATTTCGGGATTGTAATTGAAAAGATCAATGCCAATGCCAAAGTTGTTGCAAACGTTGATCCAGGAGACGAGAGAGCTTATACTCAAGCTTTAACCCAAGGAGTCGCCGCGGCGACAGGTTCAACTAAACCAGGAGAGCCTGGAAATTTATATATCTTCTCTCACTCTACAGATGCTCCGTGGAATATTGTCCGCTATAATGCAGTTTTCTATTTGCTTAGAGAGATGGAACCAGGGGATCGGGTAGTTGTCTTTTACAATGGCCGAAGGTACAACTATATCGTCTATGATAAAGTCGTGACTGATCCAAAAGATGTTCAGTATTTAGCCAACCGTTATGATCAGCCTGTTTTGACTCTTCAAACCTGCGACCCTCCAGGCACGCTTCTAAATAGGCTGATAGTTCGGGCGAAGCTGGAAGGATATTAAATCTTCTTTTGCCTTTTGGCTTTTGAACTAGTACAATATATCTTGCATGCTTCGCAAACAATTTGTTTTGACCTTAATAACCTTGGCCATTTTAGGTGCTGCTGCAGTAGTTGCGATTATGATTGCAAAAGGTTATAGAGTGTCTCCAAAAGAGGGTACCATCTTTGGTACAGGAATTCTTTCTATCACCTCAACACCAGACCAGGCTTCAGTTTATCTTGATGGTCATCTAACTACAGCCACTAATGCAAATATAAATTCGCTTGAGCCTAAAAAATACAAGGTCCGAATCATCAAAGATGGCTTTATTCCTTGGGAGAAGGAAGTGGAAGTGAGACAAGGCTTAGTGAGCGATATCAAGGCTGCGCTTTTCCCAGCTATCCCTTCAGTCTATCCTTTAAGTTTTAATAGTGTATCCCAGGTTGTTTTATCACCGGATACTCAAAGGTTTGTATTTGTTGTCCCTACCTCTGCTGAAACCGAGAACCCTGCCCAATCAGCGAAAAAGAATGGAATTTGGGTTTGGGACATGTCTGACCGTCCGGTAACATTTACCAGGGGCCGGGAACCCCACCAAATTTTACCCGGCAACTCTGGGATAGATTTAACTCAGGCAGTACTAAAATGGTCCCCTGATTCAAACCAGGTCTTAGTCACCTTGCCAAACCAGTATTTTATGCTTGATGCAAATAGATTAAACGACACTCCGCGTGATGTTACTCCAATTATTAAAGCTACCCTCAAATCCTGGGAAGAAGAGGAGAAACTGTCAAATACAGCTAGACTTGAGGCACTAAAGGACTTGAATGTCAGAAGAACTGCTTCTGACTCTGCTTTTCTAAAGTGGTCTCCGGATGAGACTAAGATTGTTCATTCAAAAGACGGAAAGACTCAATTCAAGGTAACTGATCTGATAGACAGTAAAACTTATGACCTTCCTGAAGCTAAAAGCTACAGCTGGCTGGCATCCTCCAGGCATTTGGTAGCAGTGGAGGCTGATAAGCAATTAGATAGCTTAGTTTCAGGAAAAATTTCTATCGTTGAATTTGACGGGGGAAATAAGTCTGTAATTTTTGCAGGTTCCCTAGATT
>CAZLKE010000040.1:7504-8682 GCA_964560075.1 uncultured Gammaproteobacteria bacterium | reverse complement strand
TAATTACGATTATTCTTCTTCCACGAATAATTACAGGGCGAGGGTTATACCTTCTAGTGAGTGCATATAAAAATGCAAGCGCAGTACCTGCTACTACAATTCTGCCTGCACCAGGTAAATCTTTAAATCTTTCCATAACCTTATTCTTTTTTCATTTGCCTTTCTTCCCACAAAGAATTGGCATTCGGACCAGAATATTTAGTTCGACCAACACCAGAAAGCTTTAGTGCTATCGGCAATCCCCCTAAAATAGCCAACCAGACTGCAGCTGGCAAACCAGTTTATTGGCTAAATTTAAACCAGAAAATTTTGGTAAGTAATCGTTGCAGCTGTAAGAGATCTTTAAATATACGAAGTTTTCAGATAACAAACTCAAACAGGTACAGCAGTTTCGGAATCTTTATGAGCTTTTGGAGACGGGGCTCGCATCTTTTCCATTCCATAAAACTTAACCCGCTCACCCTTGAAGATTAAATCGATCTCCCCTGTTGGACCGCTCCGGTGTTTTTGAATATCCAGCTTAACCTGCTCTTTTGCTTCTGGATCTTCACGGTAAACAAACATCACCACATCTGCATCCTGCTCAATCGCACCTGAATCACGTAAATCCGAAAGCTGGGGCTTTCTGGTTCCCCTGCTTTCAATGGACCTGGAAAGCTGGGAAACACAAAGCACTGGCAGCTTTAACTCTCTTGCCAGGTTTTTGAGTCCCATAGACATCTCAGCCACCTCCTGAACCCTATTTTCAGCATTCCGACCGCTCCCCTGGACTAACTGCAAATAGTCCACCACAATCAGACGAAGCCCATGCTCGACTTGTAGGCGTCTTGCCTTAGTCCTCATCTCTGCAATCGTTAATCCTGGAGTATCGTCTATGAACATCTGAGCTTCAGCCAGCTCTCCCATAGCTGTAGAAAGCCTTCGGTAATCCTCATCAGACAAATTGCCTGTTTTCAATTTCCAGGCGTCAATATCAGCCTGGGAAACAAGCAACCTATCTACAAGCTCTTCTTGGGACATTTCAAGGGAGAAGAATCCCACAGGAAGCCCTTGGGTTACGGCCACGTATGTTGCGATATTTAAACAAATGGTTGTCTTGCCTTGGCCGGGCCTGGCTGCGACGATATTTAAAGTAGAATCCTGCAACCCAGCTAGTTTATTATCCAGATCCCTAAATC
>CAZLKE010000040.1:2946-7494 GCA_964560075.1 uncultured Gammaproteobacteria bacterium | reverse complement strand
CGGAGTTTCCCTGAGCTTCTTTGCAGCTCATCTAACCGGTCAAAGCTTTGAGTCAGAGCATCCCGCAGGGCAATAAAGTCTCTTCTAACGTTTTGCTGAGACAACTGAAATATGGATGATTCGGCGTTTTCAATGATTTGCCCGATCGGCAGCATCTCATTGTAAGCATCTTCAATAAACTTAGTTGAATCCCCAATCAACCTTCGTCTGGTTGCATGTTCTTTAATAATCCGGGCATAAGATTCAATATGAGCTGCTGTTGGCACCATATTAACAAGCTCTGCCAAATACGCTGAACCACCCACTTTATCTAAAGCATCTTTTTGCTTCAAAACTTCAGTAACTGTAATCAAGTCAATTGGCTCACGCTTATCAAACAACTCAACAATAGCGCTAAAGATTTGACCGTGCTGTTCGCTGCGGTAAAAATCATTGGCAGTAAGAATTTCTGAAACATTTACAACTGCATCTTTATCAATTAAAAGCGCGCCAAGAAGTGATTGTTCTGCTTCGATATTTTGAGGCGGAAGTTTGGTCTTTACCATTAAGATTTACTTAAAACCACCACTTGTGGTTCATCAGGCAGTTTATCTTTGGTGATACTAAGTTTTCCAACTGGTTCAATATCTTCTTTCCCCATCTCTTTTAGAAAGTTCTCCAAAGGCTCTAATTCATATTTCATTTCAGGCAATTGATAGTGCATCGGAATAATCACTTTTGGCTCCAGTTGGGAAACCACTTCTGTTGCCTCTGTTGCATCTATTGTATAAATCCCACCAACAGGAACTAACAAAATATCGGTTATTCCAATTTGCTGGATCTGGTCTTGGGTTAGAGTATGCCCTAAGTCTCCAAGATGGACAATATTTAATCCATCCATACTAATATGGTAGATTGTATTCCTGCCTCTTTCAGCTCCTTGCTGCTTATCGTGGAAAGAAGCCACTCCTTCTATCGCCACACCTTTAACTTCATACTCACCTGGCCCAGTAATTTTAACCGGTTCACCAGTTACCACAGATAGATTATTGTGGTCCTGATGAGAGTGAGTCGCTAAAACAGTATCAGCGTTTAGGTCTTTTGGCAACTTTAATCCTGTATAGTCTGGATCAAACGGATCAATTATTATAGTGGCAGTCTTACCTTTTAACCTGAAAGATGCAGCTCCTAAGAAGTATATATCCATCGGTCAAAATCATAGCACAAAATTTGACCAAACAACAATATCTCATTACAATAAACTCTAGCTCAAAAGTATTTACGATGAAAGCATTTTTTCTATCAATTTCAATTCTCTTTATCTTAGGACTAGTTTTCTTTTTATATTCAAGCAAAATTACTAAACCCCAGCTAGAGCAACGGACACCAGTTACTTCAAAACCTACAAACTATGCCCTAGAAATAAGTACTCCAAGCGAGGAAGAGTTGGTTTATGATTCATCTATCCTGGTTTCAGGAAGAACAGCACCAGGCTCAACTCTACTAATTGCTGCAAATACCGGCGATTTTGTGGCCGAAGCAAACCTCTCTGGAGATTTTTCTAAGATTGTTAATCTCTCTCCCGGGTTAAACCAGATTACTATCAGCTCTGTAGACTTAAGTGGTAATACTCAAACAGTAGAAAAACAGGTCTATTATTCGAAGGAGAAACTATGAAACTTAAAAGATTAAAATTAGTTGTAATACTAGTAACTCTATCAAGCTTTTTTCTGCTTAACCGGCTTTTTAATTCTCTTTATCCAATCTATGCCAAAGAAGCGACAACCTCTTCCTCCCCTCCGCCGGAATCTAGTGATATCAAACTCAAGATTGAAGAGCTAAAATCACAAATCGCCTCAAAAGCTGCTAAGCTCAAACAAGAGATTAATAAAAAAATCCAAAATAAAGCCTTAGTTGGGGAAATAATATCAGTAGATGATCCTAAACTTACTCTGCAAACCAAATTAAAAACTTATACAGTAATAACTAATGAATATACTGTTCTTTCAAACTCCTCCTCAAATAAGTTCAAAAAAGCGTTAACACTAAAAACGTTGTCTGAGGGCAATAATCTGGTAGTTCTGGGGGATGTTGATGATAACAATAGCCTCAATGCTAAAAAAATAATTGTTATCAATAAACCAGAATCAATTGAGCGGCAAATCAATCTTGGTAAAGTCGAAGAGATCACTGCAAAAAGTATTAAGATTGCAACAAGCGGAGGGACATTAAAAGCAGCCATCACTTCAGAAACTCAACTTCTTGAAGGTTCGAAAGAAATCGCTTTTTCTGATATGGAAGAAGGCAAAAGTGTCATAATCAGCAGCATCTTTAAAGACAAAGAAAGGATTGCAAAACTTATTTTTCTAAAACCAAACCAACCAAGTTTAAAAACCAAACCCAAGGAGACTACCCCATCTTCTAAGACCAGTACTAGTTCTGGTAAAAATAAAAAAATATAATTTTTAATTTGAAACTCGAAATTTCGCAGTTGTCATTGCGAGGACTCCGATGTACATCGGAGGACGCGGCAATCTAATGAAAGATTCCTCTCCGCCAGCTGGCGGATCGGAATGACGAGAAGTGCGAAAGGGGTTACAGGTACTCTTCTTTCCCTTCTTCTTTCAACCTTTCAACTACTTTTTTAACGTCCTGAGTCCGGTCTTTGCTGCAAACAAGCAGGGCATCTGGAGTATCAATAATGACAATATTATCCAGGCCAATCGTCACTATCATCTTAGAATCTGTTTCTACCAAGCAGTTTCTTGAATTGATATTTAATGTTTCACTTAAGCCATTAAATACATTCCCGTTGCTATCTTTCTTCTGGATATCGTAAACCACTTTCCAATCACCTACATCACTCCAACCAAAATCTCCAGGAATAACTACAATATTATCTGCTTTTTCGGAAACAGCGTAATCGATTTGAACATTTTCTGAGGACTCATAAACTTCCTGAAGCACTTGTTTTTCATCCTTTGTCCCTATTGCATCTAAAAGATTCATAACATTTTCCCCTATTTGAGAAGAGTATTTTTCAAAAGCTTTAAACAAAGTTTGCGGTTGCCAACAATACAAATTAGCATTCCACAAATATTGGCCGCTAGCCAGAAATGACTGGGCTGTAACTAAATCCGGTTTTTCTTTAAAACCCCGGCTTTGGAAAGCATAGATTCCATCTTTACCCACATCGTCAAACTCAAGCTGGCCTCCAATTCTGATATAACCTAAACCTGTATGGGGAAATGCCGGACGGATTCCAATTCCCACTATATATTCACCCTGGCTGGCAACGTTTAAAGCAGTTTTGACAGTTTTCCTAAACACTTCCTCATCTTCAATCATCTGGTCTGCAGCCAGATAAATCATTACCGCTTCTGGATCTTTTTTTTGGACATAAGCTGCAGCAACCCCCATAGCTAATGCAGTATTTTTTGACAGAGGTTCGGCAATAATATTCTCCTCTGGGATTTCCGGAAGTTGTTCTTTTAGTAAATCAACTTGAGCGTGGTTTGTAATAACCAAGATTCTCTCACTCAGGAAAAGAGGTTTAATGCGGTTGTAGGTAAGCTTAATAATAGTCTCTTTACCTACAATATTTACTAGATGTTTTGGAAACTTTTGCCTGGATTTTGGCCAAAGTCTAGTTCCACCCCCGCCGGCTAGGATAACGGCGTAAGAGTGATCGCCATTTTGCATCGCCCAAGTACTTTACTATATTTATATGTCAAAAAACAAGCTCCTTGGTTAGCCTCGAAAGGGGTCGCCTTTTGTGCTTAAGATTTTGACAGTTGGTTCTTCCACTGATATAATACTCATTACAATTTAATACTTATAAAGCGTTAATACCAAAGTCACGACTTGGGATCCTTCGATTAACACTCAGGAGGAACGCTGGTAGCAAAATACTACCCGGAAAGATTTCGCCGATATAGAAAATCAGTCGATGTCAGCATAGCGGAGTCGACCAAGGATATTAAGGACCGCTATGGTCCTTTTTTTGTGCTTTTAATATATGGAAAGAAAACAAGATATACTAACAATTGAAGAGAGAGTGGTGTCTTATTATTGTGTCTCAGGCTATGACCGGTTTTATTTAAAACCGCCACCGGAGCCAACAATTTCTGACGTCATTGCGAATGCCAGACCAAAGCCTCTCAGAGCCAGAGAACGAAGAAGACTAAAAAGAGAAAGAGAAATTCTTGCTAGATTAAACTGGTAAGGCATGCTAATCTTTAAGGAGGAACCATGGATAAAGTAGTACTTGCAACACCAAAGGGTTTTAGAGATTATTTACCGGAAGACGCATTGCGCCGACGTTTTGTTGTTGGAAAAATAGTCGAAGTTTTTGAACGGTTCGGTTTTGCCCCCTTAGAAACCCCTACTCTTGAGTATGCGCAAACTCTCAAAGGTAAATACGGCGAAGAGGAAAAGCTAATCTATGAATTCGAAACAAGAGGTGGAGACAAGATCGCTCTAAAGTATGACCAAACAGTTCCCCTTGCTCGAGTTATCGCCCAGTACCCGGAACTTCCCAAGCCTTTCAAAAGATACCAAGTCCAACCA
>CAZLKE010000040.1:0-2936 GCA_964560075.1 uncultured Gammaproteobacteria bacterium | reverse complement strand
CAAAGAGGCCGGTACAGAGAGTTTCTGCAATGCGACGCAGACATTGTTGGCGTCTCTACCCCGCTTGCTGATGCCGAAATACTTGCCTTAGTCTATGAGATTTACAGAAATTTAGGACTTGAAGTATTTATCAAGATTAATGATCGATCTTTACTTTCCAAATATGAACCTAAATATTTATCTGCTGTTGATAAGCTTCTAAAAATCGGCCCTGATGGGGTGATTAAAGAGCTGCAAGCAAAAGGTATGAGCGAACAACAAGCTCGAGACACACTCAAGGAAATCACCAGTCTGCAAGAAACTGACAACCTCAAAGAAATAGAAAATCTTTTTGAAAAACTAGGCTATCCAAAAGAAGCTCTTCAGTTTGATCCAACTTTAGTTCGGGGATTGGATTATTATACAGGTCTAATATTAGAAGTTGTCCTAAAATCCAACCCAACTTCATCCTCTTTGGCTGGAGGCGGACGCTGGGATAACATGATTGGTCAATTTACTGGAGTTAACCAGCCCGCTGTTGGTTTTGCAATTGGCCTGGATCGGACCATTGAAGCTATGGTTGAAGAAGGAGTTTTAGACACTCCCCAAACCTTAACTAAAGTTTTAGTGACTATCTTTTCTAAGCAGTTAGAAGAATTATCTTTGAAAATTACTTCCAGGCTTCGCTCAAACAATATTCCAACTGAAGTTTGGTTAGATTCAAATACCAAACTGGACAAACAACTAAAATATGGAAGTCAAAAGAAAATTCCTTATGTAGTAATAATCGGTCCAAATGAAGCAGAGAAAAACACAGTCGCCCTCAAAAACTTGAGCACCGGCGAGCAAGAAATTCTCTCCTTTGAAGATTTAACTTCACATCTAATATAATGGAATAGATGAAACTTAGACCCCTGATCATTGCTTTTTCAGCTTATCTGGCTCTAATAGCTGCCCACACTATCTGGGGATCGAATTTTGTTATCGCCAAACTTGCTCTGCGAGAATTCCCAATCATGAGTTTAGCCTTTCTGCGGTTTTTCCTCGCTTCTATTTTGCTTATTCCGTTTGTAGTTGCGACTTCCGGATCAAAAAAGATAAATCTCAAAGACCTACAAAGAATAGTCTTATCCAGCATTTTAATGATCACAATCCATATTGCCCTATTTTATGAAGGCTTAAGCAGAACTACAGCCATTAACGCTTCAGTCCTAAGCTTAATTGCCCCTATCTTCTCTGTCTTAGTCGGCTGGAGGATATTAAAAGAAAAGATTTATACAGTTAATCTGTTTGGCACTACACTGGCACTTTTCGGAAGCCTAACTGTCTTGGGGCTGCCTTTTTTACTAACCGGAGTACTGTCTCAAACACATATAACAGGTGATGTTTTAATTATTCTTTCAAGCCTTATTTTTGTTTTCGGTGCAATGATCTCCAAACCAATGCTTTTAAAATACCACACTCTAATCATAACTTTTTTTATGTTCCTGATAGGTGCAGCCACTTTTGCTGTCCCTGCCGGACTTGAGTTTGTCCAAAATCCAAACTGGATCTCAAAAATAACTATCTTAGGAATATTAGGGCTGCTTTTTATAACCATTCTTTCTACCATCACTGCTTTCTTCTTCTTTGAATGGGGTATTGAGAAATTAGGCCTTGCCAGAGCTCAAGTTTTTCAATATATCCAGCCGGCCATTGCTGCCACCATCGCTGTTCCCCTGCTTCAAGAGCGGGTTTCTTTTAGTTTTGTAATTGGAACAATTCTGGTCATTTTAGGTGTTTATTGGGGAACATTGGGTAAAGAAGAGCATCACCATAAAAAGTGGTCAGGCACTAGGCATTAGGGGTTAGTTATGATATACTTCCCTACGTATGAAAATAAATATTCACCCACAATGGTTCGAAAATGCAAAAGTGACTTGTGCATGTGGTAATACATTTACCACAGGTTCAACAGTGCCTGCAATCCGTGTAGATCTCTGTTCTAAATGTCATCCATTCTTTACTGGACAACAAAAATTCGTCGATACCTTGGGCCAGGTAGAGAGATTCCAAAAGAAGGTGCAGGTTTCTCAAGTTAAAGGAGAAGAGAAGAAAAAAGTAAAAGAGGCAAGGGCTGCCAAGGTTCAACAGGTTAAATCAGACAAACCATCTCTTAAAGATCTTCTAATGCAGGCCCGCAAGAACGCTTCTTAGATGACACTTCGTGTCATCCTGAACCGCCAACTGGCGGTGAAGGATCTCGCACGAATGTGCGTCTGAAACAAGTTCAGAGATTCTTCGCTGACGCTCAGAATGACAGTAAGGTATAATTTCTCTATGAATAATTACTTAGAACAACAATTGAATGAAATAGATAATAAAATCGAGCAAGTTAAGAAGGTGCTTTCTGATCCGGAGCTCTCCGATCTCGCGCGCGCTGAAATAGCAGACTTGGAAGCCCAGAAACAAGAATTAGAGCAATCTTCCCAAACTTCGTTGGCAGACGAAAAGCAATACGAAGACGAAGATGGAGTTAACTACAACACAGCCATTCTAGAAATCAGGGCAGCTGCAGGAGGAGACGAAGCCGGTCTTTTTGCTGCAGATCTGTTTCGAATGTATTCCCGGTTTGCCGAAACAAGGGGTTGGAAAATAGAAGAGCTTGATAGAAATGAAGGCGGAATTGGACAGATCAAACAAATCACTTTAAAAATCCGGGGTAAAGACGCTTACAGACTCTTAAAATTTGAATCCGGAGTTCACCGAGTCCAAAGAGTTCCTAAAACAGAAGCCGGGGGGAGGATCCATACTTCAACTGCAACAGTCGCAGTTTTACCCGAAGTCCAGGAATCGCAAATTACCATTAATCCATCTGATATTGAATTTGAGGCTTTCAGGTCTGGTGGAGCTGGCGGGCAAAACGTTAATAAAGTAAATACTGCTGTCCGGATAAAACACGTCCCTACAGGAATTGT
>CAZLKE010000039.1:6600-8941 GCA_964560075.1 uncultured Gammaproteobacteria bacterium | reverse complement strand
TCGGGATGCTAAAGTATTGGTGTTGGTTGATCCGATACTTTTAAGTTAACTCAATCAGATAGTAGTTTTCCTGCTAGTTGGTTACAACTACTATTAAAAAATAAACTAGCTAAGCTTGTAGAAGTTTTTAAATTACTATTTCAGACCCCCGATCATATCGGGGCGTCTCCACCAAAATTATCTGCCGCGGAGTTCTTGTTCAATCCGTCTTTGCTCATCACGAGCTTTAATCGCTCTCCTTTTGTCGAATTTCTTTTTTGATGCTGCCACAGCCACTTCAACTTTAATTAAGTTCCGGGTGGTGTAAAAGCAAAGTGGGATTAAAGTAACCCCTGCTTTGGAAGTTTTCCCAATCAATGAGTTAAGTTGTTTTTTGTGCACTAAAAGTTTTCTGTCTTTTTTGGGATCATAGTCCTCCCTTGCTCCAAGATAAGGGTAGATATAGGCATTTTTAAGATAAAGCTCTCCGTTTTGAACCCGGATAAAGCTTTCAGACAGATCAACTCTTCCAGCCCGGACAGATTTTACTTCAGCACCGGAGAGAACCACCCCTGCTTCAAGGGTTTCTAAAATATGATATTCAAATCTAGCTTTTTTGTTTAAGATTTTCATAGCATGCAGATTATATCGTATTAACTATCTTGTCCCCACCAGATAAATTTTGTTTCCCTCAAGAAGATACAGCTTCTTCCCTTCCTCATCCGCAATAAGATCATCAGTTGTTTTGAACCTTTCCCCAATTAATTGATAATCGTATATTCCATTTTTCTTTAAAACCACTACCCGGGAGTTACCTCTATCTAAAAGATAGATTCTGTCCGTCTCGTCAGAAACATAAAAACTTGTAACATTACCTAATTCTGTATCTAAATTAGCTACTGCAAAAAAATCCCTAACTCCGGCAGTGAATTTTAAAATCTCATTACCCTGCTTTAGCACCCATACTGAGCCATTAATTTGCATCTTTAAGCTTCCTGCTAAATCCGCTTTTGTCTCATCATTAAAATATGAATATTTTTCAGAATATCCAGACTGAGTCGGGATATACTTCCAGATCTGGTTTTTGAATTCATCAAGCAGATAAACATTATTTGCAAACCCTACCAAATCAGCAATTTTGCTCCAGTCCGAATCAACAGGAATCACCGGCAAAACACCTTGCGCGCGTTTATCTACCCGGACAACGCCTTTGTCAGGAGAAAAAGTAAAGTTATAATCTCCATTCACACTAGCCAAATAGGCATTCCCTACCTTCTCCCCTCCGGATAAAATTTTTGGTGATTTACTTTGAAGATCTATTAAGACTAACGTCTTTTGAACTTCATCTAAAACCAAAACATTCCCTTTAGAATAAGAGAGCCTCTTGGTACTAAAACCATCTCTAATTAAACTTAAATTCAAAAATACTGGAAAGTCTTTAACTTCAAATTCTCTTAAGATCTCTTTTGCTGATAAATTAAACTCGTTTTGCAAATCAAGTAACTTTGAATCTTTTGGCTTTATCTTTAAAGCTTTGTCCAAATCTTTTTTAGCTGCCAAGAAGTTGTTTCTGGCCTCTTCCGGATTATCTAATCTTAAGTTTTGAGCTGCAGCAAAGTATGATCTTGAAGAATTAACAAGAGTAGTTGTCTGCTGATTTGTTTGGCTATTTTTTTGCAAATACCGTATATAAAGGGTACTACAGGTAAGCAAAACCAAACTTAAGATTAAATAAATACCCAATCCTTTTTTATTTTTTGGTTTAAGAAGATTTAAGGTGTTGAGAAGAGGTTTTTTCCAAGACCTGGAAACTACTTGGATCCTTAATGGGTAAGCAAAGGGGTTTGATATCTTCTCTACTACCCGTTTTTTCTCAACGCTAATTAAAAAACAGGCAATTGACTCTCTTAACTGTAATTTTGAAGATAAATACTCAATTTCATCTGCAAGGTTTGAGGTATTTAAAGTTGCTAAATCAGCTTTTTCTTTGAGGTTTTCAGTAACAAATAACACTTTATCGCCTTCCTGCAGCCTTCCTGAAACAATTTTTCCTAACTTTCCTGCACTTAAATTAAGCTTAGAATTATTCCGAAGCAAATAAGCATCGACATCCCCTTCTGCATAAAAGTAGAGGATATTCTTAAGAATAGTAGCTAAGATAAAACTTGAATTTTCAAATTCATCTATTCTTTCTTTTAAAAAGGCAATCCCTTCTTTTAAAAAATCAGAGCCCTTTGACCTAGAGTCAAAAAATAATTCCTCTAATTCTGCTGCTATTTTATGAGATTTGATTGGTAGTGCCTCACCAGTAGAAGATAAAAAGAGGATCAGGTGCTGATCTTTTTTGGGGCTTAAAAAAAGA
>CAZLKE010000039.1:0-6590 GCA_964560075.1 uncultured Gammaproteobacteria bacterium | reverse complement strand
ACTTTGAGAAAATTCAAAATCAGTATTCCCGCAGGTAGCCTTAGCAAACGCAATCATGTTAGTAAAAAACCGATCAATAAAATTAACAGTCCTAAACTGAACCCAGAGTGAAGAATACTAAGTGCGCGAAGGAGAGGTGCAGTTTGGTTGATTAAAGTTTGGGTCATTAATTTTACTTGACGGACTACCATTAAGCTAAAAATAAAATAAAGTCCGGCAAATAAAATAGTACCTATTTCTAGGACGATCCAAAAGTTTCCCAGTAAATTAGTAAAAACAAATGGACTATCAGAAGGCATTACTTTCCCTTTCTTGGACAGCTGTTAAATCCTGAATGCGATCAGCTACTGCATCGGGTTTTGGAACATTTAAAAATGTAATTCTCTGCCTCTCTCCTGCTGTCTCAATAACCACATCACCAAAATGAAAAATAGATTTAAAAAATCCCTGAATCTTTGAGGACTGCGACTGGACATCTTCTAGCCTTACTTCAATGATCTCCCGGGAAAGTAATGTATGGAAATTAATATCTACTAAGTGCATATTTGTGACTATATAAATATTGAAATACCAATGCAAATAACTTTCAATCATATATCCAGTTATTACCAAAAAATAGATGATTAAAGCTGAAAGAATTAGATTTGAAGGGACTTGAGCAAAAAACAAAGCAAAGATGCTAAATACAACCCAGGGCAAATTAACAATAAAGTGCTGCCTTAAAAAAAGCTCAATAGTTTCATCATCCTCTTGATGGTCAAATCTAACGTTTGATGGTTTCTCTAAAAAATCAGTGAACAGATCAAAAGCCATATTATTATTTCTTCTCAATATTAAACAAAGGTGACTTAATAGAAACATAGCCCGGAGCCCTTAAGTTGAAAGCCTCTTTAAACTTAGATCCTGAAATATCTAGCCTGCCTTTATTGGTATCAAAAGAAACTGTGGCAGTATTCCCACTACCAGAATAAACCACAATTACACTAGAAATTGAGCTAACAGCCCCGCCAACTGAATTGGCCTTATTCTTCATCTCATCTCTAGAGAAAGGATTTCCCGGCCAGCAAGAGGTATCAACTGGAGAAACCCTGTCTGTCTCTTGGCCACTATCCAAAACAATCCGGGCATTTAAAATATCTGCCATTTCTTCCATATTTAACCAAGGATGAGACCTGCCGCAAGAATTCCCTGAGCGATCTTTATACCAACCCTTATAAAACCAAGGGGAACCAGCTAATTTTTCATAAGCATCTGGAGTCCAGCAATCTTTTGAACCGCATTTTGTATCCCAACCAGAGTTATTGCCGTAACCGCCAGTAGTTGAAGAATACTGGGCATTTGACCCACCCTCAAGCACCCATCCTCTGGTTTCCCTGACAGCTTCTTCCCAAGCACCGCCCTTATTAATTGGTTTATACACTTGGCATGATTCTGTCGCACAAATACTACCTCCTTGACGGACGGCATAGGTTCTAGCAGCTACAGCTTGGGCTTTTAACGCCTCTTTAGGAAAAGAATTGGGCATCTCATAAATCCGCATTAAATAAACATCCTCAAAAGCCACTGTACCATGACCAGTAACGTTTATTGTCGGGGGCACATTATAGTTTTTATTTAAACTGGCTCCAGGGTAATAAGCAGCTAAAATTTGTTCTGCATTTTGTCCGGATTCTGCCCTGCCTTTAGCTCCATATTGGCTCATCCCGTTTCGGTGGGTATAAGCTCCAAAAGAAAAAGCAGCAAAAGCCGGAGAGAATCCCGGATTAAAGGTTGGACGGGAGTTTGGATCATCAGATAAAGGCACATCCCCCACAGAGGTTGTAAAGTTTCCCGACTTAGCAGCTAAAATCGCTTGCTGTTTGGCTGTTAGTTGGGCGATTTGATTGGTCAACTCTGCCTGATATTTTTTAGCCTTTTGAACCTCTCCATCAATAAAATCAGCATTTTTGTCGACTTGCTCCTGGAAAACAGCTAAAGAAGTTTTATCTTTTTCTAGTTTTTCTTTTTGTTTAAGTAAATCCAGCATCTCACTAGTAACATCAGAAATAATTCTTTGGTCTTCCCTAGTTGCTGCCTGCCTATAAGATAGCTCTCTAAATAAACCACCTGAGTTTTGGGAGGATAAAAGAACAATTAAAGGCGAAGAAAGATAGGAGCGGATATAATAATTTCTGACCCTTTCATTCATTAAAACCTGCTGATAAACTAGTTTTTCTTCACGAATTTTAACATCTTTTTCTTTTTGGATTATTTTGGCAGACAAGGCTTTGAGGCTGTTTTGAATTTGAGTTAGTTGTTGTTTTAAAGATTCCAACTGTCCCTCTAGTGGCTTGGTAGCAGCTACAGACAAGTCTTTGGACTTAGACAGTTTATTAATTTGTTCTTGCAAATCCTCTACTTCATCAGCACGAATAGGGTTAAGCGTAAAGGGTAAAGAGTATATAAGAAATAAAACAAAAATTACTAAAATTAGTGGCAGGAAAATTTTTCTCATCTTTAAGATAAGTTAGCTTTTAATATTTTACCACTACATCTAGTTGCAAAGAAGCTTAAACTTGAGATAAGCTGGAGGTAATGCCGAAAATCATTCTAATCATTGCATTGTTTTTTTCAGAGTTGATTCTTATCTCTACAACTCCATCCACAACATTTGCTTCTGCATGTGATATTAAATATTCCCCTACTCCACTAGTAGAACATTTCCCACCTTTAACTGATAAAGATCCAGAAACAGGTTCTAATGTAGATCCAAAGACTCAAAGAATAAATTTTGAAGTTACAGTCTCTGATAAATCACCATCTCAAAAATATAGAATAGTTTTTGACAGAGGAGGCTTCAGCATCTCATTAAACGACACCGTTAGAAAACCAGTTTATGTGGACAACTTAACACCAGATAGTAGTGGTATTTTAAAAACAGCAAGCGGGGATTTACCATACCTTCAATATAACTCCTCAACTCAAGCATCACTGTTTAGTCCTGGAACTCACACAGTTGCGATAGAAAGGGTTGGTGTTGAAAATCAAGTATATTGCCAAGGCAATTACGCAATTCAATCTGATAAAGAAAACGCACTTCTTGCCTGTGATTTAACAATAAAGCCAGCTACTCCTACTGAATCTGACGAAATTACAGTAGATGGAACGATTACAGTAAATAAAAACACAAAACTAGCTTCAACAGCCTATCTAAATTTAAAAGGAGTATCCATTGACCTACAAGGAACTGTTATATTTCAGAGAGTTCGGAGCGATGGTCTATTTCAAAAGAAAAACGATCAAATACAGACTGTTAATTTTGGCAAACTACCTGCAGGAGAATACAGATTAGTCTTTAGAAACGCTTCAGATTCTGTTTTCAAAGATACCAATTGTAGCTATAACATTAAAGTCGCTCCTTATGGCCAACAAGGCAGCATTACTCAAGTAAGCACTCCCCAAAAACCTACAATCACCCAAGATTATGGACAAGGTAATCAATCAAGCAATAACTGTAAGGATGGTAATAATTGCACTAAAGCGTCTGGAATTTCCTGTGACCCTGGAACAGGAAACGAGACTGGAATCCTTACGGCTATTGGATGTATACCAACCCAACCGTCAGCATTAATTGCAGCTTTTTTGAGGTTTTCGGCAAGTGTTGGTGGTGGAATTGCCCTTTTACTTATGATCTTCGGCGGATTTAGAATGATCACTTCTCAAGGAAATCCGGAGACGGTCAAAAAAGGCCAAGACCAATTCTCCTCTGCTGTCATTGGTTTACTTTTTATCATCTTCTCAGTTTTATTGTTACAATTTATTGGCGTTGATATACTTAGTTTACCAGGATTTGGAAAATAACCATGTCTAAATTAGCTCTTAAACTACCCGGCTTTGGCGAAAACCTACAAATTCCTTCAAATGCAATCACGCCTCAATTTCAAGCAGATAAATTTGACACTCTACCAGAGCTTATTTCACAGATTATAAACTTGGCTTTCATTGCAGCTGGTTTTGTTTTATTTGTTTTTGTATTTATTGGAGCATTTAGATATCTAGCTGCTGGAGATAATAAAGAAAATGTTGCTAAAGCTCGATCCAGAATCACCTGGGCAATTGTAGGGTTCCTATTTTTAATCCTTGCATTTGCAATCTCGCAGTATACTAAAAGCATCTTTCCTGTTCAAAATATTGAAAATGTACCTATCACAACACCTCAAGAAATTAATAATCCAAAAAACACTAACAAACAAAAAATCACAACTCCAGAGCAACCACAACAAGAAGAAACTGTCTCCGACCAAGCTCCACAAACTAACACACCACCAACTACCACCCAACCTCCCCAAAAAGGAGCAACACCAAGTCAAAAAGAGTGTTCTAAATATTCAGTTAAAGATTGCCAAGATAATAAAATCCCTGGTTGTTTTATCACAAAATGCAAGTCAGGATACAAGTGTATTTCAGAAAGCCTACCATTTACTGAGTGGTGTAAATAAATATGTTTAAGCTAATCAAACCAGTTTATGCAGCGCCAGTCGAACTCGGAAAGTTCTACGGCTTTGGTGGACCACAATTTAGTTCTCTTGGACAAGTGATCGGCAATCTATTACCTATTGTTTTTAATGTCGCAGTTGTTATTGTTGTTTTATTCTTGCTTTTTGCAGGTTTTAGATATTTAACAGCTGGAGACAATAAAGAGCAAACTGCAAAAGCCCGTGCTATGATAACTAATAGTATTATTGGCTTTTTACTTTTGATATTCTTATTCTTAGCAATCCAATTTTTATTCCAATTCTTTGGACTAGAAAGGTATCGGCCTGTATGAAAAAACTGATATTTTTTTTACTAACTTTTACTTTTGTTTTATCTCTACTACTCTCTACTCCTAAAACTACTAACGCTTCTCACCCCCCTGTTGGAACAAGAGATCCGAACATAGTGGTAGGTACTTATTGTGATCAGGGTGTCCAAGTTGAAGACCGTGCTGACGGCAGTCATGTGTTTACCAACAAACCCTGCACCGTCGAGGATGTGTTTGGGAAAATTACTCCACCTGCGCCCATTGCCAGAATCGGCTTTGGGGCTCAGGGAATTAGCACCTTCATAAGTAATATTATCAACTTACTGCTTTCAGTCTCTCTTCTGGTATTGGCCTTCATGATCTTTTGGGCCGGCTTCCAATGGATGACTGCCGGCGGAGACAAAGAACAAATTGCCAAAGCCAGAGCCAGAATCACTAATGCATTAATTGGACTACTGATCCTCTCTTTAGCATTTTTTGTTGCCCGCCAGATTGGAATAATCACAGGTTTTAGATTTCCTGGTACCGGAAATTAGGATACTTGACAAGTGTTATAAAGAGTCTCTATGATTGAATTATGAAGGTGAATCCTGCTCTATTACTTAAAGCTTCTACTATTTTATCTACTGTTGCCGGTTTCCTGGCAAAACCTGTTTTAGCACTAGCCCAGGGAAATACTAATGGGCAAGATCGAATTGTCATTGAGTGGCGTCCACCTTCTCAAGGAATTAACCCTACAACTTCAGTTGGTGTCATTGTCTCTAATGCTGTAACTGTTGTCTTTGTTATTGCAGTTTTAGCTGTTTTGTTTATGCTCATCACTGGTGCATTCGCGTGGATCACATCAGGTGGAGATAAAGAGGCTGTCGGTAAAGCTCGAGGCCGAATCCTTAATGCTTTAATCGGTTTAGTTATCCTAGGTGTTGCATTCGTTATTGTCCGCGTTGCTGGGGTAATTGTTGGTGTTGATTTTACAAACCTAGTTTTACCTGCCTTAGATAATAGAAATATACCTTCAACAGCAAGATAAGGCTTCTTTATGGATCTTGGACCAGGCCCTGCAGGTGCCCAACAGTTACAAGAATTAATTCTAAGAGCTATTGGACTATCTGTTACATTTGCTTTTATTGTTCTGACTATTATGCTATTTGTGGGAGGATTTAAGTTTTTAACCTCCGCCGGAGATCCAAAAAACTTACAATCCGCCAGGCAAACAGCTCTCTGGGCTGTTTTAGGTATTGGTTTTTTAATACTTGCTTGGATTGTGCTTAGAATCATTGAGGCTTTTACCGGAGTTCCGGTTACAAACTTCTGCCTTGGATTTGCCGGCGGACCCAATAATTGTGTAAATGTTCCATAAACTAAAAACTTCCTTTTGACTTTTAAGTCTTCAAATTTTATCCTTAGAGTATGACTGCCCTGCGATTCGTGGTTCATGGTATTTTGTTAGTAACTTTTTTCTTTCTTGGTATTAGCTCTGTTCAAGCTCAAGCAGCTCAAAATACTATTACGGTTAAAGAGGCAAACTACTCTCCCCAATCGCCTCAATATATTAATTTAATGTTTATTAATTTGATCCATACCATAAGCTGTTTTGCAGAGGGGCAATCGATTATTGGACAAAGTTGCATCACAGGTGTTGCTACAGATAAAAAAACTAATAAGCTTCAAGTATACGAATCATCAACTGATGCCTCTGGTGGTTCACTCGGAACGATTGTTAATATCATCACTTTATCATATGCCAGCAAACCCTTAAAAACTTCAGAATATATAGCTGATTTAAGTAACAACTTAGGATTTATTA
>CAZLKE010000038.1:1610-9139 GCA_964560075.1 uncultured Gammaproteobacteria bacterium | reverse complement strand
GTTATAGGCTTGCTCAAAAAAGTTATTATATTTATAAGTTAAATCTATTATCGAGCCCTCCTTTATTAATGCATCTGAAAGCGTACACGGCTTATAGGCGTTCTTGTTTAGATCTGAAAAATACTCTTCAGCCAAGGAATGAAATTTGTTAGACAGTTTATTTGTAGTAACTAACATTTCTACTATCCTCTCCTCAGAAACATATCTCCACACCGCAACAGGCACCATAGCTAACATTTGACGTGCATCATGCCAAGGGTCAATTTGTGGAATGTATACCTCTACAGGAATTCCATATCTCATTAATATGGAAACAATCCTTTTAATGGGGCTAAGCAAATCATATACTTGTGGTAAGTAAAATTCATCAAGCAATCCTCTATCGTATGAATTTTCTACATTATTTAGCTGTGCATTGTAATGAGAGCATGTTGGAGAAATTATATAAAACTTACGAAACTCACTATCAGGTTGAAGTACGTCTATAATCGTCTTAATTGTTGAGATTATTTGTGCTCTACTGTTGTAGCCAGCACTATTTAAGAATTTATCAGTAACCTGGTTTGATTTTAATAATACAGGTAAAACCTCGATATAAAGAGCAAATATAAAGCTAGATTCTAAAGCAAAACTCTGTTTCGCTAAGTACTGATATGTTAAATTTACTATCTCTTCGTACTCCTTACGCTGTCTATCAATACTAGGTTTTGGAATAAGATTAACTGCGAGGCAATAATTTACTATACTCCTCATAATTCTATTTAATATCTTATTTTTTAGATGTGGTTGGTTGGAATAGGAGTTATAAATAGCTATCAACTCTTTCGTAAGACAAGCAAGGTTGGTATTATCTGTGGAACCAGATAATTCATGTAGTGAAATAAGCTTACATTTTTGTTGGCTGGGGTCAAATATTTGTAAATTAGGGTTGCACAAAAAAATAGGGTCAACAAACGATTTCTTCATTAATAACTCTGATTTTAATATAAGTTAGTTAAAATTCAACATCTCTAAAGTATCGTTATTTGCTATAATACCCTTTGTGAAACCTATAAATAATAAAAACGATGAATCAAGAATAGAGCCTGAACACTTAAGCAATACGCAAGAGTATTTACCTGAGTTAATAGAAAAAAAGTGGCAAAAGATCTGGAAAGAAACTAAACTGTTTTCTCCGGATATGGATAAATCCGAAAAACCATTCTACAACTTAATGATGTTTCCTTATCCTTCGGCTGAAGGAATGCATGTAGGTAATATGTATGCTTTTTCTGGGGCTGATGTATACGCAAGATTTAAAAGAATGCAAGGTTATGATGTCTTTGAACCATTTGGCCTTGATGGGTTTGGAATTCATTCAGAAAATTATTCTTTAAAAATCGGACGTCACCCAATGGAACAAGCAGAAATCTCAATGAAAAACTTCTACCGTCAAATTGAATTAACCGGCATTTCTATTGACTGGTCGCGCCTAGTAGAAACATATGACCCTCTATACTATAAATGGACACAATATCTTTTTATTAAGCTTTTTAAAGCTGGATTAGCTCACCGTAAAAAGGCACAGGTAAACTGGTGTCCTTCGTGCAAGACAGTTCTTTCAGACGAACAAGTAATATCCGGAGAGTGCGAAAGATGTAGTTCTGTAGTAGAAAAAAAGGGTCTAGAGCAATGGTTTTTTAAAATAACAAATTATGCCCAGCGCCTCCTAGATAACCTAGAAAAACTGGATTGGACAGAAAAAGTTAAAGTTGCTCAACATCAATGGATAGGCAGGTCAGAAGGCGCAACGATTAATTTAATTTTAGAAAATACTAATAATGTTATTGAAGTTTTTACTACTAGACCAGATACGTTATATGGAGTTACTTTCTTAGCGCTATCTGTCAATCACCCGTTAGCACAGTCAATTCAGGAAGGTAAGATAAAAGAAGTTGTTGAGCAAGACAAAGTAGTTGAATTCATTAAGGAAGTTAAATCTAAAACCCCAGATTTTAGCAATGATTCCTCTAAAGATAAGTTGGGTATATTCACTGGACTCTATGCTATTAATCCTATTAATCAAGAAAGGGTCCCTATCTGGGTCACTAATTATGTTTTGTCAGACTATGGAACTGGAGCTATCATGGGTGTGCCCGCGCATGACGAACGAGATTTAGATTTTGCTAAAAAATACAATTTATCTATACGTGAAGTAATAGATAAAAGTTCTAATAAAATTATTAATTCTTCTAAATGGAATGACCTAGACTCCACTAACTCATTAAGCACAATTCTTGATGTCTTAGAGAAAGAAAATATTGGTAAAAGAGAGGTGCGGTATCATTTACGCGATTGGTTGATATCAAGACAGAGATATTGGGGTGCGCCCATTCCTATGATTTTTTGTGAATATTGCAAAAATCAGGGAGTAGGTGAACGTGATGATATGCCTGGATGGTATTGTGAAGACGAAGAAAAACTTCCAGTAAAACTACTATATATTGAAGATTATAAACCTATGGGTACTGGTAAAGCACCATTAGCTAATTACCCCAGTTTCTACAAAACAACCTGTCCAAAGTGCGGCAATAAAGCAAGGCGAGAAACCGACGTCTCAGATACTTTCCTAGATAGCGCATGGTACTTTCTGAGATATACTTCCACAGAAAAAGACATTATCTTTGATAAGAATAGGATTAAAAAATGGCTACCCGTATCAATATATATTGGAGGAGCAGAACACTCAGTTCTTCACCTACTCTACTCTCGTTTTATGACTATGGCTTTAAAGGATCTAGGCTTTATTGATTTTGAAGAACCCTTCACCCGATTCTATGCTCATGGATTAATAATTAAGGAAGGAGCAAAGATGAGTAAATCAAAAGGTAACATTATTGTCCCAGATGAGTATATAGCAAAGTTTGGTGCCGATACTCTACGAATGTATTTAATGTTCCTAGGTCCTTTTAGCCAAGGTGGTAACTTTCGAGATAATGGAATAACCGGAATGCACCGTTTCATTAAAAGACTATGGAACTTGTTCTTACAACATATAGATAGTAAAGCTACGATAACAGTAGAAAGTAATAAAAAAATGCATGAGACTATCAAAAGAGTCACAGTAAATCTGGAGGGGCTACACTACAACACTGCTATTTCGTCATTAATGGAGTGGTATAAGTATTTAAATACTCAACCATCAATCAGTCGTCTTGAATTAGAGATTCTAGTTAAACTACTTGTCCCCTTTGCACCACATCTAGCAGAAGAGGTATGGTATCGACTTAATTCTGCCAAATTAGATACTAAGGAAGCTAAATGGTCGATTCACCAGCAGTCTTGGCCTGTTTATGATAATCAATACTTGATCAAAGATGTGTCCTTAGTTGTGATACAAGTAAACGGTAAAAGAAGAGGTGAGATTGAGGTACCAAAAACTAGTCTTGACGACAAGGAACATTTGCAAAAACTAGCCGAGGAACAAACGAAAAGGTACTTAGTGGGTAAAAATATTAAAGATGTTGTTTATGTACCAGGTAAGATATTAAATTTTGTGGTATAAACTTAATCCCTCAAACTCCACTCTCAATTAACTACATTAACTGGTTTATTGTGTATACAGGATTGGATATTTAGTATTAATTCCTCTCCCCTGCGAATGTCAGTCTCTAAAGTATTGAACGCCATATGGGGAGTAATAATAAGGTTATACTTATCCTTTAGAGCTACACCCATTTGACTGGTATAGTCTAAAGGTTCCGTAGTAAGAACATCTAAAGCAACTCCCGCCAGATGCCCATTTCTTAGTTGTTCTAATAATACGCTTTCATTAATTAAGCTCCCTCGAGAGGTATTGATAATATAACTGCCTTTTTTCATAGATCTTAACCGCTTTGCATCTAAAACATAACCCGCGGTCTTTTTATAAGAGACATGCAAAGTAACAACATCAGAACTAGAAATTATTTGCTCCAAGTCCTTTATGCTCGTTGTTGAGTTTGCCCAAAGAACTATCATCCCTAAAGATCGAGCAATATCTGCAACCCTTTTCCCAATCCTACCGTAACCAATAACCCCAATAGTTTTAGAGCTAAGCTCAACACCGGTGAAATGTTGAGGTCTCCAAAAACCATTTCTAATATCTAAACTTGCTACTACAATCTTACGAGTAAGCGCAAAAAGCAAAGCAATAGTAAAATTTGCAACCGCATCAGTACTTTGATTCGGACTATTCAACACTCGAATCCCCTTATTCTTGGCTGCACCTACGTCAACCCAATCATAACCTACATAAGGGATAATTAAATATTTTAAATTACCCTTAACCTTGTCAATGATCTTATCAGGTAGGGTTACCCAATTGACGACCGCTATATCATTATCACTTAACCTATCAATTAATTCCTGATCAGTTTGTGGGGGGCTACTATAAAAAGTCGTATCGCCCATGGCTTTAATCCGCCTAATCTGTTCACCCGAAAGATTTAAGGGGTCGATAAAAACAATACGCATACTTTATAGAAATATTAAGTTAATTTAAGCATTAAGAAGCGCCTTCTTCAACCTTTTTATTGACTCAGGTATGTCCGACTTCTCGATATGGCTGTAACAAAGACGAATATGTCTATGATCGTCACCGTTTATATAGTAAACCGAACCGGGCACATATGTAACACCGAACCTAGTAACATCAGCTAAAAGTGAGGTGGTATTAACCTCCTTTTTAATTCTCGCCCAAATAAACATACCACCTTTATTGGGTGCAATATCCAGTTCTTCACCTAAGCAATTTTTATCAATTTCTGAAAATATTAAATCCCTTTTACCCCGAATAACATCATAATAATGTTTCGCTGACCGGGTGATAATTTTATTTTTAAACGCGCACAATAGTATTCCTTGTGAAATAAGATTAGCACTAGTAATGGTATACCTTTGAATATGTAGAATTTTTGATAACAACTCTTGATTGGTTACTAAAAAACCTAATCTTATCCCCGGATAAAGAATCTTTGAAAATGTGGATAGGTATACTGTATTAGTTTTATCCTTATCTAAACTAATAATATTGTCAGGTAACTTATTCTCACTGTAATTATAGATGCTATATGGATCATCCTCTATGATCACAATATCATTTACTCTACAAATCGAGAGTATTTTTTCCCTATCTGACTTGGTAAGTACTACACTATTTGGATTATTGAAGTTTGGAATAATATAAACTAATTTTGTTGACCTCTTTTTTGCCAACCTTTCGAATTTATTCCAAGCTGATACAGAAAGTGATCCACCCTCACTAAACCTTACCCCGTGTACGAAACGTGAGTTTATTTTTAAACATTCAATTGCGATATCATATGTTGGCTCAAATACGATACTGTCGTATTTTCCATGTAAGATCACTCGCGACACCATATCTATACCTGAGATAGATCCGCTTGTTACCATTAATTCCGAAAGTTTTGCTGATACCTGGTTATTAACAGACAAAAAATTACAACCCATTTTACGTAATTCATCTAAACCTTCAGCTTCAATGTACTGAAGTATCTCATAATTCTTATCAGTCAAAGCCTCTTTTAGTAGTTGAGGCAAAAATCTAGGGGAATAGGTCTCGTCTATAAAACCCCAGTTCAAATTATATACTCTTTTCATACAGACTTAATTATATCTTTGATAGAGTGATTCTAGCACAACTTATACTTGGCTACTAACGGAAAGTGTCTCATTTAGTATAAATACATGACTTTTATTGTTGCTCCTCATGACCTATAATGTAGCCAATATTAACATGGAGCGAATTAAGTATATCAACGAACTGCTTGCAGAAAGTGACCTCAACAAATTATCCACAATTGACATCATCAAACGTTGTAATGGATGGCATGAAGGACATTTCGTCTTCTATAATGGCGATCATGGTAATGGTTGGATAAACAAAATGGCATTTCTCAGATACCCATCTGTAATGTCAGAAGTTGGCAAAAGACTAGCAAAGCTTTACGACAAGGAAAAAGATCAAATTGAAGTGGTAGTTGGTCCAGCCATATGCGGTACCGTGTTGGCATATTCGGTTGCCGTAGCTCTTAGAGTGCCTTTTACAGCAAGTTATAGATCCGATACCGATAGGATGATTTATATATATGATGGTTTTATCCCGCCCAAGGGAACTCGTTGTTTATTTGTTGATGATCTTGTTTTTACTGGAACAGACCTTAGAGATAATATAAATTATATGCAGACAGAAGGTTTAAGAGTTGTAGGGGCAGCAGTTATCGGGTATAGAAGAGAAATCGAACTATCTGTACCATTTCGAGGATTGACTAGAAACCCTTTTAACAGGACTAGTGCGCTCACATGTGGCTTATGTACTAACCAAATTCCAATCACCTCTACCGGTGTTAGAGAGTAGGTGTGTACTTCGTGATTATGAAGTCATATTTTTGGTAATGTCATCCCAGGTTAAAGATCTATCTCCCAACAAACTGAACGCCCTATTTGCCTTATCCTTTATATCTGCTCCTTGCGTAAATCGTCTATAAGGGATAAGTGGGTTATATATTCTATATAATACTGTTCCTAAAGCTACTCTTTTGAAGGGCAAGCCTTCTATATCTACATTCGCTCCCTCATCCTTATAACCCTCATGTAAACCCCCTAATAATATTGTTGTTCTGTCTGAGTTATGTAAATTGTGAACAACGACGTGACCAGATAAGTATCCCAAAGCAAACGTAGTTGTTCCTCTATAGAAGTCGTCCAGGTCGCATATAGTAGGACGACCAAAGGCGTCTTTACCGATATTTTTTGGCGATAAATCTGCTAGTATTAACTGCTTAGGCAAGTTATTCAGTTCATTTATTAACTGGTTGAGTATCGGATTATTATGATAACCTAATCGATAGTGAACATCCTCCTGCAGAACCTCATCGTCTCCTTCTTCTCTAGATGAGAAAGGTATTGGTTTAAGCATATTGTGAACAGTAGAAACGGTAACACCTAGTCTATACATATCCTCATCTGTTGTTCTACCATCATTAAGTTCATCTTCTAGAGTTCTACCGCTTGGCATAACATCGGATGTCATTAACAAAGCATTTTCCAAGTCGAAATCTAGCACTTGTGGAAACGTTGTATCACATAAAGTATTGAGCAGTTGCAAAGCTCGATATTCGTAAATTATGTCCTGAGGATTATGTGTATATTGAGGTAAGCCTGAAAGTTGAGCTTCGCGAACCTTCAATACACCCACTCGTTTTGAACCCCTAATCTTAAACACTTGATGAAGTAATCCCGATTTCACTTCTACGCCTTCAAAATCCCCCAAGTGTTCATCTACCATTCTTCGGACACTTTGCTGTAAAGGAGTAATCTCCTTACCCATACGTTTTTGATTAAGTAGAGGACTAAAATATCGTTCTTCCAGCTGTGACATATTAATTAATCAAGAGATATCCAAAATACAGTTAAGTAATAATCATTTGTAAATTCTCTCATCGTATTGCTCTGTTATATAGGTATTTTAGAGTGAATTATATTACAGG
>CAZLKE010000038.1:0-1600 GCA_964560075.1 uncultured Gammaproteobacteria bacterium | reverse complement strand
AGGCAGTAATAAAAGCCAATTTCAGGATGGTCTTATTGTGATTGTGTAAATGGACAAAAAGTAGAAGTTGCCTGCAATCCAGATAATCCAACTGAAAAACGACTCGGTTGTGGTACTTCAAGTAACCCTTGTGCAGGGGTGACTTGTCCAGCGCCTGCTCCTTCATGTTCATCATATAGTGGAAATGGATTGAGTTATTCTTGTCAGCCTGCTCCTAATTGTCCGAGTGGATATTACAAATCAAGTCGAAACCCAACTGATTGTGAACAACTGTATGATAAACTGTAGTTAAGCTAGATTTGCTTTTTTAAACTATATTATGGGATAATATGGATATGGATTTGGAGAAAGAAAGACCAAGAATAGTAACTACTCCGAAAGTTGACCGGAGGGGTTTTTTAGGAAGATTAAGCAGATTAGCAGGTCTTGGAGCTGCTGCTAGACTTGGTGTTGCCAGAGCGGAAGCGTTACCACAAGAAATCGCCTCACTTGAACCTCCTGTAGATATGACAGAGCCAGAAGTTGAAGGAGTCATGGCTGAAGCTCCTCTTAGTCCTGTGGAACAGCTTCTAGCTAAAACAGAACTTGTTGATGCTGTTTACTTAGGAAATAATCCTGTCGCTGAATTTAGAACTACTCCAGACTCCCCTTTTATGATTAGTATTAATCCCGAAGTATCAGAAGAAGAGAGAAATAAATTTGCTGAACTTGTGGGCAAAAGCGGCCAACATTTTAATTATGATACCTTAGAATTTGTAGTGATGACAGAAGATGAATACATGAATGGTCCTGTAAGTAAAGACGACCGTGGGTCTTACTATACCTATAAAGGGATCGATGTACGATTAGGCTCTTTCGGATCTTTATATGATGAGCAGTCAAGAAAGTTCGTATTTAGATTTGGTCTCTCTGACCAAATCAAAAGGTTTTCGAGCGATCCGGACTTTTTAGGAGTAGCTATCTACCCTAACATCGGAGGATTAATAGGGCAAGTCGTTGCCAAAGGTGATATAGATTTCATGGCGGGCAATCCTGTAAATTCTACACTATCTAAAGAGGTACAAAATATTGTAACAAGTAATTATCTTTCCTTCTCAGATAAATAATAAATCTTTTAAGATCTCCTTGAGTTATTTTATGCCAAGTGCTTATAATGTTTTTAATGAGTATTGTTCAAATATTTCTCGCAAAAACACTTATCATTTTAAGTATTTTACTAACATTCGTTCTTTTTCCTACCAAAACATTTGCCTGTGACACCTCAAAACCTTACAAAACAGTACTTACCAATACCTGTAAAATTGCATGCAATAACTCTAATAATGGTGTATGGGCCGGATATGTAGCATATGCTGATTCAGAATTGGACTTTTTGAATAACAAATATTGTGCGCAAGAAGAATACTTTCAATCTGAGCAGGCATGTAAAACTAAGCGGCTTGATTTAAGAACTTCTAACCCTTGTCCTGCTGGGTGTACTGACCATAGCCAATGTGGAAGTAGTGGAACTTGTGCTGATGGAAACCTAGGAGCTGGGGAAATATGCAAAGGCAATTATGGCACATCTAATAAATGGTGTGTTCAGACACTTTGTGGTTGG
>CAZLKE010000037.1:0-9499 GCA_964560075.1 uncultured Gammaproteobacteria bacterium | reverse complement strand
ATTCTTCTGTAATTCTAGCTGCCACAAGCCCAATTATTCCCGGGTTCCACATTTGACTGCCTAAAACAAAAATCTTTTTGCTCTCCTGAACTTGAAGTCTTGCTTCATCAAATGCTATTTGGGTTAAATTTTGTCGTTTACTATTCATATCACAAAGAAGTCTGGATAGCTTCGTCGCTTTCAGTAAGTCTTTTGTACATAAAAGACGTAAAGCATCTAAGGCGTGTTCTAATCTTCCGATAGCATTTAATCTTGGGCCAAGAACAAATCCAATCTCAAAAGAACTGATCTTCCCAAGCTCTAAACCAGATTCTAGAATTAAAGCCTTTAAACCAATGTTAGTCGTAGTATTTAGCTGCCTTAAGCCTTCAACAATTAAACTCCTATTTACTCCTAAAAGAGGCATCATATCTGCAATCGTTCCTAAACTGACAAATTGTAGTAATTCTTTAGCGGTTTTTTCATCAACTAGTTTTCTAATCAAACACCAAGCAACAGCTGCACCACAGATGGCAGTAGAATGAACAATAACATCTGCATCAGGTAAAGTATCAAGCGGTGTATGGTGGTCAGTAATAATTACATCAATTCCCAAATCTTTAGCATATTTAACTTGTTCTAGTGCAACTATACCGTTATCTACAGTAATTATAAGTTTTGCATCTTTTTTCTTTATTTCGTCTATTCCGGTTTTTGATAATCCATATCCCTCTTTTTCCCGGTGGGGAATATACGGCAAGACACTGGCACCAATCTTTTTTAAACCCAAATACATTACAGCTGAGGCGCTCACCCCATCAACATCATAATCACCATAAATAAAAATCTGCTCTTTTTTATCTATTGCAGATTTAATTCTTTCTACAGCTTTTTTTAAATTTTGAATCTCAAATTCTTTTAAGTAGTTTTCTATTTTAGGGTCAAAGAATTCATCACTGTCTTTTTTGGATTTAACATCCCTGATCGATAACAGATGTTTTTGAAGGTCTTTCTCTTTTCTTTTTATAATACTCCAAACTTTGGGCATAAATTTTCTTCCTACGTTTGAAAATTTTACCACAGCTTAAGTTCGTTTACAGAAAGTAACTACTCAGGTACAATCGTCTTATGGAAAAATTAGCAATCAATCAGCTACCCAAAAGAGTTGTCGAGATTTTCAACGAAATTAAACAAACCGACTTTCAAGTATATTTAGTCGGTGGTGCTGTTCGTGACTTAATTCTAGGTCGAGAATTAAAGGATTTAGACTTCACAACTGATGCTAAACCAGAAGAGATTTTAAAAATCTTCCCAAATGGACACTACAATAATAAGTTTGGAACAGTAAGTGTACCCTCTGATAGTGGGGTAATCGAAATTACCACCATGCGAAGGGAAGAAGATTACACAGATTTTAGACATCCGGCAAAAATTGTCTGGACAAATAAAATAGAAGAAGACCTAAAAAGGCGGGATTTTACTATTAATGCTATCGCACTAGAGGTTGGGTCAAATGAAAACATTATTTTAATAGATCCCTTTCATGGACAAACAGATTTGGAAAATAAACTCATTAGGGCTGTTGAAAACCCTGACATTAGATTTCATGAAGATGCTTTAAGATTAATTCGAGCAATCCGCTTTGCTACAGAGCTACATTTTTCTATTGAGGAAAATACTTTTGAATCAGTAAAAAATGACGCTCCGAAAATCACTAATATCTCTTGGGAAAGAATTAGAGATGAATTATTCAATATCTTGGCATCAGATGACCCAGCAGATGGAATGATTCTATTAAAAAATTCAGGGTTACTCAAGTTTATATTACCTGAACTAGATAAAACTTTTGGAATTGTACAAGAAGGCCCAAAACATGTAAGGATTTATGATATTGGCGAACACTCTTTTAATTCCTTAAAGTTTTGTTCGTCAAGTGATCCTATCGTCCGTTTTGCAACTTTAATTCATGATGTTGGAAAAGTAGATACATTCAAAGTGCAGGAAGATGGCAATGTGACTTTTTACGGTCATGATGTTGTTGGAGGTAAAATTGCTTTAAAGATTTGTCAAAGGCTTCGACTATCTAAAAAAGATACTGATAGAGTCGTAAAACTTGTAAGATTCCATCTTTTTACTGTTGATGAAAAACAAACAGATAGTGCCATCAGAAGATTTATAAAAAATGTTGGATTAGAAAATTTAGATGATATGTTTGCACTGCGTGAGGCAGATAGGTTAGGTGGAGGAACTGAAAAACCTACTTCATGGAGACTTGAAAAATTTAAAGAAAGAATAAAGGAAGTTTTACATAAACCATTTTCAATAACTGATTTAAAAGTTAATGGGGAAGATGTAATGGAAACTTTAAATATACCACCGGGCAGAAAAGTAGGCGAGGTTCTTGAGTCCTTATTGCAAGAGGTTCAAGAAGATCAATCAAAGAACAATCGAGAATATTTATTAGAAAGAATCAAACAATTATATTAAGTCAGTAACCAAGACGTTCTTCCCACCAAGAAAGCAGCGCTGTAGCATTAAAAATGCTCGAATAAGTTCCTGAAATCACGCCAACAAGTAACGCTACTACAAACCATCTAATTGTCTCTCCCCCGAAGAGAAGCAGCGCTAGTAAAACAAATACCACAGTTAAAGATGTGTTCAAAGAACGAGCAAGCGTTTGCACAATTGATATATCTGCCACATCAGAAAATTTAAGTCCTAAATACTTTGGCATGTTTTCTCTAATTCGGTCAAAAACAACAATCGTGTCATGTACTGAAAAACCTATCACTGTTAAAAGAGCGGTTACAAATAAACTATCGATCTCTATATTAAAATGTTTTCCTAAAATTGCAAAAATACCAACTAAAACTAACACATCATGAATCAATGCAACGACTGCAGAAACTCCAAATCTAAATGAGGAAGCTGGTTTAGGTACTTTCCTAAACGCGTAGCTAATATATAAAATAATCATTAAACACGCAACAGCTACTCCAATTAAAGCTTTTCTTTTCAATTCATTTCCAATAATTGGTCCTATATTTTCTTCCCTAACTACTTCAAAATCACCAACATTATTTTTTAATTCGTTTTTTAATTGATTTAGATTTTCGGATTCTTGATACTTTGTTCGAATTATAAATGTATTGCTTGCAGTTTGATTAACAGTTCCATATTTTTTAAATTCATCGATTTTTGTCTCTCTCTCAAACTTATACTCAAGTAAGGAGCCACCTGTAAAATCTATACCTAGTTTCAACCCCCCCATTAAGACATAAAATAATCCTGGCAAAATAACAAGTGTAGAAAGTACAAAGAAAAATAATTTTCTTCTCATCAATCTAATCATTTCTTTTCTCCTTTTTGTGTTTCCGATGAATAGAATGAGCTTCTTTTAGATCTTCATGTAATTTATCTTTAAGCTCTTTTGTTGTCAGTTTAATCTTTTCTTCAATGTTATCAACTTTAGAATTTAAGAAATTCCAAATCTCATCATGATCGTTACTTGATAATTTCTCTAAAAACAACTTTTTATCTTCCTCTGATAAATGAGAAAAAATTGTATCTAAAACCATGTTATGAATAGTCGAATCAATTAAAGTTGCTAAATGATGTCTTTCATTATCATCCAACTCTAATTTATTTAATTCAACAATGACTGTTTCAAGTTCTATTAAATGTCCGTAAAATTTTGTCATACTTTTTATCCTTCCGCTTTCACCGGTCCAAGTGGAATTTTATTTTCTGGATCATCAACAAAAAAATAAAGTACTGGCCCTTTTCTTGATCCCTTCGCTAACCCCAGTTCATGCATAACCTCAGGTGAACCGCCTAAATGTTTTCCAGTCCACTGTGCTGGCCCTGCATCCCCAATTACAGCAACAACAGCTTGGCCTGTTTTGGGATTAACAACCAACATTTTACGAAATTTATAAAAATCCCGGTATTCCCGAACGCGCTCTGAGAAACCTGGAGATAAAAATGTTTGCACTGCTAAATAATATCTTTCTCGCATCTCATCTTCCTTAGTAAACGCTTGCTTGGAAGGAGTAAAATATCCCCAAGCGCCTAAGCCTGGTGCTATTCCAGCAGGACCAAACATTGCCCAATCAGCAGCATCTTTTGAATGTGCTTCTAAACTGTCTCCTGGATAACGATATAGATGTTGTTCACCACCAATGACTCCATATGTTCTGTTTAATCTTTTATTATCCATCTCTGCAACCACTTTAACACCCAAGTCTTTATAAATTGAATCTACTACTGTTTTTTCCTCCTCTCTAGTTAAATTTCGCACATCAGATGGCAGTTTATCTGAGAGTTCCGCCATCAATATAGCATTTCCCGATGTACTCTTTTGAACATCTGCCAGAGTACCAATATGAGATTGATTTAGCTGATGTGGTATACCAAGTGTTGGTGTTGTCAGCAACATTAACCCTCCTAGCCCACTTAACGCTACATGTCTTAAGTGTTTATCTACCAAATTATCACTAACTTCTTTATGCCGGCTAATCCATTTTTTTCTTAAGAACTCGTAATGTGGTTTTTTACTAGTAAAAAATTTCATCTTCTACTCAAAAGCTCTAAAAATGTTTTTGTGACAGTAATAGCTGTAAACATTGAAACTAAAACACCTATAGCAAAAGCAACAGCAAAACCCTTTACTAATCCAGAACCCAAGTAATATAAAATACCTGCTGTTATTAGCGATGATATATTAGAATCTCGAATTGAGGACCAAGCTCGTTTGAATCCTAAATCAAGTATAGTTTTGGGGTTATTTCCTGCTCTTTTTTCTTCTTTCATTCTTTCGAAGATCAAGATATTAGCATCAACTGCCATACCAATCGACAGAATAAATCCGGCAATCCCTGCAAGTGTTAAAGTAACTGGCGGCATTAAAAATAAACCTGTTCTAAAAATTGCTAAAGTAACTAAAGTATAAATAACTAAAGCAAAGCAAGCTACTAACCCGTAAAGCCCGTAATAGGCAACCATATAAACCATCACTAATACTAAACCTACGAGTCCTGCAACAACACTTTTATTAATAGATGCTTGTCCCAAAGAAGCGCCGATCGACCGCTGTTCCAAAATTTTTACTGGAACAGGTAAAGCACCTGCGTTAAGTTGGGTCGCTATTTGTTTTGCATCAGCTGTTGTATATTGACCAGTTATTACAGCATTGCCCCCAACAATCTCCTGCTGTACAACAGGTGCTTGTAATAATGTGCTGTCCAGAAATATGGGAAGTTGTTTTCCAATATTTCTTTTTGTCAGTTCCGCAAACTTTTTTGATCCTTCTGGAGTAAATTCTAAAGAGATTTGCGGACCAGAATTTCCTTGCTGAGAAGAGTTAAATACAACTTCAGCTTTTTTCAAATCATTACCTTTTAAGTCAGTGGCAGTTGTATTATCGATACTAATAATAGCTGTGTCACTTGCCTCAAGAGAGATTTCTCTAAATTCAAGTTGAGCGGTTGTCCCCACTAAGTTTGCAGCGGCTTCAGACTCTTGAATACCAGGAAGCTGCACTAAAATCCGTCTTTGATTACCAACTTTAGAAGTTTGGACGACTGATTCTGACACTCCAAACAAGTTAACCCGTCTTTCAATAATTTCCCTTGCTGAATCTAGCGCAATATCTTTTCTATCCTCCGGAAGCTTAGAAACATCAGCCTCTAGTACAAGTTGTGTCCCGCCTTGAAGTTCTAACCCCAAGTTAAGGGGGAAAATTCCTACTAAATCACTTAAATTAAGCTTGAAAAAAGGAACAACATAATTTTTGGAGAGTTTTGGGACATTAAGCCACAAGGATATTAAACTTAAAAAAATTATAATCCAAAGGGTGTAGCGGGGTTTCATTAGTATTACAGTATAACACCATCAAGCAGCTGCATTTCATCACCAATTAACATAATCTTTGGTTGTGTTAATACCCGCAAAATAAAAGGATCTCTCCTCTTTACCCTAAAGTTAAATTCTGTTTCATCCATAAAAGAGTAGTTAATCTCTTGCTCTCTTCTGGTTTGTTCATCTGCTATTAATGCTTGTAATTCTGGTAAAACAACTTGACCGACAACTAAAAGGTCCACATCTTCTGATCCTGAAATACCATGAGTTGCAAACCTTGTTGCCATCATTACATATCTAATTCGACCGAGTTTCGGTTTGTTTTTTAGAATAGCTTCTCCTAGACCAGTTGATTTTACAACCATACCTAAAAGCTCGGAGTAAAATTTATGGTCTTTGCGAACTCTATATAACCTCCTGTTTGCTCTCCATTCAGAATCAACTAAATTGAATTTTTCAAGCCTAGCAAGCTCACGTCGAACAGCATTAATCTCTTCATCAACACGCCTAACTATCTCTCGAACATGAAATAAAATTTCTTTAGAAGAGAAAAAGAGTTTTAGGATTTTAACTCTAACTTTTGAGACAAATAGTTCCTCCAAACCTCCTCCTTTCTGGACAGGAACTTAAAACTAGTAAACAACCTCTGCTCCTTCAGGGACAGCTTGAAGCCAAATTTGTCCACGGTTGAATGAAACCTCTTTTCCATTTTTCAAGAAGAATTTTTCTCTATCAAGCCTGTTTTTCTTTGCCCAAGTGATTTCGGTTACTTTACCGTCCTGAAAAAGTAACCCTTTACCTTGACCTTTGTTTGCATAAATTAAGTGAACATTATTTTCATATCCATCATTAGCCCGTGACTCTTTCATGAACCTAATCACGATATTTTTAGGAGATAGCTGCTTATTATTGTTTAAATCCATATGGTCAGCTCCCCCATTTTTTCTTTTATAACAATTACACGTCGAATCATAATTCCACTCAACAACATAATCTTTGTATCCATTCCAAAAGTTTACAGTAATCTGTTGTGTAACTGAACCGACATCATCGTCTTTAAAGTCCCAAGGTACAAACTTTTTATCCCATTTGATACCTGCAGAATCGCTTGCTGTCCAGCTCTTCTTGTTTGCAACAGCCCAAAGTTTATGAGTGGTTGAATACATTGTATGTTCTGTAGCAACAGGCCGACCAAGCCTTTGATAATCACGCCAATAGGTTGGAAAGCCTATACCAAACTGATTCAAGGATCTCAGTTTATAATCGACAAGTTGACCCAAAGCATTAGCAGGACCTGGTGTATTTGCACCGCCTACGTGAGCTATTGGGGTTAAAGGATATTCAGAGAGCCAATCTAAAAAGTAAGTCCTAACCGACCTAACAGGTCCCACTTGAATATCTGAAAGATTACATAAAAACATCGCCATAAATCGAGTAATACCACCTTCTGCCACAGTTTCATATACAACATCCGCTTTAGTTAAGCCTGATTGAGGTCTTGATTCCTGATGGTTTTCAATCATTACAGCCAAAGGTAATCTTTGTTCCCAAGCATCTTTAGCTTTTTTAGAATGCATCGCACCGTTTAGAGGGCATTCTTCAGTTTTTGGTAAACCATCATCCTCTTCTCCATTTTTAACAGGTCCAGGTAAGGAATTAACTAAATTCTTACTGGATTGTGTAGAGCTTGAAGCAAAAATCGAATAAGAAATCGTAGCCGAAAAAGCGTATACAACTATTGCAATAATCGTTGTAAGTAAACCTTTTTGTAAATTAGATAGATTTGAAAACATATTAATTTTCTAGTGCTTGTTTTAATATTTCGGTTTCTTCTTTTGATAAACCAATCTCACTTTTGCCGTCTATTATATTTTTAGCATAAATCCTAGTGCCAGCTCTAGTATGCAAACTAGTTAGCATTATACCAGTCCCTTTACCATCCAAAAAGACAGTAGTAAAACTTTGATCCCCTCCTGTATCTCCATAAGGGTTATATCTTGATAGAAATACCTTTTGTGTATGACCTAACCCATCGAGCGTTAGTCCTTTAATGTTTTGACTTGAAATATTAGTTTTCTTTTTTAATTCTTCAACCTCTGCTAGTACTTCTTTAAACTTATCCAACAAAGAGATTTCACTTGTCTTCCCGTTAGTTGTAGGAAGAAAAGAAGTCAAAAACTTTTTATTCTTCCAAATAAAGAAACTCAAGATTCCAAGCCAAACCACTAATACCAGATCAAGTAAAGTAATTCCCCCGACCGAATACATAAGTTACTCTATCAATATACAAATAGGGCAAAGCTTTGTCAATGAGGCCTTCGGAAAAAAACACCAGATAGACATGCTTGACAGGCATAAAGATTAGTGCTAGGCTCAATTAAGCTCAAGGTAAGAAAACCTGAGCTTAAAACATGAGTAAGTTAAGCCTCAAAGATAAAAAATTAGAAACTCTAACCAGGCAGCTTTCTGGAAAACACGTCAAATATAACTTCTCAAATAATCAACAACTTTCAAAAAAATCATTTTCCTCAAACTCAAATAACCCACTTATTATCGCCACAGATACAAGTTTCTTAAAAACAGATCTTCTTAAAATCTTTATTCTCTCCGCTCTTGCAATATCTTTTGAGCTAATCATATATTGGTTAATCCAAAAGCAATTAATATTATCCTAACTTTAAAGTTGAAAGGGGGTGATTACAGAATGCAAATGTATTGTGTTAAATGTCGAGCAAAAAGAGATGCTAACAATGTTGAAGAGGTTACTATGAAAAATGGCAAAAAAGCATCCAAAGGTGTTTGTTCAGTTTGCGGTACAGGAATGTACAAAATCGGTGCAGTCGCTTAAAAGCGGTACTGTAAACAAATTTTCACCAAATATACAAAACCCCGATAAAACGGGGTTTTGTATTTTAGTTAGCGTAAAAGATCTCTTAATAAACTAATATCAAAAAGAAAAGTATATAAACAAGCAATTGGAAAACCCAAAAAAATTCCCCAAACCGCATAATAAGTTATGTTTTTATGCGGTTTCAAAAAAATTGATGCACATAATAAGGCTGAAATAAGAAGATATATTTGAAATGCTAAGTTAATGGGCTTGAGCAAAACCAATATAACAATAAATATGGTACTTGATAGTAATGCTGTGCCTCTCAATGTTAAAAGTCCTGAAATAGTTTTATCTCCAGCTTCTTTGTCTACAGCATAATCTGGTAATGTCGATATGGCATGAGCTGCAAATATTCCTAGTAATAATAACCAAATATTTTTTGGAACTGTTATTGATTCATTGAAGGAAGTTGCAACAGAAGTTACTCCAAGCAGATAAACAAAAAGCATCCATAGTGAATTTGAAAGAGAATCAAAAATTGGTTTTGATTTTAGTCGTATTGGTTTAAATGAATATAGATAAGCAAACAAAACGATTAAAAATAGCGGAATTAAAGAAATATAATTTCCCACTAGGATATATAAACCTAAGAATAAGAGGGTAAAAACAATTATCGATATAGAAATAAGTTTTAATTGAGAATGTTTAAACACGCTGCCTTCTATTCCACCCTTCCTAGGATTGATTAAGTCTGACTCTCGATCTGCAATATCATTTAATCCATAAACTATTAAGAAAATTCCCGCTAAAATTCCGGCCATTCCCCGC
>CAZLKE010000036.1:8710-9892 GCA_964560075.1 uncultured Gammaproteobacteria bacterium | reverse complement strand
CCACCACGCCAATAATTTGTTCTGACTTAAGCAGAGAAAACCTGACCTACTCTTGCCGACCACCGACTAGTAGTGGCAGTTGTCCCACAGGTTATACTGACTCCAAATATTCACCGACTGATTGTGATCAATCAGGACAAAAGTGTTGTCTCTATAGCGGAGGGCCAAGAAGCTGCAGCAACTGGTACGGATGCAGCTCGTGTGATAACAAACTAGGGTACGAATACCGGGATTGTTCAGACGGAGCTTTTGAAAAAAGAACTTGCCGGGATGCCACTCCTTGCTCAACATCTGCTCCTCCCCCCACTCAACCCATCCCACCCACAGGCTGTTATGTCACTTTGTCAAACCAAACCTGCAACAGTGCCACAGCCACAGTCAGACTCGGCGGATCCGGCCAAGAAGGATATGTGGAAGGGCGGAACAGAACTAACTGGTTAGTAAATAACAGCTTAGTTGATACATCTTCTGCTACATCCGTTACTATTAGCAACTTATCAAATGGACAAATTGTTAGTGCCCAGCAATACCAGGAAGTAGCCCCTGGATCAACTGCTACTTATTCGACTATTAATTGTTCCGGACAAACCTATACTCCCCCCTCATCCTGTACAACTACAGGTGGCACAACTACCCCTCCCCCTGGTCAATTAGTTTGTGATCTTTGTGCAGGCTCAGACGGCAGAGGTTACTGGGTCAATGGTGGCCCGGGAGGTAGTTGCGAATGCAACTGCCCGGACGGTGTAACTCCAAATGATCCTGATGCTTACACTAAAAATTACCATGAAACAGGAGTCTGCTGGACTCCACGAACAAACGTTGACCCACCTCAGGATGGAAAAGTAGTTGGCAGGATTTTTCTTAAAGAAACCTCCACCCCTCCACCAGGTGAAATTTATGCCAGTGGAAACTATGGAAACCTGAGGTTAGTAAATACTGAATCTGAAATTGCCCAGTTTTATCCCCTGCAAATGTATTATTTCAACAATAACCGCTGTTATGTGGGATCATTAACTCCCTTGCCAAATTCCACTGCCCAAATATGTTCTTTTATTAAACCACTAACTACTGCCAATATTGGTTTTAATAATGGCTGGAACTTTGATAATGGAAAATGGGCCTTTATCTTTCAAGGAGATAAGGCTACCAGAAACAGTGTTGACCCTGGAACCTGGTTTTCCG
>CAZLKE010000036.1:0-8700 GCA_964560075.1 uncultured Gammaproteobacteria bacterium | reverse complement strand
AGGAACAAGAACCCTCTACTTGCATTATTGGCCAGAAGGGTGGCGGCCAATTGGATATTACTACTGGCAAGAAAAAGACCGGGATCAAACTGGCGAAACTTGTGGCAGGTGCGAACCCCACTCAAACTGCCATGCTTACCCAGACCAGGCTGGCTGCCAGTCTTCAGACTGCGGTTGTGGAGTTGGCAGTTACTGCGATGATGCTTGTGAAGCCGACTATACACCAGAATACTGTAGCCGGCCTTACAGTGGCAGTTGGGGAGGTGCAGATGGAAACACTACCACAAGAGGCAAATTTGTGCCTTTGTCAAACCTTGCCAGAAACAGAACCACAGCCATCTATGATCTCCCTTGTCAACCAGACAGAGACCCTTATGGACCAGGAGCTGTAGTGGATTTGGTATTTGAAAAAGAGCTGCCGACAATCTCCGGTAATGTTTGTTTGTCTGATAGTCTAGATCCCAATGCTTGTCGCAATTCCTGCCGTCAAAATATTGCCGGTGCCACTGTTAAGATTACTAGCTTAGATAGCACATATTCAAATACTGTGACCACTGATACCTCCGGAAACTACATATTTCCGAACTTAGAAAAACAAAGATACGAGATAACACTTGAAAAGCCAGCTAATTCAGGAGGTATTACTTCTTTAAATCCTTATATAGTTAATCTTCAGGCAAACAGAGCGATTGATTTTTGCACTCAACCCCTAAAGCCCTGGCTCCAAACCAAAGACGGTGATGTCCATTCCAATACCATCATTTCCAACCCCGGCGGCCCCTAACCTACTTATTCAACCTTGCAATAGTAATTATACGAAGATATCATTAAATTACACCCGGGTTTCGGGTTGTCCTGTAATGAAAAAATTAAGAATTGTTCTACTTTTTATTCTCGTGTTTTTACTCTCTGTGTCTGAAGTTTCTGCACAAAATGAAACTTGTATTGAGATCGACCCTAATAAGGCCCGGGGAACAGGATTAATCTCTGCAGTTGAATCTCTAGGAAAGTTTAAAAGCAGTGTGGCGTGTGTCGTCTCAAACCAAATACCATTTAGTATTCCAAACTACGACAAGTTAAAATCAGATTTTTACATAAAATCCACTGCTCCAAATTCTACTACTCAGGTGCACACTGAAACCGGAGGAAACCAAATATATAATCCAAGTTTTGAAGCTGCAGGTACCCCTGCTGCTAACTGGATAACTGCAGTTTCATCAGATACTCCACAAAGATCTTTGGAAATCCAACCGGTTCCCAATGGTTGTTGGTCTTTGAAAAATTTTAATAGTTCAAACATTTCTGAATCTATAGTCAAACAAGCATCTGTTACAGTTAAGATAGGTAAACCGTACCAGCTAACAGGCTCTATTTGGAAAAGCAGCGCTGATCAAATAGCTTTTATTAAAGCTGAAGGAGTTACAAGTTGTGTTGCGCAGTCAACAGTGGCTAATGCCTGGCAAAATGTAACATGCCCAACCACATATATTCCTCAAGGAAGAAGCGGTGAAACAGAAAATACCACCATTGATATTTTAGCTGTCACCGGAGGAAAGCACGATACCGGAGACGGGAGAGCCTATTTTGATAATATCAAGCTTACACCCTTAGAAACATCTGTCTCCAATGCTCCAGCAATTAGAGTAGACCCAAACTCCACAACCGGAGAAAGAAGCGAAAATCAAACATACCTTAATAATATTTCCGGTAACTCAATCTACAATATAACAGGTAACCTAACGATTGACGGAACCATTAATGCACCGCAGAGATCTGTAATAGTTTTTGTAGACGGAAACTTGTTAATAAACCAAAACATCACTTATGGTAGGGGTAACTCAAACGCCGGGTTTGTGTTTATAGTCAAAGGGGATGTCCGGGTTCATACAAGAGTCACAGAGTTAAACGGTATATTTGTCACAAATGGAGCTTTTTGTAGTGCTACAAATGATACAACTTCAGCAAATTGCTCTGACGTTGGGCTTATCCAACAACTTGTTATAAACGGTGCAGTAATCTCCACAAATTCTAGTAAGCCTCCTAAATTTGTTCGGCGTTTAGACGAAAATGTAAACCCTGCAGAGAAGATCAATTTTGAACCCAAATACTTGGTAATGCTAAAAGACACCCTCTCCTCCAGCCAACGTGTATTTACAGAAGTTATCAAACCAGCACCGATAGAAACTGCTATAACTACCACTGCCCCACCCCCACCAGGAAGTACTACCCAACCTGGGTCATTCTATACCTCTGTCCCTGACCCAGGAACCAGTTTCCCCCAAGCCGATTCCTGCGAAAACCATTCATCAGAATGCCACGGTGATCTAATGCTCTATTCAGGCAATTCATGCGTTCCTGACCTTCCCTGCCCATCCAACTACCTGACAGAGCCACCTATCTCAAGCTGCGGGTCCGGAGTAGCTGATGTGCCGCCTGGAGCTATTGGTGTCTGGCTCCTAAACAGCAGCTCTGGCACAACTGCTTTTGATTTAACTCTAAATGGTAACAATGGCACATTAGTTAATAATCCTGTTTGGGTAACTACCGGCAAATTTAATAATGGGCTAGTCTTTAACGGCACCAGCCAATACGTCAGAATACCCAACTCCAGCTCTCTTAGCCCAACTACAGCCGTAACGGTTTCCGGATGGTTCAATATCCAAAGTTTAAACAATATTACCGGCTCGTTCATATCAAAGCGTAACAGCTATATTCTTCATCCCAACATAGACGGAAGCGTCTCTTTTTATATTTATAGAACTTCAGGAGGGTGGACTGCTGCTGTAACACCGGCTAATTCTATCTCTTTAAACACATGGCAAAACTGGGTTGGAACTTATGACGGTTCAACAGTCAAAATTTACCGTGACGGCATTCTGCTGGCTTCAAGCGCAGCTTCAGGAAACTTAAATACGTCGGGAGATTTATTAATCGGTTCTGATGTTGACTGTAACTGCGGAACAAGATTTTTAAATGGCTTGGTTGACGAGGTGATGGTCTTTAACAAAGCCCTTTCTTTATCTGAGATTCAATCGATCCAAACAGGTATTGGAATAACCAGGCAATATGCCCCAGGTAGTACCTGCAGCTTAAGTGATTGTACTATTACCTCAACAGAAAACAATTGCCCGGAAACTTGCAGTACAAGCAATGGTACATTCCACAATGCCGACGACCCAACTCAATTTAACTGCAGTGCAAACTACCTGACAATGAACACTTGCTCGGCTAATACCGGCGGATGCATTTCAGCTACCGGAGTTTCGGGCGGAACAACTACTGTTGGCAGGGAATACTATAACCAAGCTAACTCATGCAACCCCACTGCTTGTCCGCTGTCTTCAACTTTTAATACCCAGTGTTTGGTCTGTACTAACGGAGCCAGAAATAGCTATCATGATGCCAACTCCTGCGGAACTATCACCTGCCCATACCCAGTCACCTGGTCATCAAGTAACTTTTCTGTTAGGTTCCAGTTTGAAGACAATACAACAGACTCATCGGGCAGTAACAATAATGGAACTTTAGTAAATAACCCAAGTTATGCGACTGGTAAATTTGGACGAACAATTCAATTTAGCAACTCCAATCAATACCTATCACTTAGCTCTTCTATACCAATTAACAACACAAACTACACTATTGCTTCCTGGATACAATTTCCCCTACCTTCTGCAACTTGGAGAACTTTAACAAGAGGGTCAAGTGCAGACCATCAGGTAATAGTTGACAGTGGTGGAAGCTTAGGTGCTTACGATAATGGTGGTACAGGTTTTAGAAGTAGTGGTTATAATGTCAATGGACTCACTGGGTGGCACCACATAACTGCAGTAGCGAGTGGATCTTCGACTAAATTCTTCGTTGATGGCACATATGTTGGTACATCTCCATTTAAATCCAATTCTCAAATCAGTTATATTGGAAATTACCAGGGTGGTGGACAGAATATTGGTACAATTGATGAATTCAGAGTCTATCTCCGAGCTTTATCTGATAACGAAGTCAAAGCACTGTATTACTGGCAGCCGGGGTTTACTGCTCCTGGCTCTGACCAGTGCTCTGAAATCTGCACCCCTACTCCTAATCAATTCTACAATGGTAACTCTTGCGGGAAAGTCAGCTGCCCAAATAACTATCTAAATGGGGGCACATCTACTCAATCCTCCTGTCCGGCAGACGGATGTTCCAGTATTTATGGAGGCACCAGAGTAACATATATTCCAACCAACTCCTGCAGCACTGAAAGATGCCCTCTCTCTTCTACCCAATCTATTGTTTGTGGTACCTCCACCCCAACAAATTCTAGTGTTACCTATACTTACAATGGTTTTACCATGCCGGCTAATGGATGTGGAATTGACCAAAACACCGGTAACGGGTATGTCCTCAATTACCATGATGGCAGTGATAACGCCTGTACTGGCAGAAGTTGTTCCTCTGCCAATGCCATTTATTCTAATCAAAACTCTTGTCCAAATAATATTTGCACGCCTACTCCGGGAAGATTCCACTTAGCCGGATTCTGTACCATGTACAACTGCGCTAACACCTACCAGGCTTCAACCAGTTGCTCAACTGCAGATGGTTGCACTTCCCCTGCTGGCGGATCTACTACTACATACCAGCCAATCGATACTTGCCCAGGTACTACCCAACAGTGTGAAATAAAATCCACTATAAACCGGTGCAACGAAGACTGGGTCAGTTACTTTGTTGGGCGGGATGGAGGCTGTGACGGTGAAAATACTACCAGAACTTATCATCCAGATAATTCTTGTACTGCTACAAACTGCACCAGGACTTCTACCGGACCAACCCTCTTTAGCGGAGGCGCTAATTCAAACAACCAGTGTCCTTCGAGTTGTCCTACACCAGGTACAACACCTGTAGCCGGAAGCAATGGCAGGTATCATTTTGAAGATAGATGCTCTTCTGTTAGTTGTCCGCTTAATGCCCAAACCGGAACTCAATGCCTTTTTGGAGGGTGCACGTCAAATTGTACTTCCTCAGGATGTGGCACTCAATCCAGCTATCAAGTTGCCAATGTCTGCCCTCAGGCAAACGGCAGCCCAACCACCGCCCTTTGTAACATCACAGATACTAAAGCCAGTGTCTGTCCTAAGGATGGTTCTGGTACCTATACCTGTTACACTGGAGCAGATATTTACTACCATGCAGCCGGCACTTGTTCGGCTACTTCATGTCCGCATAATTATCTAAATGGCGGGACAGCAACGACTTGTCCAAATAATGGTACCAACGGTTGTTCCAGCATCCACGGAGGTACCAGGTCAACTTATATTCCAAACAACTCCTGCAGCACTGAGAAATGCCCTCTCTCCTCCACCCAAGCTGCTGTTTGCGGAACCTCTACTGCTAACTCTACATTCACTTACAGGTATAATAATGTCACCATGCCAGCTAATGGTTGTGGTATTGATAGCAATGGTAATGGATATGCCCTTAATTTCCATGATAACAGTAGTTGTGATGGCAAGAGCTGTTTGACTGCCAATGCTGTCTATTCCAATGTCTCTTCTTGCCCTCAAACCTGTACTCCTACTCCCACCAGATATCATTTAGCCAGATCTTGTACTATGATGAATTGTAATAATAACTACAAACCCCAAACCTCTTGTACGGCATCTGGGTGCGAGACATCTTCAGGGTCCAGTGCTGACGCCCCAGCGGGCGGAGGCGTACAAGATTATCAAACAACGGCTAATTCCTGTACTGTAAACAATGCAACTTGTGATGTTATTGATACCTCTTCAAGATGTACCAGCTTAGGTGATACAAAAGGCTGTACCAACGCTGCCGGCGGCGGGTCTCGAATAACCTACCATGATACAAACACCTGCAATACTCAAAATTGTACAATCACCAGCACTTATTCAACCCAGTGCGGTACTGCTTGTACTCCTACCCCAAATACTTATCATGATGCCAACTCCTGCGGAGTCATCACATGCCCGAATAATTATCCTACTGCTACCACTGAGCCCGGTTGCCATATGGATGCTGTTACTGTCTACTCTGGTTCAAATTGTGGAACCACAGCAGCAGCTAATTGTACAACTTTCTGTAATAGTGGTCGGACCGGTACCCGCTGTTATGTTTCCAGCCAGGTAGTCTATGATAGTGCTCTACCTACTACCATGTGGTGGAGAGATACCTGGCGAAATAGCAACGGTACAACAACAGTAATAGATACCACAGGCTGGATAGTACAAAACCTAGCAATTGCGAGAGAAGGCTGTCCAGGCGAAGAGGATAATTGTGGTATAGGTGGTCTAGGTTATCATGAATTTGCTTCAGTTAGCTCTCTCCAGCAGTCAGCTAGAGATAATTGGAGTTGGGGTTTGCCTGCTGGTTTTGCTAGAAATTATGTACCCTATATTTACGCAGAAGGTAACACTTGTATTACAGATAAAGATAGTTGTTCAACGCTCGGTAACTATACTTATCATGATGCTCCTGCTGGCAGTTACTATGTCAAATAGGAAATCAAAATTTTTGTCCCTTTAGTTTTTTTGATGTTCCTCCCTTAATCAGTTGCATGATGCTTGGGGAGAGTCATCAGAACGCTCAGGGTGACAAGCTTTTTCATAAGCTTCCAGAAACGCTCTTCTACAAATTCCATAAAATTGTCAAGTTTTATGGAGTATAAATCCATAAAAAAGTCATTTAAGACATCTTAATTTAAGCTTGGAGAAGTTGTCAACTTTATATCCAGTGGATTTGGTACAATTATTTAGATGAAAAGGATCAACCTTCCTAGAATCCATAAACTTTACATTCAAGGCACTGAGGAGAAAGCTCCAGTTGTATTACAAACTATACACCTTTGCAATACAACCAATGCAGTAATTAAAGCAATTAATATTACCAACCTGAAAATTCATTTAACAACTAAGGCACTAAAGCATCTTTATGATTCAAAGCCAGCAGAAGAATATGAATTTATTCTCCATCATTTAGTTTCAATTATTAAATATCCGGATGAAATTTATGAAAATAAAGATAGCAAACGGGGTGATTTTGCTTTTGTAAAAACAATTAAAGATTCTAAATATTTAGCTTCTCTGGAAACTACCAAAATTGCTTTACCGGATGGACTAATCGAGGAAATGAACTTTGTGGTTACAGCTTTCAGAGTAAGAAAATTGAATTATCTTCAAAATTATAAGCTATTATGGAACTGGAAGGGCGACATTCCTTCATCGTAATGCTTTCGATAGTCCGATTTGCATCGGACTCTACTTGCATTCCGCAGTAGAGCCTTTCTGCGTTTCAGCTCCATAACAGATTACAAATTCAAAGATCATCTAAAATATACCATATATTAGTATAAATTTCAAGCGCCAAGATTCTCATCTTAGTGAGCCGGAGATTTTCTCAAAATAGTTTTGGGTGGTAACTACTTTAGATGTATGAGGCAGGGGGAAAATATCTTTCACTCCCCCTTTATCTACTTTAATCTCCAAAACAGTGTAATTTTTCTTATAATCCTCTATTACTAGGTCAACCTCTTTACCGCCATACTCCCTGTAAAAATAGAGGTTACGTTGCACTTCAGTGTTTCTTCGTCGCTTCTCGATCTCTGAAATGATAAAGTTCTCAAACAATCCACCCTGGTCCGGCCGAAGCTTTGTCTCCCGAAAATCTTTTACTAAAGCGTTTCTAATACCCAGATCATAAAAGTAGAGTTTTCTATTCTCCGATACAGCTTTTCTGGCATTGGTACTAAATGAAGGAAGAGGAATCAAGATATAGTTTCTAACAAAAATTTCGATATAGTTTGCAACAGTAACCCCATTCGACCCTAAACTTGCTGCAATTTCCCTGACAGAAACCTCACTCCCAAGCTGCAGGGCAATTTTAGTCAGGATATCCTCTGCTAGTTTCTTATCTTTTAATCCATAGATATCAACTATATCTTTTAAAACATATGTTCAAGTAATTTTGTTTTATCCTCATCCGAGAGAGACTCACCTATATATACCTCAGGGTATGAACCAAAGACTTGCATCTGCTCCGCTAACCTTTTCTCGAAAACCTCTTCTTCATAAGAAGGTAAGTTACTATTTGCTTTAACCTCGTCTATTGCAAGAGGTAAACAATAATGCTCGGTAAATCTACCTGCTTGGGTATCAAACTCCTCGCCTTTTTGCCGAAGTTCTGATGATCCAGTGGCAATCACCTTAACCCTATACTCGTCGTGTAACAGTTTGAGCGCAACAGTTGCCTGAGGATAATTCTGCACTTCATCGATCAAGATAATTTTAATATCTTTAGTCAGCTTATCCAGTATGTCCCGCCGCGGAACAAATAAAACATGGTCTGAGGAAAAATCGAAATTGAAGACTCTTACTCCTAACTTTTGCGAGAGCTTCTTCAAAATTGTAGTCTTTCCGGAACGCCTGGGTCCCCAGATATAGAAGATTTTATAATCCTCCCCTGCCAAATATTCCTCAATTTTTTCCTCAATGGTACGTTTATACATATCCTTTACTTTACATTTTAATACTATTTTGCAAGGTGTCAATATGCAATTTACTATTAAATTGTAGTTTGAACCTCATGAAAGTCATTTAAACCATCTTAATTTAAGCTTAGAGGAGTTGTCAACATAAAGTTTAGGCTTCTTAGACTACTTTTAAAACGTCACCCCATTTACATTAGAACCGTCACCTTTTG
>CAZLKE010000035.1:0-10077 GCA_964560075.1 uncultured Gammaproteobacteria bacterium | reverse complement strand
TGGCTTGGAAAAATCTTACCAGCAAAGGGCCTTTACGAAGCAATAATGGCCTCGAAAAAAGCAGGTGAACAGCTCATATTTGGAGGAGTTGTCGACAATTTCAGGGAAGATTCTATTAATTATTTTGAACAAAAAATTAAGCCTCTAATTGATGGCAATCAAATTAAATATCTTGGCCCCGCAGATTTAAGACTTAAAAATTATCTGTTTTCTAATGCTAAAGCTTTCTTAAATCCAATAAACTGGGTCGAGCCGTTCGGTATGGTAATGGCTGAATCAATGGCCTGTGGAACTCCAGTCATTTCTTTTGACCGTGGCGCAGCTAGTGAGCTGATTGTAGACAAAAAAACAGGTTTTCTGGTTAAAACATTTGACCAGATGGTAGAAACAATTTCCAGGATTGATGAAATTAATAGAGCAGACTGCCGTCAACATATGGAAAATAACTTTTCGCCAGAAACTGCAGCAGAAAAAACTACGAAAATCCTCTTCCATGAGATCAACCGATTCTGGAGGGAAAGAAGAAAATTAACCGTAATAAGGAGAAAGGATTATGAGACTGGTTATAGTATCTAACCGTCTGCCGATTACAGTAAAAGAGGCGGGAGGAAATTTAGTTTATGAAGACAGTATAGGTGGTGTGGCAACAGGAATTAAATCTTATCTAAAGAATTTAGACAACCGTAGTTTCCAAGGAATTAATGAATATATTTGGGTAGGTTGGCCTGGAAATGAAATACCCGATTTTGCAAAGGAGAAAGTAAAAAAAGAGCTGTTTTCTTTATACAATAGTTACCCAGTTTTTCTGGAAAAGCAAGAGATTGATAAATTTTATTTGGGGTTTAGCAACAAAACGATTTGGCCTCTTTTTCATGGATTTAAAAACCTTGTTGATTGGCAGGGTGAAGAATATGATAAGTACATTGATGTCAACAAAAAATTCTGCAATGCACTGCTTAAAATCTTGCGGAAAGATGACCTAATCTGGGTTCATGATTACCATTTACTACTTCTTCCTAAATTACTTAGAAGCAAACTGCCTGACTCTCAGATTGGTTTTTTCCTTCATATACCACTTCCGGGTTTTGAAAGTTTAAAACAAATACCACAATATGCAATATCTAGCTTAATTGATGGAATCCTGGGAGCAAATCTTATTGGTTTTCATACAACCGAATACAAACAAAATTTTTTAGGTGCCATAAGATTTTTTACTAATTCAGATACTAGCAGTGGATATGTTTTATCAAAAAATTATCCAGTTAAAACTCAAGTTTACCCAATGAGTATCGATTTTCAAAACTTCAATCAAGAAGCAAGTAGTGTAAAAGTTCAAAAAGTGAAAAATAGCCTACAAAAAGAATATGGACATTATCGATATATTCTTTCAATGGATAGATTGGATTATACAAAAGGTGTTATCGAAAAATTAAAAGCATACAACTTGTTTTTAAAAAATAACCCTAATTACCACAAAAAAGTAAAATTGATTCTTATCCTTGTCCCGTCAAGAGCAGAGATAGATAGTTACAAGAAAACTAGAGAGAAGATCGAAGTTTTAACTGAAATAATCAACCAAAAATACAGAAAAAATAATTGGGAACCTATAACCTACAAATATCGGTCATTACCTTTTTCTTCAATTGTGGCGCATTATTTAATATCTGATGTTGCCTTAATCACTCCTATCAAAGACGGAATGAACTTAATCGCTAAAGAATTTATAGCTTCCAAAGTAGATAAAAAGGGTGTAGTAATTTTAAGCAATAAAGCAGGCGCTGCAAAAGAACTTACAAAATCTCTGCTTGTTGATCCGTTAAATATTGGCCAAATTGCAGAATCTATAACAACCGCTTTGAATATGACTGAAGCAGAACAAGAGTATAGGTTATCTTTGATGCAGCAATACTTAATGAATAACAACATTACATCATGGGCAGATACTTTTATTACAGATTTAAAACTGTCAGGCAGTTTGCAGCAAATATTCCATACTAAACACATTCTGCTTGCTTGCTTACATTTTTCTTATATGCTACTTTCTGCTTTTGCTCCCAGTGAACAGACAAACTTTACGAGAACTCATCTACAAACAAATACTTGAACTCTCCCACGAAGAAGGTATTAACGCTTCTGGAAGAGAAGAAATTTATGGTTGTATCTTTGGCAGAGATAGCGCAATTACAATTTTAAAGCTGTTACGGGTTAATGAAAAAAGACATTCTCCACAACTTCTAGAGATTTCAAGAAGAGCACTCTTGAACTTAGTCACTTTACAAGGCAAGGAGTTTAATCCTCAAAGCGGAGAAGAACCAGGCAAATTCATACATGAATTTAGAAAAGAAGGGTTCGACCATTTAATTAAAAATAATTGGTTCGTTTACCCTGATGGGACATTAAAAAATTACGATTCAATTGACTCAACACCCCTAACTCTAATCGCTCTTTACCGCTATTTTGAAACAACTCAAGATACTGAGTTTTTAAATGAAGTGCTGCCTGCTGTAGAGCGTGGTTTAAACTGGATCATTACCTTTGGTGATAAAGATAAAGATTATTTAATTGAGTATGAAATCCCTGAAGGAAGAACCTGTACCGGGTTGGTTGTCCATTCATGGACAGACTCACACGAATCACTATTACAGATAGATGGAAAAATGCCAGGATATCCAATCTCACCCGTAGAAGCTCAGGGTTATGCATGGTTAGCCCTTAAACTTTGGGCTGATTATTATGCTCAAACTTCGCCCCAGTTTGCCCGAAAGCTACTACTTCAGGCCGAGAATCTTAAAAAGGTATTTAACAAGCTATTTTTATTCAAAGATCATGATTATTACTTTTTATCCCAAGCCCTTGATGGGTTAAAGAAACAAATCAACACAGTTACAGGAAACCCGTTAATAGCACTTTGGGCTTCATACAATCATAACGGACTTCTTGAATCTGTCATTGATGAAAAATACTTACTAGATATTGTTAAACGTGCTTTTGAGCCAGATCTGTTTGATCCAGCTGCAGGAATTAGAACCATGAGTACAAAATCCCTCACATTTAATCCAAGTGAAAATTCCTATCATAACGGTAGCTTCTGGCCAGTACTTAATGGACTAATTCAAGAGGGGCTGGAAAAATGGGATTTATACGCTGAAGCTACACTATTAAAAGAAGCATCTATTAAACCAATTGAATTCTTTGGCACTCCGATTGAACTCTATATTAAATCCTCAGACGGAATGCTTCTTGAGTACAAAAATATTTCAGGACAAGTGGGTTGCAAAACTCAAGCCTGGACAGCTGCTGCTGCATTAGATTGGTTGACAGAAGATTAAAAACTTAAATACAATGAATTAAGTGGCTAACGAAATCAGAAAAATGATGACAGAAGGTAAATTGCCATCAAAGAAGAGAATCATTTTAAACAGCTTTTTGGGTGGAGTGGCATGGGGAGTAGGAACTGTTATTGGTGCAACTTTAATTGTTACTTTAATCATATGGCTTTTAGGAGCAATTGGTTGGATTCCAGTAATCGGAGATTTGGCTTCTGAAATTATCAGAACTATAGAAAAGTCTCCTCTAAAGTGATAAACTCAAGCCCAGATGAACAGCGATCACAATAAACTAACAGCTTTAAGACATTCTGCAGCACATTTACTTGCTGCTGCTGTTAATGAACTTTACCCAGGTACCCAATTTGGTATTGGCCCTGTTATTGAAAACGGTTTTTACTACGACTTTGATTTACCAAAACCAATTGCTGAAGAAGATCTTCCTAGGATTGAAAAGCTGATGCAGGAATTAAGAAGTAAGAATTATGATTTAAGAAGATCAGAAGAAACAGTTAAGCAAGCCCTGGAACAAACAAAAGATCAACCATATAAACAAGAGCTTATTAATGACTTAGAAAAAGCAGGGGAGCCTAAGGTCTCATTTTACACCTTAGGAGAGTTTAAAGACCTATGTGCTGGACCCCATATTAAAAACACCAAAGAGATTGGACCTTTTAAGCTGCTCTCTATTGCCGGGGCTTACTGGCGGGGAAGCGAGAAAAATAAAATGCTTACCCGAATCTATGGCACAGCTTTTGAAACTAAAGAAAAGTTAGATAAATATCTAAATCAATTAGATGAAGCCAAAAAAAGGGATCATCGAAAAATAGGCAAAGAACTAAACTTATTCGTTTTCTCCGACCTGGTCGGTAAAGGATTACCATTATTTACGCCTAAGGGCACGCTACTTAGAGAAAAACTCAATTCTTTTTCCCAAGAACTACGAATAAAACGCGGGTTTGAGAGAGTTTGGATACCCCACATTACAAACAAAAAACTTTATGAGATTTCCGGTCACTGGGCAAAATTTGGAAAAGAGCTTTTTTTAGTCACCAGTCAAGAAACAGATGAAGAGTTAGTGATGAAACCAATGAATTGTCCTCATCACCAACAGATTTATGCATCAAAAATGCATAGTTATAGGGATCTGCCAATTAAATATATAGAAACTACAACGATCTACAGAGACGAAAAAGCTGGTGAGCTTTTGGGCTTATCTAGGGTTAGATCAGTTACTCAAGACGATAGTCATGTCTTTTGTACCCCATCTCAAATAGAAACTGTATATAGAGAACTAATTGAAATCATAAAGAAATTTTATGACGTCTTAGGAATGAGTTATAAGGCTAGGCTATCTTTTAGAGCTCCAAACCAACCAGAGAAATACTTAGGAGATGTAGAGCTTTGGAACAAGGCCCAAGATATTCTTCTTACAATAGCAAAAGAAAACAACCTTGATTATTACATAGCTGAAGGAGAAGCAGCTTTTTATGGACCAAAAATAGACTTTATGGTTATGGATGCAATTGGTAGAGAGTGGCAGCTAGCAACACCACAACTTGATTTTGTCCAACCTCAACGATTTGGACTGAAATACATAAATGAAAAAGGAGAAGAACAAACTCCAGTGATGATTCACTTTGCTTTAATGGGCTCAATCGAGAGGTTTCTTTCAGTTTACATAGAACACACTGCAGGAAACTTCCCAACTTGGCTTGCACCAACTCAAGTACAAATTATACCCATAGCAGATCGGCACAATGAATATGGACAAAAAGTACTCGAACAATTAAATAGTGCAAGCATTAGAGCAGAGATTGATACAAGAAGCGAAAAGATGCAAGCAAAGATACGGGAAGCGCAGCTTCAAAAAATTCCTTATATGTTAATCGTGGGAGACAAGGAAACTCACGCAGGAACGGTATCAATTAGAACCCGAAGCGGAGAAAATCTTGAATCAATGAAAACAAAAGAATTCGTTGAAAAAATGAAATCCGAATCACATGTTGCTCACTAATGCTAATTTATGATAAAATCCTTTAGTTTCTAGGAGGGAACAAAGATAAGACATAAATTTTACCGATTAAACGAAAGAATTACTGCACCGCAACTCCGTGTTATTGGAGCAGACGGCACTCAGATTGGAGTAATTTCCAGGGAAGAAGCAATACAAAAAGCTAAAGAGTCAGGACTGGATCTGGTAGAAATTGCGCCTAATATAAATCCTCCGATTGCTAAAATAGTAGATTTCAAAAAATTCCGCTATTTAGAAAGCAAAAAGGAACAAGAAGCAAAGAAAAAAGCCCGGGATGTGGCATTAAAAGAATTATGGTTATCACCAAGAATGGCGAACCATGATCTACAAACCAGGCTCCGGCGAGTAGAAGAGTTTGTAAGTGATGGAAACAAAGTTATGCTTCGGGTAAAATTTAAAGGCAGGGAGATGGCTAACCCTGGGTTAGGACATCGGATATTAGAGAAGGCTTTTGCAATTTTAGGAGATAAAGTTGGGATAGAACGGGATGTAAAGTTTGAAGGCAGAAGTCTGACTGTTATACTTGGAAAGAATAAAGGGGTTAAAAAAGATGAGAATCAAACATAAAACAAAAAAATCTGTTATAAAAAGAGTTAAAATTACCGGAACTGGTAAAATTATGCGCTCCCATCAACTTAGAGCGAATCATTTGCGAAGACATAAATCTAAATCAGCCTTAAGAAGGCATGCAGTACCAGTTAAAGTTGCGAAAGGAGATGCTAAGCAAATTAAAAGAATGCTTGGTATTTAAGATATGGCAAGAGTTAAAAGAGGTGTAACCTCAAAAGCTAAACATAAAAAAGTATTAAAACTTGTTAAAGGTCACAGAGGTGGTCGATCCACCTTAATTAAACAAGCAAAAGAATCCCTTCTTCACGCAGGACAGTATGCTTTTGCAGGCAGAAAGCAGCGAAAACGGGATATGCGAAAGCTTTGGATCACTCAAATAAACATCGCTCTGAGACAGGATGGTTTAACTTATTCTAAATTTATGAACGCTCTAAAGAATAAAGATATTAAAATAGACCGAAAGATACTTGCCGAAATGGCTGTCAATGAACCTTCTGCATTTAAGGAAATTATCTCCCAAGCTAAAACCTGATATACTGATAAAGTGACAATTAAACTGCTCGCTCTGTTTTTATCGTTATTTCTTTTTGTCTTTGTTAACCCTGCTCACGCACGTCGAATCACGCCGGAAGATGTTATTAATACTAAAAAGGGGAAACTAAACGCCAAAGTAGCTAATTACTCAAACGAGAATAAACTTAAGCTGGAAAAAATTTCTGAAAAAATAAGTAATCTAAATAAAGAAAAAACAGACGGGCTAGACAGAATTATGATAATCCAAGCACAAATTTTGGATGGGCATCAAAAAAGATTAGGTAAAGAAACAGAACAAATAGAGAAAGCAAGATATTGGATTACTTATGCTCATGAAGCTGTAGCTTACCAAGCTGCTAAAATTTATGTCTTTGAACTGAGCTCAGAAGCAAATCTAAAGTCAGATATGCTCTCAACAATAAGCCTGTTTCAAAACGAACTTAACTCAACCAGATCAAAAATTATTAAATCTCAAAATATTCTGAGGGAAACAGTGAAATGAGTAAAAAAATACTTATCTTAACAATTATTGTACTCGTTATTCTCTTATCGGGTTTATACTTTATGTCAAACACTTCAAAACAAGACTTAACCAAAGCCCAAATACTAGATTCCCAAGTCCAACCCAATCCTTCCCCTGAATCCCTTCAAAATTTGCCAATCATAGACTTCCAAACAGACTTGAAATTAGAAGTAGAGAAATTGACTCCCAGTGATTTTTCCAATGACTTCAAATCCTTAAAAAGCGAAATTTAAATCCTTTTTCTTGAGCTACCCGATATGTTAGAATCAAAGCTGTCATATGCAAGAAAAAATTAGCCAAATTAAAGATGAATATCTAGCTAAAATTAGCTCTGTAAATACTTTAAAAGAGCTAGATGAAATATTCTTAGCTCTCTTTGGGAAAAATGGGGTAGTTACACAGCTTCCGAAGGAATTTTCTGCACTTGAAAAAGAACAACTCAGAGTTATTAGTCCCTTATTTAATCAAACTAAACAGCAGTTAGAAGAAGCTATTAACCGCAGGAGAACAGAGGTTCGGGAAGAATATTACCAGAAACTAACCCAGGAAGAAGCTGACTTTAAAACTACCGTTCCATTAAAGAGTCGGGCTGGATCAGCTCATCCATTATTGCAATTCGAAAAAGAGATATCCGATCTTTTTGGAAAATTAGGTTTTCAATTATTTGATGCGCCTCATATTGATACTGACTACAATAATTTTGAAGTCTTAAATATTCCAGAGGAACACCCAGCACGGGATCTCTGGGATACTCTTTATATTGATACATCAAATGTCGGGAAACTAGCAAATCAACTCTTACTTAGAACCCATACATCAAACGCACAAATTCGAATTCTGGAAAATTTCAAACCACCGATAAGAATGATGGTCTTGGGAAGATGCTTTAGATACGAAAATTTAGATGCCAGACATGAACATACTTTTGATCAGTTTGAACTGGTGTATGTAGATAAAGGCTTATCAATGGCTAATCTTCAATACTTGTCTGAATATTTTTTACAATCTGTTTTAGGTAAAGACACAAAAGTGAGATTACGACCTAAATATTATCCATTTGTTGAGCCAGGAGTGGGGATTGATGGACTTTGCTTATTCTGTAAAGGTGAAGGATGTAAGGTTTGTGGTTATGTGGGGTGGTTAGAGCTAGGAGGAGCTGGTATGATTCACCCTCAAGTTCTAAAAAATGGAGGAATTGATCCAAATGAGTACACAGGAATAGCCTGGGGTCCAGGATTAGAACGCATACTCATGCTGAAGTTAGGAGTTGGAGATGTAAGACTTTTTAGGAGTGGAGACCTTAAATTTTTGAAGGAGGCAAGATACATATGAGAGTATCTATTAACTGGCTAAGAAAACTAATAGAACTTGACATTACCAATACCGAGTTGGTAAACCTTCTTCCTCTTCGGACAATCGGCACAAAAGAGGCCACCGAGGATTTTATAGAACTCGATATGAAAGGCTACAACAGAGCTGATTTACTCTCAATGAGAGGAGTAGCTTACGAGATCGCTGCAATAACAAACTCAAATGTATTATTCCAAGAGCCAAATGGAGATGAGTATATCTGGAACAATCAAACCTTACCACAAGTAGATGTAAAAGTAGAAGACACCAAACTTGTCCCTCTTTATTGTGTAGCAAAAATTGAAGGAATAGAAGTTTCACCAACTGATCCAACTAGTGAAACTGCAAAGCTTCTTACTGATTCGGGAATGAGGCCGGTTAATAATATCGTTGATATTACTAATTTAGTAATGCTTGAATACGGACAACCCTTACATGCCTTTGATGCAGATTCAGTTGAGAACCAGACCATAGTTGTTCGGACTGCAGAAGAAGGAGAAAAAATAACAACATTAGATGATAAAGAAAGGGGGTTGATGAAAACAGATCTTATAATCGCAGATCCACAAAAACCAATTGGTATTGCAGGAGTTATGGGCAGTAAATCAAGCGAAGTTGGCAGCTCGACAACTACAATCTTACTTGAGGCTGCAATTTTTGATCCAGTTACTCTAAGAAGGACTGTAACACGGCTTAATTTGCCTTCTGAGGCAAGTAAGCGTTTTATCCACGGCCTGACGAAAGAGAGGCTGTTTCAAGCTCTTGACGCAGCAATTAGAAAGCTTGGCGGTAAATTAACAGCCCTAACTATTGTTGATAATCTTAATCAAACGCCGGTTTCATTAAACCTAAAACTTTCTAAAGTTAACGCTTTAATAGGAATTGAATTTACACCCGAACAAGTAGAAGAGTATTTAAAAAGATTAAATTTTTCTTTAGAAAAGATGTCAGAAAATGCTTGGAAAGTAACAGCACCATACTACAGACTTGATATCCAAGTTGAAGAAGATTTGATCGAAGAAATTGCCAGACTATATGGTTATGAAAAAATACCTGCAAAAGAACTTCAAGGTGTTTTACCTAAACCGATTGATCAAAGCTTGTTCAAACTAATAGAGAAAGTTCGTGCAGTCTTGGTAGAACTAGGACTATCAGAAGTCCAAACTTACTCTTTTTACTCAACAGCAGTTTTGAGTAACCTTGAGAAAGATAAATCTAAATTGGTAAAGATCCTTAATCCAATTTCAATTGAAACTGAGTATATGAGAGATAATATTTGGCCAAACTTGCTAGAGGCCGCAATTCATAACCTTAAATTTTTTGATGACGTAGCTATCTTTGAGATCGGTAAGGTTTACAGACAAAATCAGCTACCAGAAGAAAGATATATACTATCAACCGCACTTTCTAATAGTACTGATAATCCTTTACTTGAGCTAAATACAATTTTTACCCGCCTTACGACAGCTTTAGACAAAGCAATTTCAGTTAACAGTCAAATAACACATAATCAAGAGTTTCATCCAATCCGAAATGCTAGTTTAGAAAAAGATCAACAAAACGTTGGGTTAATTGCTGAAGTGCATCCAAGGATAGTCAACAGGTTCAAAGAAGAAAATAGAACCGCAGTTTTGGAGATCGATCTCAAAGCGCTACTGTAATCCCAAAATTGAAAGATGTCTAGGGACCGCCGGGGTTGGAAATGATGGTATTGGAATGGACATCACCGTCTTTGGTTT
>CAZLKE010000034.1:8648-10273 GCA_964560075.1 uncultured Gammaproteobacteria bacterium | reverse complement strand
TACTTATATGTTGATGAGTTCCAAAATTTTGCTACTGATTCTTTTGCAACCATTCTGTCTGAGGCCAGAAAATATAAATTGAATTTAGTGGTCGCCAACCAGTTTATTGGCCAAATGCCGGAGGATATTAAAAACGCTATTTTCGGAAACGTAGGAACGACTGTTGCTTTTAGGGTTGGTGTAACGGATGCAAGTTATTTGCAACATGAATTTACGCCTGTGTTTAATGAAGCGGATTTAGTTAACATAGAAGCTTATCACGCTTATATAAAAACACAGGTAAAAGGGGAGCCGGTTCCGCCGTTCTCCATGAGTACTAAATTTAACTGTGAGGAATGGTCTAAGATGAGAAGGCCGGAGATTGGCCGGGCTATTAGAGAACTTTCCCGTTTAACCTATGGCCGGGATAAGATGTCGATTGAAGGCGAAATCGCAACCCGCGCAAAGCTGTAAGGTTTTTGATACAATACCCACAAGATCAAAGGGCGAATAGCTCAGTTGGTAGAGCAGACGTCTTATACACGTCCGGTCCCTGGTTCGAGTCCAGGTTCGCCCACATTTCCTTTTTCATAGTTTATCCGAAACCTCCCTTTTTGATAAACGACGTCGAGTTGGTCGCTTCTGTATATTGATGCGACTTTTTCTGGAGTGATGTAGTTTATTATTCCAGGCATTCTCTGAAGTCGGTATTTGACTTCAATTAACTTTTGAAAATAATCAGGATAACCTCGTGGAAGTGTAAAATCTAAGTTTCCCCCAGCAACAGCCACTCTAGTATGTTTAATGCCTGATTGTTTTAAAATTCTTAAGTATTTTTTAATCTCTTCATCTATACCTGGATCTATGACCATATGACTTCCAAAGATTATTTTATGTCTAAAATCATAGCCAACCACTCCTAAGCAAGGCCCAAGAGAATCCATAAAGATCCGGCCTCCTTTTGGGACATGCAAAGTTGCAGAGTCTAAAGTTCCTAATCTAATCTCTGTGAATTCATCAAAACTTGGGATTTGTATGAGTCTTTCCATAAGGTAAAGTGTGATTATATCTTTTTGCCTTTGAGTTTGCTACCGCAGAGAGAATATTAAAGTTCTTCGAGTTTCACTTTGCCTTCAGTGGAGCGGCCTTGGACAAATTGGAGATATCTTTCAGTAGTCGAAACTCTTTTGTGTCCGGCAAGTTTTGAGATCAAAACTAAAGAGGTTCCGGCTGCCAAATGATGAGCCACCCAGGTGTGTCTTAAATCATTAACTTTAGCATTTTTAATTCCTGCCAGTCTAAAATATCTATCAATCGCTGTCCTGATATTTCGGATAAGAAGTGGTCGGCCGGTTTTGGTGACAAAAAGGGCTTTATTTGGTGTTTTTGGCCTAACCTCTAGATATTTTTTTAAAGCTTCAACTGCAGGGCGGTTTAGAGGAATTGTTCTTTCATTTGTTCCCTCTTGGGCTTTGATGTGTAAAGCAGCTCCGCCAGCTGGCGGATTCTCGCTTAAATCAATGTCATCTAAGGTTAATTTCGCAAGCTCTCCGATTCTAATTCCAGTTTGAAGTAAAAGCTCGATAATAGCATAAATCCGAAGGTCTCCCCGTGCTGCATCTCTAAGTGCGCGATATTCGATTTGA
>CAZLKE010000034.1:0-8638 GCA_964560075.1 uncultured Gammaproteobacteria bacterium | reverse complement strand
ATTTGAGATAGAATTCGGGGCGGTTTGTTTTCAAATTTAGGGTGTTCAACGTCTATAGCTGGATCTTCAGAGATTATGCCAGTGCTTTTTAAGAATTTGAAGAAAGTTTTAGTGGAATTTGTTTTCCGGGAGATAGATTTAGCGGTGTAACCTTCTTTGGCGAGTTTGTTCATGAAAGTTTGCAAATCTTCAGTAGTAACCTCTTTTGGATCTTCTTTGCCGGTTGAGTTTAAGTAGGAAACTAGTTGCTCAATATCTTTGCCATAAGCTAAGATAGTAGCACCAGCACGTGACCGGCCTTGTAAGTGTCCAATAAATTGTTGATGTGCGTCTCTAAGTGTTGCCATATTAAAAATAGTTATACTATAGGAACCCATTATAAGCAAGCGATAGTAATTTAGTCTACAAGCTAAACTAAATTGCCTACGCAGCCTATAATAATAAACTAAAAGGATAAGTAAGTCAAGCGGATTTACCAGATTATGATCAGGAGAGTAATAACTATCATTTTTGTAACAGTTGCCCTTATCCTCATAGTGGGAATAGTCCGCCAAATTTATGATGCGCTGCAATCTTCTAAAAGATTAGATGCTGCAGCGGATAACTTTAGCAAGTTGCAGGAAGAGAATGTTAGACTCAAAAAAAGACTAACTGAAGTTCAAGAAGCTGATTTTATAGAGCAGCAGGCAAGAAATGAGTTGAATATGGTTTTGCCAAATGAGACAGTAGTGATTATTCCAGAAGAAGAGTTGGAAAAAACAGTGAATTTATATAAAAAAGTTGAACCTCCAAAAGTGCCCAATTACCTTAAATGGCTAAAACTCCTCTGGCCGTAATCCTTTCAATTTTCTACTCTCAATTCTCAAAATTCTACCGTCAATCTTCTATTTTCGATTGTCAAAGTGTCTATAAACTTGTTTTAGCATCCTAAATGAGGTAAAATACATCCATACCGCGGGGTAGAGCAGTGGTAGCTCGTGAGGCTCATAATCTCAAGGTCCTAGGTTCGAATCCTAGCCCCGCAACTTAGTTAAAACCCTCCAGGAATGGAGGGTTTTTGTTGTTAAGATAATATATAAGTATTCAGTATTTCCCAACCAAATCGTCATTGCGAGCGTAGCGAAGCAATCCATGTTTTGCCGGCAGTCAGGTCAAAACATCGCCACTCCCGATGGACATCGGATCGTGATAACATGTCCACTGGAAAGAACTGAATAGTTACTTCGTTTGTATTTACAGGCCGGAGCTGCTATACTTTAAACATCCTTAATGACTAAATTACCTACCGCTAGATTAAGAGAACAATCCAATCAGGAAAAACTTGAAGAGCGGGAGTTGTGGTATAAACTCGTTGTCAAAATTATCCGCTGGAAAGATCAGGCTTTGTGTCTTGGTATCACCCGGGCAACAGACAAAATTACTACAGAGGAATGGAATACTTACCACCAGGGAATAGTTAAGATAAATACCACAAAAACACAAGAAAAAGTCTTGTCTGATTTAAGAAAGACTGAAGAGTTAATTAAAAAAAATAATGGTTTCAAAGAAGGTTAATTGCTAGATTTTCCAGTAATTATTCAGTTCTTTCCAGTGGTCCGTCATTGCGAGCGTAGCGAAGCAATCTTCTACGGTAGGAGATTGCTTCTGGGCCAGTGGCCCATCGCAATGACGATTTGGCTGGACAAAACTAACTAGTTACATTTTCCATAATTGACAAACAGGTAAAATCTTTCTACCATTAAATCAATGCAACTGCTTTCTTTACTTTCTCTGGTTGTGATTTCAGGTTTGGTTATTTCCTCATTTGTCCCGGTTTCTAGGATTCATTTAAGCGGCAGAGGGAGTGTTGCCGGAGCTCAAAAAGATTTACAAGATCAAGTAAAGCTTTCTACAAGCAGCGGGAAGCAAGGTTTTTTCAAAAATAATGCCGGAGCTGTTTCTACTTTCCCTCTTCAAGTTAACCCAGAAACAAATGAACTAACTGTCACAACTCCTAAAGGATCTAAAGTAGTCACTATTTTACCGGACCAGGCAATGAAAAACATGCTGGCATCAAGAATGATGAGTTATGTTACTTCTGTTAAAGCAGATGGAGAATTGGCAAGTATTAATCAGTTGGTTACTTTAGAAGAACAAGATGGTGTATTAGGTTACTTTGTCGAAGGAATGAAAGAACATAAATTACTTGGAATTATTCCAATTAAAACTAAAGTTAAAGCATTTGTTTCTGCAGAAAACGGTCAGGTTGTCAAAACCGAACAATCCCTCTTGGGCAGAATCCTAAACAGAGTAGCTTTTTAATCTGCTTTTTATTTGTATAGCTTTATGATTTTTGCTAAAATTCCCCTATTGAAGTACTGGCAGGTTTACCTGCCGGAGCTTTGGCGAAGGCAGGGTAGCTTAGTGGTAGAGCACAGCACTCATAACGCTGCGGTCGTGGGTTCGATCCCCACCCCTGCCACAAAACTGTTACTAGTAAATTAAAAATATGATTCTCTATGAATTTGAGGGCAAAAATCTACTAAAAGCTGCAGGGGTAAATATTCCAAACTCACAACTACTTCATTCTTTAGAAGATCGAGTTACACTTGTATTTCCATTGGTTTTAAAAGCTCAAGTTTTATCCGGTAAAAGAGCAGAACAGGGAGGTATTGTATTTGCAAACAACGAAAACGAACTCGTTGATAATTTAGAAATGCTTTTTGGTAAAACAGTAAACAAAGAAGTAGTAGAAATTATTTTAGCTGAAGAAAAGACCGAAATTGAAAAAGAATATTATGTGTCTATTTCCTATGACACTGAGACAAGAGGCCCTGTTTTAACTATTTCAGAAAGCGGAGGAACGGGAATCGAAGAGAGAAAAGCCAATACTTATAGTATAAATCCCCTTAATCTGGACATAATTAGTGATCAAAATCAATTATTTGGGTTGCCACAAGAACTTATAGCTCAACTTATTAAACTATTTTTTGACACAGACTTCTTGCTATTAGAAATTAATCCATTAGTTAAAACCAAAACCGGAGAATGGATAGCCTTAGATGCCAAAATAAAACTGGATGATGCGGCAACAAGCCGTCATGAAGATTGGAAATATCCACCAAGGCTTGTTGCAGGGTACACGCCAACCGAGCGGGAGATTTTAGCTAAAAAAATAGACGAAGGTGATCATCGGGGGACTGCGGGCTCAACTTATTTTGATCTTCCAGGAGATATTGCTGTTTTAGCTTCAGGTGGAGGAGGGTCTTTGACTGCTATGGATGTTTTGCTTAAAGCCGGAGGCAAGCCGGCAAACTACACCGAATATTCCGGCAATCCTCCTAAAGAGAAAGTTGAGAAACTCACAGAAATAGTCCTTTCTAAGCCCAATTTGCATGGACTTTGGGTTGTTGGTGCCATAGCTAACCTTACAGATATTTATGAAACTTTATCCGGCTTTATTGAAGGATTGCGGAATGTACGCACAAAGACCGGTTTGAAGATTGATTTTCCTATCGTCATTAGGCGTGCCGGCCCAAGGGATAAAGAAGCTTTTGAACTTTTGAAAAAAGAAATTCAGGACTTTGACTTGCATCTTTATAGTACTGAAACATCAATTGCCGAGTCGGCAAAAATTATTGCAGAGAAGGCAAAAGAGTACGCCAAAAAGGAGGAAAATGTTTCGGTTACCTAAAGGCGCAAAAATTCTGGGACAAGGAATAACAGGCTACCAAGGCTCAACTGAGTTGCCTTGGATGCTTTCTTATGGAATGCAAGTAGTTGGTGGTGTCCGTCCGGGAAAAGGCGGAGAAGTTCTTTTGGGTGTGCCTATTTTTGATACTGTTAAAGAAGCGATAGAAACGGTCGATCTGGTCGATGGAACGGTTTTATATACCCCTCCAATGCATACTCTCTCGGCAGTCAAAGAAGCTTTGGAAGCGGGTTTAAAATGGGTATTAATTACAGCAGAGAAAGTTCCGACCAAAGATGGCAGCATTATCTATGCCTTAGCTAAAGAGCATAACGCTTGTGTTATCGGTCCAAGCTCAGTTGGTTTAATTAATCCGCAGTTAAAAATAAAAATTGGATCAATTGGGGGTTCAGACCCTTCCAGGGCTTTTGTCCCGGGCGAGGTGGCGATAGTCTCTAAATCAGGCGGAATGAGTTCAGAGATTGGTCTGCATCTTAAAAATAATGGCTTGGGAGTTTCTTGGGCTGTTGGTATTGGCGGAGACAGGATCGCTTCCATGGATTTTGCTGATTTTTTAATGGAGCTTGAAGAAGATGACCAAACCAAAACTTCTGTTATTTTTGGTGAGTTGGGAGGAACTTATGAAGAGAAGGTAGCTGAGATGGTGAGAGCAGGCAAGATCAAGAAACCAGTCGTTGCCTTTATTGCCGGAGAGTTTACCCAAACACTTCCTTCAGAAGTGCAATTTGGACATGCTGGTGCTATTATCGAAGGAAATAGAGGAAGACCGGATTATAAAAGACAGGTCTTGAAGGAGGCGGGAGTTAAGGTAGCTGAGAATTTTGACGAAATAGCAAATCTTGTAAAAGAGGTGTTGAGAAATGGCTAAAACAATAACACACGATGAAAAATTAAATGCTTTTTGGGGAAATGAAGACCATTTAACTGTTGCCCAGCAAAAAAGCTTTACTCAACTAATTTTTGAGCTTTTATCTGAAAAAGAACCAACCTCGCAGCAGCTAAAAATCTTTGAACTGATTTTAAATCTTTCTATTGATCATGGACCAGAAACTCCATCAGCTGTTGAGACAATTAAAGCAGCAAAAGAAGGGAAAACAATTTCCGAGTCAGTTGCAGCCGGAGTTGTCATGATATCTGATTCTCATGGAGGTGCTATTGAACCGGCAATGGAACTTTTATATAGTCTCAAAGAGTCCCAGCCAGAGGCTGGTCGTCCTTTGGACGAAAAAATCAAGAACTTGGTGGATGAGTATTTGAAAGAAGGGAAGAGGATGGCAGGGTTTGGGCATAGGATTTATGAAGTTGATCCAAGGGCACAGTTGATACTAAACACATTAACAGAAGCTAACTTAGGCCAGGAATATGTTGAAATAGCGAGAGAAGTCGAGAAAGAATTAGAAGCCCAAAAGGGCAAGAAGCTGCCATTAAATATAGACGGCGCAATTGCTGTTGCTTTATGCAGCTTTGGTTGGGATTCAAAATTAGGCAAAGCTGTTTTTCTTATTGCCAGAACTCCAGGCTTGTGTGGCCAGTATTTGACAAATTCTTAAGTTGCTTGCTAAAATACTCAAGGATGTTTCAGATATCTTGCTTTTACATTAATTGGCACCAAAAACGCACCCTCCAAGTGGGTGGCGGTTCTGGTGAGGCAAGATCTCTGAAGTAAACAGAGGTTTTGAAAATAAAGCACCAGAACAACCCGCTCAAAGATAGGAGCGGTTTTTTTATGGGTTTTTGGAGAAAATATGGAAAGACCAGAACAAATTAATACAACTTTAGAATTAAAAAGAGGTACTCCTTTAGTGGGGGTTATTGAAGTCGATTCGCAAAAAGGTCGACAGAGGGTGGAGTATCCCTTAGTGGTTTCAGAAGTTGCTAGAGCAGGTGTGGAAGTAACATTTATACCTAGAATGGAGACCTTGGTTGTACCTTGGGGTGAAATAGGTTTGGGTAGAATAGGTAATATGAAATTAGAAATCCTAGAGCCTGTAGTCTCTCCAAATGGCAAAAAAACCTAATATGATACACTAGGGATTAGTTATGAAACGGATATTAACAGGAGATAGGCCGACGGCAGATAGGTTTCATTTAGGAAACTATATTGGCACGCTCAAAAACAGGGTCAGCTTGCAGGCTCAATATGAAACTTTTATTCCTCTTGCAGATCTGCACGCCCTGACTACCTACTTTGATAAAACAGAGAACTTAGAAAGCAATATCAGAGGCTTAATGGCTAATTATCTGGCCATTGGCTTGGATCCTAAAAAAGTTACTTTCTTTATTCAATCAAGGATTCCGGAGGTAGTAGAAATTGCTTATTACTTAAGTTTATTAACACCTCGTTCAATCATTGCCAAGCAACCGGCTTTAAAAGAAAAATTAGATCAAGGCAATCAAGACACTGTTGGCTTGTTTTATTATCCAGTACTGATGGCTGCTGATATTTTGACTTTTAAGGCTAATTTAGTGCCTGTTGGCAAAGACCAGAAAGCTCATGTTGAATATGCTAGGGATGTAGCAATTAAGTTTAACAATCAATTCGGAGATACTTTTACTATCCCGGAGCCTTTAATCCCGACGTCCGTCGGGACTTTTCCAGGTACTGATGGGCAAGCAAAAATGGGGAAATCCTTAGGAAATGCAATTTTTTTGAATGATTCTGCTGAGGAGGTAGAGAAAAAGGTGATGGGGATGTACACTGATCCAAACAGAGTTCGGTCAACTGATCCGGGTAAAGTAGAAGGAAATCCGGTGTTTATTTATCTAGATGCTTTTGTTCCGGAGTTAGAAAGATCTCAAGTTAGGGAGTACAAAGAGCGCTATACAAAGGGCCAAGTCGGAGATGTTGAGGTTAAAAAGTACTTAGCTAAAATCTTGAATGAATTTCTTCAACCTATTAGAGAAAAACGAGCTCAATATGAGCGAAGTCCTGAGCTTGTCGAAAGAATCTTAAAAGAAGGAACTCAAAAAGCCCGCGAGGAAGCAAAAAAGACTATCAAAGAAGTCCGCAAAGCAATGAAAATTGATTATTTTGCCGATTGAAAGCAAGTGTTCAGGAGTTTCCGAAAACTGCATTCTTGTCATCGCGAGGGAGCATAGCGACCGTGGCGATCTCTGTTTTGAGATTGCTTCTCCGCCAGCTGGCGGATCGCAATGACGACTCTTTGTCAAATCCTGAACCTCTACACTCTATTGGATTGATAAGAAAAGAGTGAAGCGGTAAAATTACTTAGTATGAAAATTATTTACGATAAAGAAGCTGATGCAATGTATATTTACTTATCAGAGGATAAGAAAAGCACTCGAACTGAAGAGATTCGAGAGGGTATTTTAGTGGATTACTCAGGAAAAGAGATGGTTGGTATAGAAATTCTTAATGCTTCAGAAAAATTAGCAAAAAAGAGCTTGGACGAAGCGTTGAGCAACTCTTCAGTTTACATGCACGAAATCTCCAAATGACCAATATCTCCATTGATGATTTCTCGAAAGTTAAAATGAAGGTTGGGACAATTGTAAATGCAACTGAGGTTGAAGGGTCTGATAAATTGTTAAAGCTTCAAGTAAGTTTTGGCGAGGGTGATTTACGTCAAATACTTTCCGGTATTAAAAGATGGTACAAACCTTTGCAACTAATTGGTAAGCAGTTTGTGTTTGTGACTAACTTAGAGCCTCGGAAGATGATGGGGTTAGAATCTCAAGGGATGATTATGGCTTGTGGGGAGGATAAGCCAATCTTACTTAAACCTTCCAAAAAAGTCCCCAACGGAACCAAGGTCCGGTAAGTTAACTTTGACCACTACTTTTGTAACAACTGAGTAAGTTTAGCCTCAATTTTGAACTTTAAGCCTAGCAATTTGGTTAACTCTATGATATATTTGGCTTCATGCAAAGTGGAAAGAAAAGATTCAATAAACTTCCAAAAAATAAATTTACTCAAGCTCTGAAAGGTGTTGCAGTCTATGTTCTTATAGCTTTGGCAGCTTTGATCTTTTTTGCCAACCTCTCTGGCGGATCTAACGTAGGAAATCAGGTTCCCTTATCTCAGGTTTTAAATGATGTTCGGGAGAATAAAGTTGAGAAAATTGATGTCGAAGGGGATAAAGTGATTGTTGATTACAAAGATTCTGACAAAATAGCTGAAGCCCGCAAAGAGCCAGGTGAATCAATTTATCAAACCCTAAAAAACGCTGATGTTGATACTAAAAATGTGGCAATTGAAGTAAAAGATATCTCTTGGCAACAAAATTGGTTAGGACTGCTTGGGACCATCTTGCCGATTGCTTTAATGATTGGCTTTTTCTTTTTGATCTTTCGGCAGGCCAGGGAAGGTGCTCAGGGGATCTTCTCTTTTGGTCAATCAAGAGCTAGGGTGTTTTCTAAAGATGCACCGCAAGTTAGGTTCGAGAATGTAGCCGGAGTAGAAGAAGCCAAAAGAGAGTTGCAAGAAGTTGTAGAGTTCTTAAAAACCCCAGATAAGTTTAAAGCTTTAGGTGCCCGTATTCCTAAAGGGGTTTTATTAGTTGGTCCTCCAGGTGTGGGCAAAACGCTTTTGGCCAGAGCTGTTGCAGGGGAAGCTGGCGTACCGTTTTTCTCCATAGCTGGATCTGAGTTTATGGAGATGTTGGTAGGCGTTGGAGCAGCCCGTGTTCGGGACATGTTTGCCCAGGCCAAAAAGAATGCTCCGGCAATTATCTTTATTGACGAGATTGAATCAATTGGAAGAATGCGGGGTATGGGGATATCTGGAGGCCATGATGAAAGGGAGCAAACCTTAAACCAGATCTTGGTCGAGATGGATGGGTTTACCCCAAATGACCATGTGATTGTGGTTGGTGCTTCAAACAGGCCAGACTTGCTTGATCCTGCCCTACTTCGACCAGGAAGATTTGACAGGCGAGTAGTCTTAGGTTTACCAGATTTAGAAGAGCGGAAAGCGATTATTCAGCT
>CAZLKE010000033.1:0-10431 GCA_964560075.1 uncultured Gammaproteobacteria bacterium | reverse complement strand
GTAAGACCTAGTTAGAGCAACAGTGACGAACCGAGGTAAGGCTCGGGTGAAACGTGGCAATCCTCCCCGCTGCAATCCTAGAACCGGCTGAGTTGCTCGCTCTTTAGCCGAAATGAGGAGCATAAGATAAATACTGCTAAAACAGAATCTGGCTTACGTTCTTCCTAAGCACTTTTTTGTTCTTCTTGAGGATTAGAATAGGTATCTAAATCAACATGCATTAACTCTTGTAGTAAAATTTGTATTACGACTGTAATTGGCACAGCAAGAAGAGCGCCTACAACTCCCAGCAACCTACCTCCAACTGCAATAGTTATAATCACTATTAAGGGGTTCAACCCAACAGCTTTTTTCATCACTTGTGGAACAATAAAGCTGTTTTCTGCCTGCTGAATCGCAAAATACCCCAATGCCACAAATAAAGCTAAAGTAGGGGAAACGATTAATGCTACTAATATGGCAGGGATTGCAGCGATAATAGGACCAATCATTGGAATAATTTCCATAATTCCAGCGACAATTCCAAGTGGCAAAGCGTAAGGTACATTAAGCAAGAAAAGCAAAGTATAACTTAAAAGTCCAATAATAAGACTTAAAGTAATTTGCCCTCTAAACCAAGCTCCAAGTCTTCCCTCAATTTTATAAATTAAACTTCGAGTCTTTTCTTTTTGTCCTGGAGTAAGCTGAATCAATAACTTATACACTCGCTCTTTATCAAGCAGTAAATAAAAAGTAATAACCAACATAAAAATTAACTCAATAACATTTGAAAAAACAGTAAACGAGAAACCAACGACATTTCTCGATAAAGTAGTGAGTTGATCCCTTAAAAACGAAATATCTATATTAACTGCAGGCAAAACTCTTTCCAAAGCTTGAGGCAAATTACCTACTAGGTTTGCTGTTTGAGATGCAAGTGGAGTAATAATCAACGAAACTAGCAAACTTACAACTCCAATAATAATAAGATAAATCAAAGCGATTGAAAGTCCTTTTGGTACTTTAAACTTAGTTAAATAATCAACCATCGGGGATAAAGCAGACATTAAAATAATGGATATAAATAAGATTAAAATAAGATCCCTTATTAAAAATAAGATCCACAAAAAAGCAAGAAAGGCACTGATAAAAAGAATTGTTTTATAAGAGATATCAACCCTTCTGGTCATTAGATTTATGGTACCAAACTCTCACTGTTTTTTCTATATCTTTCTTATGGTTTGGGTTTGTTATATCAAACCATACTACATGTGATTCTTTTTTGAACCATGTTAATTGCCGTTTAACATATTGATTATTTTTTATCTGTAAAGTATCGATTAAATCTTCTTTTGTCTTAATTACTCCGTCTATATAATCCGCGACTATTCTATATTCTAACCCTAACTCTCTTAGTCTTTCCACAGATATCCCTCGACTAATTGAACTTTTCGCCTCATCAATGATTCCATCTTCTATCCAACTTACAACTTTTTTGTTAACTCTTTTCTTTAAAAACTCTCTGGATGCTGTAATGCCAATCTTTAAAATATCACAATCCCCACTTAGTACTTTGATAAACCCATAACCTTCCGGTTTCTCCTTTTTAGAAGTTTCAATTTCTATGTGTCTAACTAATCTTCTTTTATTATTTTTTTCTGAGTTGTTTAAGCTTTCAAACTTTGACGGAGAAATATCAATAAGTATTTTTTGCACTTCCTCCAGCGTCAGATTTTCTAACTCTTTCCTCCTCTCCAAATTATAAGATACTTCTAAATTAGAGAGCCCTTCCGTTAGAGCACGAATATACAAACCAGTACCGCCTACAACAATAGGCAACTTATCTTTTTTTAAGATCTCATCAATTTTTGAAAGTGAATATTTTAAAAAGTCAAAAACACTATACTGAGTATTTGGATCAACTACGTCATAACCCCAAATTGGAATATCATCTATAACCCAAAAACCATCATGTTTATGAATAACTGAATATTTACCTGGAAATTTATTCGTTCCAATATCCAAATTTTTATACACTTGTCTAGAGTCTGCAGAAATAATCTCACCCTTGAAAACTTCTGCAATTTTCAGCCCCAAATCAGTTTTACCAGTTGCAGTTGGACCGAGTATTACAAGTATTTTTTTCTTAGAGTTGATAGATTTCGTATCCATCTTTGCTATAAATTAATTCATACTTATCTTTAAAGTAAGCGCTGTTAATTACAAAGTCTTCACTATTTTTAGTGTTAAACAAAACCACATGAGAGATATTATACTTTTCAAATAATGTTTCATTCCCTTCTCCGCTCAACATTTTCTTAACATCCAATTCCCTTTGCTGATAATTCAAACCATGCGTCCAAAGCCAACCTCGAAATCCCATAACAACCCTTCTGCCTGCTAAAGTAACCACTGGATTATCAAATTTATCAGTTGATAGAAATATTGCATAGGGAGATATATTTTCCTTAACAAATTCTGCAATTTCAAAATCTATTGATGAATAAATCTGATACCTTGTCTCTGAAGAACTAAGCAATCTAAAGTTATCTAAAAATCCAGAAAAAACCATAGATAAAACAAGTATAAAAAAAAGCGAAACGTTAATCACTTTTTTACTCTTTAAAACTTCAACTAAAAACCTAGATACTGAAATAGCAGAAAAAATATACCAGTATATATAAAGTTTGATATTGTCGAAAGCCCAAGGTTGAAAAACAAAAAAAGTTGGGAGAATAAACCAAAGTTGAGCCAAAGTAGTTAAACTCAATGAATTAAATTTTTTCTTAATACCAAAAATCAAAGAAATTGGGACCAGAAATAAAACAACACCAAAATTCTTTATATAAAATTTAATCAGATCTTCGTTCTCTACCATCCAACCAACTTGGAACCTAATCACCCTGTTCAAAGTAGTTGATTGCTCCAAAAATAATTTACTAATAAGTAACGTCACTGCAACTCCAAGCAAACCAATACTAATAATTGGCAATTTTTTTTCTTTTGATTTCAAAAAAATTTGTAATGTTAAAAATATCAAAAACGGAATTAACACTATTAAGCTATGTGCATGAATTAAGGGAAGTAAACTTATAAGTAAGATACCTAATATGTATTGTCTAAGTAAAAATTTTTCTTTTAGGTTTATAAAAATAAGTAGTATAAGTAAAGATATTGGCAAACCCATCAAAAAACTTCGCTGGGGAAGTAACATTGATAAATTAACATTAATCCACCAAAAACCAATTTCTTTTAAAGAAGTATAATCCTTCAAGAGATTACTTAAAAAGTAAAAAAAATTTGAATTAGAATTTAATAGATCTTTAAAGAAATAAACAAACCCAAGTCCTCCATTAAATAAAAATAGACTTGTTGAAAGTGCTGATACCAAATAACTTTTTGTTAATCTTAAAACAAAAAAAGCAAATACTGAAATAGTAATTATCATAAATAAAACACCTGTCAAAGAGATTGCCTTTTCTAAACTTAAGGACAATGGATTTACAAAAATAGCGGTAATAAAATCAACTAAAAATGGATAAGAAAGTGGTGTCCCGCTTAAAACAGGATTTTGGGGAAGAAAATTATCTGCGTAAGCAAAAGAGGAAATAATCCCTAAATGAAGTGAGATATCTCCGTATGAATGAACTGGCTGAACATATAAATTTCCATCCTTTGAAATTAATAATTGGCTGGCAAGAAAACTAAAAATAGTAAGTAAACAAAACAGAAATAAAATAAATAATCTAAACTTAATTTTCTGCAACCTTTGTAATAAATCATTTATTTCAATCCTTACTTCGCTTATTAAGCCTTTTTTAAAAATAGGTAAGGAAAAAAGAGTTATCAGCAAAATAGAAGATAATAGACTAAAAAAGTTTAGCCCTAAAAGTAAGGAAAGTACTAACATCAAATATCCCCAAAATATAAATGCAATTAGAGATCCAAGAATTACTCTTTCTTCAAACAAAAACTTAAACTTAAAAAAGTAAGTTAAAAGTAGCCCCCATAAAATTAAGATAAGTATTATTAAGATTGAAAATACTATTTCCATAACTATATACTAACAAAGATGCTTAGAAATTTACCGTTAATTTTACTCCTAAGTCTAGTTACTTTTCTACACTTGTTCAGATTAGATTTTCCAAACGCTTATGTCTTTGATGAAGTTTATCATGCATTTACTGCTAAAGAATATTTAAAGGGTTCAAAAGAAGCTTGGGAATATTGGACTACTCCACCACCAGGTGTAGCTTTTGAATGGACCCACCCTCCAATTGCCAAAGAAATAATGGCAGCTTCAATGTGGATTTTCAAGTCTACTCAGCCATTTTTCTGGAGGTTTCCAGGAGCAATCCTTGGTATAGTTAGCGTTTTCTTGAGTTATAAATTAGCTGAAAATCTCTTTAAGGATAAAAAATTATCCCTACTTTCAGCTCTTATTTTTTCTTTATCAGGACTACCTCTGGTACAAGCCAGAACCGGTATGAATGACATTTATTTAATTTTCTTTTCGCTAGCTAGCTTAATTTTCCTCCTTAAAGAAAAATACTTTTTCTCTGCCCTTTTTTTAGGACTTGCCCTGTCTTCTAAATGGACAGGGATATATTTGTTTGGGCTTTTGATGATAATCTTTTTTTTCCAAAACGGTTTTAAAAAATTAATCAGAAACAAACTTCATACAATAGCTCTGTTTGTAACAATTCCAATAATAGTTTATCTTGCAACATACATCCCCTTTTTCTTACTAGGACATGACTTTAAACAATTTGTAGAGCTTCAGCAGCAGATGTGGGGGTATCATACAAACTTAGTAGCAGCTCATGATTATGGATCATCTTGGTGGTCTTGGCCTTTCAACTTATACCCTGTTTGGTATTATGTTGAATACTTTCCAAATACTATCTCCAATATCTTTGCAACTGGAAACCCTATTTTATTTTGGCTGGGCTTAGCAGCTGTAATCCTAACTGCCAAAGACTATTTGAAAAAAAGAACCTTTAGTTTAGCAGTAATTTTACTGGGATATTTTATATTCTTTCTGCCTTGGTCGATCTCTCCTAGGATAATGTTTCTTTATCACTACACTCCAACCTTACCATTTTTGTCCCTGTCACTAGCCTACCAAATCTTTAAATTAAAGGATAAAGACAAAGGACTATATTATTTTTTAATAGGCAGTATTGTTTTTGGATTTTTAATAATGTATCCGTTTATAGCAGGTATTCCTCTTCCAAAAACCTTACTGTCACTCTTCTTCCTCACTAACTTGACCAAAAATCCATTTTGAGGAACTAACTTTTGGTTTTTTAAAAAATGCTTTTAGAGCTTCTGAAGCTCTAAATTTTTTAGATACTCTCATTACAGTATCTGTTCCTACTCCAAGCTTGCTTGCTATATTTCTGATCGATAACCCTTCACCTAAGAAACTTATTATCAATGCCCGTTGTTCAACCATCCGCCATTCAGACTCGGTTAACAATTCTTTGACAACTTCAAGTGGGATATTTAGCTTCCTGTCTACCTTTGGTTTAGACATAAGAAGAACAAAAAATTATTTAACTAGCCTTTTGATAGTTTTACCAGCAGTAAAGGAAGGAAGTTTTTTACCTGGAATTTGAATGGTTGCGCCTGTTTGAGGATTTCGACCACGTCTTGCAGCTCTGGACCTAACTAGAAAAGTGCCAAAACCGGTGATAATTGTTTTTTCTCCCCGAAGTAAATTGTCTTTGATAATGTCAAAAACAGCATTTACAGCATCTCTGGAGGCTCTTTTAGTTAAAGATGCTTTTTTAGCTACTTTATTTATTAAATCGTTTTTTGTCATAGACTTAAATTAACAAAAGGCACATTATCCTGTCAAGAATGAATCGCTGAATCGGCTTTCCCGAATTGCTGTTACCCGGACAGCCCCAGGAACCATAACCTCTTTTTGAATTCTCTCACCGATATCATGAACAAGTTTAGGCAGCTCGTCATCAGAAATTTTATCTGGTGTAACAATCACCCGAACTTCCCTGCCTGCCTGCACTGCAAAAGCTTTTTCAACTGCTTCATAAGAGGTAGCAATTTTTTCTATATCTTCTAATCTTTTTATATAATCCTGGACATTCTCATGCCTTGCACCAGGCCTTGCACCAGAAATAGCGTCAGCAATATAACAGAGGACTGATTCAACAGAAGAAAATGGTTCATCCTCGTGATGCTCAGCAATACAACCTACAACTGCCTGAGGAAAACCAAATTTTTTAGCAAACTGAACCCCTCTTTCAACGTGTGTCCCCTCATCCCAATCGGTTAAGATCTTTCCAATATCATGAAGCAAACAACCAAGCCGGACAACATTTACATCCGCACCTAATTCTCTAGCTAGTTCAATACCAATTCTAGTTTCTTCTAAGGTATGCTGGATCATATTTTGTCCATAAGAGTATCTGTACTTAAATCTACCAAGTAAACAGATAATCTCTCTTGGCATATTAAAGACCCCTACGTCATGACAAAGCTTTTCACCGGCCTGACACATAAGTTTCTCAATATCCTCACGAGTTTTTTCAATAATCTCTTCAATTCTTTGAGGTTGAATCCTACCATCAGCAATTAATCTTTCTAAAGAAACTCGCGCAATCTCTCTTCTTACTGGATCAAATGAAGACAGTGTTAATATATCTGGACCTTCATCCATAACAACATCAACACCAGTTGCTTGTTCAAAAGCTTTAATATTTCGTCCCTCTTTTCCAATGATTCGACCTTTCATCTCTTCATCTGGAAGCTGGACTCGGGAAGTCGTAAATTCAGAAATGTAATCAGTTACCCCATGAAGCATTGCATCAGACAAAATCTCTTTTACCTTTTCATCACTTTTTAATTTGACCTCATCTTCAGCTTGTTTGATCTTTTTTGAAATCTCAATGCTTAAACCTTTTTCAACATTCTCTAAAAGAACCTTTTTAGCTTCGTCTACAGACATATCAGAAGCTCTTTCTAATTTTTCTATAAGATCTTTTCTTGCCTTATCAAGATGGGCAATCTTTTCATCAACTGCTTTCAATTTTTCAGCAAGAAGCCGTTCCCGCTCTTCTAAAATCCCTTCTCTTTTTGCAAGTTCAGTTTCTTTAGTAATTAAATTTGAAGTTGATGGGGAAGTGGCAACAGCGCCAAATGTTTTTTTCATAGTTTAGTTTAATCTTTGAAAATCCAACAGGGGAATGACTCTTAAAGAAGAGTAGGTAATACTAAATGAAAGTTAAACCTCTTTAAACTTCTCATCTCTCAAGTTACCCTAAAAAGGATTTTCCTTATAGTATTTTACTCTTTTTTGAGAAAGCTTTCAACTACATCTGAAACAACAGAATATTCAAACCCTCTCCTAAGTAAAAATTCATAAGCTTTTTTCTTTAACTCAAATCTATCTAGTGTTTGGGAAGACTTAAATTTCTTTTCTAGCAGCTGGAGCGCGGTTTGCTTTTGATCGCCCAAGGCGTTTTCATTTAAAGCCTCTTCAATAATATCTTTACTAATCCCCTTTTTAATTAATTCAGCTTGTATCGCAATTTTACCTTTTTTAGCACTTCGTGCCCGAACCCAATCTTTAGCGAACTCAAGGTCTTCTAACAGCTGTTTTTGTTTTAATCTTTCTACTGTGGCTTCTATCACTATTTCTGAGAGTTCTTCCTGGCCTTTTACTTTTCTTTTAAAAGATAATCTTTTTAAATAATCCCTAATCTCTTTTTCGCTTCTTGCTCTAATCCCAAAAAGCCTATACATCCGATCCATTAGTTTGCCAACTTCAGCTTCGAATAAGATCTTTTGTAAAGTTTCTGGGTTAATTTCTTTTCCTTGAACCAATCTAAAATTTACTACTAAATCTTCATCCGCACCAAAGGCAAATTTTCCATCCAAGAAGACATTATATCTTCGGCCAGAGGCCAATCGTCCTCTGGACGATTTCTGAGGTTCAACTTGAGTGATTTGCAGCATCTTCAATAACAGCGGTATCTTCTTCCTCTTCTTTACCAACTACCATATCGTTTCCAGCTTTTCTTTTATTCCAAATATCCCTAATCTCTTTTTCTAAACTTTGAGCTTCTTTCTTATTTTCTTTCAAATAAACTACAGAGGCCGGCCGGCCTTGTCCCAGTAATTTTTCTCCCCAGCGGATAAATGCACCAGACTTAGTTAAAATACCGAGTTCAATACCAACATCAAGAAGCTCTCCTTCATGAGATACTCCGTTTTCATCCATATCAAATTCAGCAATCCGGAATGGGGGAGCCACCTTGTTTTTGACAACCTTAGCTCGATGTCTTGAGCCTACAACTTGATCACCGGATTTTATATTTTCTATTTTTCGAACATCGAGTCTGATTGAAGCATAAAATTTTAAAGCAAGCCCTCCAGGGGTTGTTTCGGGATTTCCAAACATTACACCAATCTTTTGACGAAGTTGATTGGTAAAAATAACTATTGTATTAGTATGAGCTACAGCACCGGTTAGTTTTCTTAAGGCTTGAGACATCAAACGAGCTTGAACACCAATCGATGACTCACCCATCTCTCCTTCTAGCTCTGATTTAGGAACTAAAGCTGCAACTGAATCTACAACTAATACATCAATACCACCTGATCTAATTAAAGCATCTGCAATCTCTAAAGCTTGCTCTCCTGTGTCTGGCTGTGAGATTAAAAGTTCATCTAAATTAATTCCAATTTTTTGAGCCCTCTGCGGATCTAGTGCATGCTCTGCATCAATGAAGGCAGCTACACCGCCTTTTTTCTGAGCTTCAGCAATAACATGAAGACATAGGGTAGTTTTACCTGATGCTTCAGGACCAAAGATTTCAATAATTCTACCCTTAGGCAAACCGCCTACACCAAGTGCTAAATCCACTGCGATAGAACCAGTTGAGATTGTGTCAATTTGAAGTTTCTCTGCCCGTTCTCCTAGTTTCATGATAGATCCAGTTCCGTATTGTTTTTGGATCTGCTGCATAGCTGCTGCTATCGCTGCTTTCCTTGCATCTAAGACAGAGGTTGAGTTATTAGAATCATTGACAAGTTTAGGCATATTTAAAACCATTATACAAGGTTTAATTAACATTGCAAGCAAGGCAATTCAACTTATTGTATCTGTGTATCCACACATCAAAACAATTGTCCTCTCTACCTCTTCTTTTATCCCATCAATAGTCTTGCGCTCTCCTACTTCACTCGCATCAACCCAGGCAAAATCATCAAATTCTGGGGCGATGCTTACTTCCCCGCTTTTGTATTTAACAGCAAACTTTAAGCAAACAACAGGCACATTATCTGGACGAATAAAAACTACTGAATCTAAATATCTTGGGTCTTCTACCTCTACTCCACTCTCCTCTTTCGCTTCTCTAAATAAAAGTTTCTCTGCCATACCTTCCCAGTCTAAAACATCATGGTTTTGGCGGGTTGGGGGATTGTTTTCCAAATCACTCCATTCAAGTTTCCCGCCGACTACTCCCCAAAGACCTGGGTGAGTGATCTCTTTTTTAGATCTTTGCAGGATCAAACATTTTTTCTTTATAAAAGCTTATTCTGCTTCGCTTTTTCTAAGGAGATATTCATTATCAATAGTATATATTATTATAAAATCTGTCCAGAAACCACACATAATCATATATTTTGGTGGTATAATTCACCTGTATGAAGGAATTACAGTTTAAAGTTATTATTGAACAAGACGAAGATGGGTGGTATATTGCAGAGGTACCAGAGTTGCAAGGATGCTATACTCAGGGTAAAACTCTGGAGGAAGTAAGAGAAAGAATCAAAGAAGTTATTAAACTCGTTCTGGAATCAGATAAAGAGGCTAAAAAGAGTAAGCTATCTTCACCGCAACCACACTCTAAATTCTTCGCGGTTGAGGATATAGTCCTCCCATATGCCTAAACTATCTCCAATCAATGCCACAAAACTCATCGAGATCCTTTCTAAACAAGGATTTGTAAAGATTCGTCAAAATGGTAGTCATGTTAGACTAGAGCATCCTGATGGCAGACAAACTAGCGTGCCAGTTCATTCTGGAGAGAATGTTAGAGTAGGACTCCTTAGAAAAATTCTTAGAGATGTAAATATCTCCAGAGATGAATTTGAAAAACAAAAGTAACATTACATTAGTAACCTAAAAAATTTGGCTAAGATTTTTTAAGCTTATGGTTTTAACATACCTACCAATAAAGCTATTTTAACAGCTTCATTTTTAGGAAGACTTTCAACTATATTTAGCAAACTAAAGCTACCAGTAGCTAAAAACAAGAGTGTGTTTTGAAAAAGGAATATAACAAGAAATGTTTTCCAGGCATATTGCCAGTTTTTAGACCAAAATATTTTTCCACCTTTTTTACTCATACCTATTATAGTTTAGTATCTCACCCTTTCTAGAAACAATCAATAAGACGACCCAAAAGGAGCTGAGAA
>CAZLKE010000032.1:7934-10984 GCA_964560075.1 uncultured Gammaproteobacteria bacterium | reverse complement strand
CTTCATCTTCTTTCCAGCATTGGTAGTATACAAGACTAGCTTTTCTCCACAATCCGGGCAATCTTCATTTAAAGCTTCAGTTGTTCCATTGATCCACTCAACAAAGTCACAGCCTATAGCCTGTTTTGTTTCTTTATTCCATCCTCCTGTTGAACACTTCTTCATCTTTTTCCCGAATCTAGTTACAGCCAGCAGCAGGGGAGAGCCACACTTTGGACATTTCTCGTCTAAAGATTCTGGTTCAACTTCTAACCATTTAACAAAATCACAACCTTCATTGCTTTTTAGCTCTGAATTCCAAGTTGAAGTAGAGCAGCGGCGCAATTTCCTACCAGTTGGTGTAGTGACAATATCAGTTAAACTGCTACCGCATTTGGGACAAATTAAATTATCTTCTGTATTCATAAAGTTTAAGATCTTTTCGGGCCTCTTAATTTAGCAACTTTTTTTGCTACACTACCGACTAAATTTTTAGTAACCAGTGCTGCAATGCCCGTCACAATTGCCTTAACCGAAATACCGACCTCCCTTGTAACCTCTTCAGTTGTTTTAACGATATTATCTACTTTATCTAAAGCCTGCTTAATTTGCAAGAGGATAATAATTGAAATTACACTCATCAGAATAAACCCCAGTGACAACAGGATAACGAGTATCAAAAGCAAAATTTCAATCGTAGTCATTTTTTTACAAATACAGTTCGCTCAACCTTGGCAGTTCTTCCAAACTTATTAGTTACAGTTATTATAACTGTATTGGTCCATGAGGACAACTTAATCTCTTCACTAAATTTTCCTTCAGTATCAGTCCCCACTTCTTGTTCATTAACCTTTACCTTCATCTCCGGATCGGTTTTTCCCTCGACAACAATTTGGGGGATCTCCACTGTCTGCTGGTCAGAAGGAGACACAACTTCAAGAGGCGGCGCCCCCACGTATTGGCGGTATTCAAACCACAGATAAACAAAAAAACTAAAGACAACAAGTCCCACAACCACACTAAGCACAACTGAGGGTGTTAACCTAAACTTTGTTTCTTTAACCGGATTTGCCAAACTGTCTAAAACAATAGGGGGGTGCTTTTTGGATTCAAAATCCCTCCTAAAAATTGCCAAGAGCTTATCTGCATTTAGATTTAAAAATTTAGCATAGTTTTTAATAAAACCTTGAATAAAAGTAGACGGAGGAAGCTTAGTATAATCATCAGCCTCAAGAGCTTCGAGAAGCTCTTTGCGGATCTTAGTATGTTTTTCAACTTGTTCTAATGTGTATAGCTTGGCTTCTCTTGTTTCTCTAAAAATCCGGCCGACAGTCCGCATGTAAGAATTATACTACTTATTGGCTTCGTTTGATCTCTTTAAAGCAATAGGGAAGTGGATAGAGAACAGTAAAATACCAACTAAGCTAAAGGTTACAGCATTTTTAATATCCTCTACCCTATGTTGGCGGCGTTCTTGTTCCTGGTTTTTCCGGCAGACCTCTAATGCTTTCTCCTTCTCCTCTGCACTAGAGGTTGCCCCCTTTTCTTCTGCAGGCATAATTGGTTTAGCAAAAGAGTATGGGCTGTCCTCGCAATTGTCCACTCCACCCCACCTTAAAGGATATTTTTCATACATCGTGGAGTTTACAATAAATGTTACAGTATGAAAGATTCCAATGACCAAAACAACCAAAGAGATTGCACTAACCAAGTAAAAGTAGGTTATACTAATTCGCCTACCAGTCATTAATTTACATTATACACTTTTTGTATATAATCAATTAGATGATTAATTTTCGTCCCTTAACCAAAGACGATTGGTTAGAACTAAAAACTGCTGCTTTAGCATCCTGGGAATATACCTACAAATGCTGGAGCTTGGGGAAAAGTTTTTGAAAGATAAAAAGGTTAAGGATAACAGTATCGCCCAAAGCTTTTACTTAAAAAATGGTTTTAAACGCTATGAAGATAAAGACAAAGACGATGAACTATGTTTAGTAAAGCAGCTGCATCACCCCTTGTTTTAGTTAAAACCGCTTGATAGAAGAAACTATCGGGTGTAAAATACGCCCATGACAGAAAGAAATACTGCTTTATCTGCTTTTAACAGAAGGTTAAGTCTAGTTGGCACACCTCAAGTAAATAATCAACCACAAAGGATAGAAATTTTACCTGCTATACCAAATACCACTCCAGTTCAAAGAAAAGAGCAAAGCGGAATATTCATTGCACAAGTTAAAGTAGATAATCCACGTGATATTGATCAAGTACACAAAACATATGAAGCATTAGAGAAAGCTGGTTTGCCTGGACCTTCAGATATGATTATGAGATCATTAGAAAGGATGGGTTACCAGGTAGAACGTCCCGATTTTCAAGATGAAACTCAAATATCTAAACCAGTACTTCAAGCATTAGCAAGAACTTACAACTCTGGAGTAGAAATACCTGAATTAATTGGAATGTCTGGCTCTTCTCCAGAAGACGGAATGGTATGGATTGAGAAAGAAGGAGACGCTATTCGTGCAAATGCAGTGATTAAAGTCCAAAGGGAAAAACTTCCTCCAATAAACCCAACATCTACAGAATTTCCTTCTCAAAACACAGGTGAAATCCAAGCAGGTCAATGGACAACTTTGTTTGACGATAGAAAAGCAGCTTAAGTTTGGGCTCCCCCACCGGATGAAGCAGCAAAATATTCATCAGCATTTCGCACAAGAACATCCCGGGGTTTAGCACCATCCCCTACCCCAATCACACCAGCTGCCTCCAGTTCATCAATAATTCGTGCAGCCCTAGCATATCCAATGCGAAGCCTTCTTTGTAAAAGTGATGCTGAAGCCCTATCATACTGGCAAACTGTCCGAACAGCCTCTTCAAACAAATCATCCCGATCTTCTACACCACCCCCTCCGCCTCTTCCGGCTTTACCAATTGGCATTTCAGTTACTTCCTGAGTATATTGAGGCACAATTCCACTTTCCTTTAAGTATTTAATTAAATTGTTGATCTCACTATCCTGAACATAAACCCCCTGGATACGGATTGGCTTTGAAGCATCGGGAGGTAAA
>CAZLKE010000032.1:3330-7924 GCA_964560075.1 uncultured Gammaproteobacteria bacterium | reverse complement strand
CTAACCAAACCATTTATCTCCGGATCACTCATAAATACCCCCTGCACACGGACAGGTTTAGCAGCATCCGGAGGCAAAAACAACATGTCTCCACGACCCAACAATTTCTCTGCACCAGGTCCGTCAAGGATTACCCTGGAATCGATCATGGACGAGACATTGAAGGCGATACGACATGGGATATTAGCTTTCATCAAACCAGTGATCACATCAACAGACGGCCTTTGCGTTGCCACAATCAAATGAATACCAACAGCCCTCGCAAGTTGAGCAATACGGGTAATGCAATCCTCAATCTCAACCGGTGCAAACATCATCAAATCTGCCAATTCGTCAATGAAAATTACAATATAAGGCAATGCCTGAAAGCCTGACATCTCATTATACATTTGGATATTTCGAACTCCAACCGACTGGAAAAGTTTATATCTTCGATCCATCTCAGCCGTCGCCCATTTTAGAGCTGACAAGATCTTTTCTTGCTCAACAATCACTGGTGTTAAAAGATGTGGAATGTCGTTGTAATTTGTCATCTCCACTCTTTTAGGATCAATCAGGATTAGTTTTAGCTCATCAGGGGAGTTTTTGAAAATCAGTGAAGAAATTAGGATATGTATCAAGACAGACTTACCTGATCCAGTTGTACCAGCAATCAAACAATGAGGCATTTTATCGATATCAACAATGATCGGTTTGGAAGATGTATCTTTACCAAGGGGAACAGATAATTTCGATTTATGCTTACCCATCTCCTGAGAGCCCAAGACAGATTTCAAGGTCACGATCTCCAAGGAATGATTCGGAACCTCGATACCCACCAAAGATTTACCGGGGATTGGAGCTTCAATACGGACGGTTCCAGTTCGGGTCGCAAGTGCCAGTGCAATATCATGCTGCAAATTAGCAATCTTGGTAATTTTTGTTCCGGCAGCAATCTCTAAAGCGTATTGAGTAACAGCCGGACCCCCATTTACCTCAGCTACCCGAGCTTGGATACCAAAAGAATCCAGGGTTTTCTCGATAATAGAAGCATTCTTCTTTATATCCCCGCGATCAGCAGAAGCCCCGCCTTTGTCTGAAAGCAAATTAAGTGGTGGGTACTTCCAAATTCGGGTCTGGCCAGTAGCATTAGCAACAACTGTCTCAGCAGGTAGAAAATCATCTTTTGCAGGAGTAGCAGCTACCATCTTTGCTTTTTTATTATTTGCCATCACAGGATCATCAACGTTTACTTTAATTGCAGGCGCTTGTTTAATTTCAAAACTTCTTTCTCTTTTAAAAATTCCTCCAATTTTACCTAGAGTAGAAAAAATAGCAGTAAAAATTGACATGATTTGTGTCAAAGAGGTGTTAAACATCACGATTAAACCAATACAAAAAATCATTAGCAGCAGAAAGATTGTTCCCACAGAAGTAATCAGTTGAGATAGCTCTGTCCAGAGAAACACACCCAAAGATCCAGAAACACTACTATCTGCAGCTGCTGTTAAACCGGCTAGAGCAATAATTGAGGTGATACTTCCCACGAGTACATTCATTTGTGAGAGCTTCCATTTAACTTTTTGTAAAACCAAACCAATTAATAGAAAGACCGCTGGAGAGAAAACAAAAGTCCAACCCAAGTGTTCAAATAAAAAATCTCTCCAGAAAAGCAAACTTGGTGTTTCTGTGACAATAGAAACTGCTGAAAGACCAGCAAGGATAACGGAAACGAGTGTGCCAACAGCAACCACTGTTTTTGGCTTCAGCTTTAATTTTGGCATTTTATAAATAGATCTTCGTCGAGACATACTAAAATTATACCACACCAAACTATAGGGCTTTTTTACAGATCAACCACTACGGGTAAAATCATTGGCCTGCGGTTAGTTTCTTTATAGAAAAGTCTTTCTAAACTCTCTTCTATTGAACTGCGTAAATACCGCCAATCAAGTTTATCATGCTTTCTAAAATGATCTCTGATACTATCTCTAACCAACCTTTTACCAGCATCAATTAAATCCTCAGCGTGTTTTTCGTAAACAAAACCTCTGGTAATAATATCAGGTTCTCCTCCCACCTCACCAGTTGATTTAACAACCGGTACAATAACCACCACAATCCCGTCTTCAGCCATCACTTGCCTGTCTCGAAGAACAATATTTCCCACATCTCCAACCCCTAAACCATCTATATAGACGTTGGAAACATCAACTTTACCATTAACATAAGCTTTACCACTTCCCACTTCAATCACCTGACCATTTTCTGTAAGTAGAATTTGGTTTTGGTTATAACCCAAACTTTGAGCCAACTTAGAAAAAGCTTTCATATGCCTAAAAGTGCCGCCAATCGGTAAGATATATTTTGGTTTGGCCAAGTTAATCATCAGTTTTAGCTCTTCTTTGGCAGCATGGCCGGAAACATGCAAATCTGATGTCAGTTGTGAATAGTAAACATTACACCCTAAGCGGGTAAGATTATCAATTAATGCGTTTTGGGCAGTTTCAGTTGAAGGAATTGGATCAGCTGAGAAGACAATTGAGTCATCTTTTCCAATGAATACAAACTTATGGTCACCGTTTGCTACCCTTGAAAGGGCTGATCCATCTTGTCCTTGAGAGCCGGCGATTAAAATCATCACTTGGGAATCGGGAAACCTTTTAATTTCATCTTGGGCAATAACCATACCTGGTGGAACATCCAAATACCCTAAATCCCGTGCTACCTGAAAATTACTCTCCATTGACCTGCCGGATAAAGCAACTTTCCGGCCTGCTTTGAAAGCTACATTTATGGCCTGTTGCATCCTGGTGACATTAGAAGAAGTCATGGTGATTAAAAGTTTTCCTTTGGTTTCTCTTTCAACATCAGCAAAGGTTGGTTCAATAGTTTGTTCAGAAAGCGTCCATCCTTCTTTCTCAACACGCAAACAATCCATAGTCATAAACAAAACTCCTTGGCTACCTATTTGGGCAATCTTAGCTACATCAGGTGGAGAACCGCTCACAGGTGTCCAATCAATTTTAAAATCTGCCTGATGAATAATGGTACCCACAGGGGTCCGCAAAACTATACCGACAGCATCTGGAACTGAGTGGGTTACTGCATAAAAACTTACTTGGAAACTTCCTAGTGTGAGACTATCTTCAACATTTATGGTTTTAATCCTTTCTTTAGGTAGATTATGTTCAATAAATTTTGCCCTGATTAAACCGCTTGTCAGTTTAGTCGCATAAATCGGGGCATCGATCTCGGGCCAAATATAGGGTAAACCTCCAATGTGGTCATCATGGGCATGGGAGATAATAAACCCCTTAATCTTGTGTCTTTTATCTTTTAAATAAGTAATATCTGGAATAACAAGGTCTATTCCCAACATCCCTTCTTCTGGAAAACCAACTCCACAGTCAACAATCACAATATCATCCCCATACTCATACACATACAAATTTTTGGTCACCTCACCCATCCCGCCAAGCGGGATCAATTTAAGCTTGCCGGTAACAACACTTTTTGTGTAGTTTAGATTTTTCAAACTAATATTTTTTAGTACTTTTGGTTTAAATGATTTTATTTTCATAGTGTTTAGACTGATTTACCTCATTGTAACACCTGAGAGGTTACTTGTTTATGTAAAGGTTCATGTTTGTGGAGTTGATTTGAAAAGGTCCACTACCACCTTCAACTATTTGCTTGGCCACCTTTCGGACTATTTGTTCGATCGTTCTTTTTAAAGATCTTGTCCCGCCATCAAAACCTAAAGGACGAACAATCTCCACCCATAAATTGGGATCAATGACAATCATGTTAGAATTTATTCCAGCTTCATTCAAAGCTTTGGGCAGTAGATAATCTTTGGCAATAGTGATCTTTTGTTGATCTGAATAGAACGGCATCTCAATTATTTCCAGTCTATCCAAAACAGCGGTAGAGATATTATTTAAATTATTTGCCGTGGCAATAAATAAAACTTGCGACAAATCAAACCTCAAATCAACATAATAATCTAAAAATGAATGATTTTGGGATGGATCTAAAAGCTCAACTAACACTCCCATCACATCAGTTCGTGCTTCAAGCGCCACCCGATCAATTTCATCAAGTAAAATAACTGGGTTTTTGACTTTACATTTTTGTAAAGCTTTAATAATTAATCCCGCTTCTGCCTCTGGCTTAATTCTTGACTCACCCCGAAGTTGCATTGCCGACCCTAAGCCCCCAAATGGGACACGTTCAATCGGACGACCCAAACTTTCGGCAATAGAATAAGCCAACGTCGTTTTACCACTGCCTACTAGCCCGACAAAAGTTAGAGTACTTGATGCAAAGCTTTGCCCTTTGCGCTGGTTTAATATTAGCACTGACAAATATTCTAAAATTCTTTCTTTGACGCTTTCCAATCCAAAATGGTTTTTATTTAAAATCGCTTTAGCTCGAGGCAGGTCTAAAATATCTGCAGATTTCTCGTTCCAAGGCAGACTTAAAACAAAATCAATGTAGCTGATATGACGATCCAACTCTAGAGAAAAGGAATTTGCCTTTAGCAAAAGCTCCAAGCGCATTAACTCGTTTTGTAGTTTTTCTAAAATCTCTGGTGGAAGCTGTTTGCTGG
>CAZLKE010000032.1:659-3320 GCA_964560075.1 uncultured Gammaproteobacteria bacterium | reverse complement strand
TTTTGTTTAAGTTGTCCAATTTGGGCAGTCGGATTCATATCATTTCAGTTCTATCTTTCCTTCAATACTTTTTCCTTGTACTTTTAAGTCTATTTTACTGATTTTACTTATGATTGGAAACAGAGGAAATATTTTAGAAGATACCCGAAAACGGCCAGACTTAATACTTTCAGTTAAAAAAATTTCCGGATCTTCAATACTTACTTCAAAATCCCGTTCATTGCTATATTTTGTATTTAACTTACTGGACAAAGTAGAAATTTCTGTCTCTTGAAATTTTGCCGGTACACTAAGTGCAAAGACCTGATCCGAATTAAAAATAACTTTCTCCTCTTCAAATTCCAGATTCAAGCTAACAGGCAAAATCTTTCTAATCTTTTCTATCGAAGCTTTATCCAGTCCTACTTCAAACCCATTCATCCAAGAATTGGATATTCCAAGTTTTTCTGAAAAATTATTTACTTCAAGCGCCTCATTTTCTTGAATATTAAAATCAAACCTTAAATTATCATCTTTGATGCTAATATTTACAGTACTTTTTTCACTCACATCAAAAACTTTACTTAATTTGATAGATTTAACTAATTGACTTGCAGGAATATTCGTTTGTTCAAAGATAACCTTAACTATTAGTGCAATGGATAAAAAAACAACAGAAAGTATTAAGAAAATCTGTTTACCTTGAAGTTTCCAAGAGGTCATCTTCTCCAGCTACTTTTACCAAACTCTCTTTTCTTACCAGAAGGCCGTCCCGCGGTCTCCGGTTTTCGATCCTCACCAAAAAGCATCGATAAAGAAACTTTGCCCTGAGAATCTACATCCAGAACCCTCACCTTTATAATTTGTCCCTCTGATACAACATCTTCTGGTTTTTCTACTCTGTAGGTTGCCATTTGAGAAACATGAAGCAGCCCGTCTTTACCTGGCAGAATCTCTACAAAAGCTCCAAATGGGGCGATTCGAACGACTTTACCTTCATAAACTTCTCCTGGTTGAACCTTTTTAAACATCCCTTCGATTGCAGAAAGCGCAGCATCAATAGACTCCTGGTTGGTGGAGGAAACCATCACAGTTCCATCATCTTCAATATCAATTTGAGCTCCAGTCCGGGCAATGATCGCATTAATATTTTTACCACCCGGCCCAATTAACATTCCGATCTCTTCGGGCTTGATATGGGTTACCTCAATCTTTGGTGCATATTTTGATATCTGCGCAACCCCAGGAATTGCAACATGAATTTTTTCCAAAATAAATTCCCGGGCTTTTTTGCCTTGATTCAATGCCTCTTCAATAATTTCAAAAGTTAACCCTTGAAGTTTAGTATCCATTTGGATGGCGGTCACTCCATTTTTAGTTCCCAAAACTTTAAAATCCATCTCTCCATAAAAATCTTCAACTGCCCGCATATCAGTGATCACTTGGAACCTTTCTTCATTGGAAAGAAGTCCTAAAGCGATACCGGCGACAGGTTCAATTTCAACTCCAGCGTTCAGTAACGCCAAAGTAGTTGCACAAGCAGAAGCCATTGAAGTTGAGGCATTGGCAGCTAAAATTTCCGACACTACCCGAATCGCATATGGAAAACCGTCTTCGCTTGGCAGTACGCTTTCTAAACCTCTTTCTACTAAATCTCCGTGTCCAATATCCCGTCTGTTTGGTGGACCGATTCTTTTAACCTCACCTACAGAAAACGGGTTAATACCCATATTATAGTGGTGCATAAATCTTTTATGAATCTCACCCTCCATGCCCTCTAGAATTTGAGATAAAGATAGTGGACCCAAAGTTGTTACAGAAAGAACTTGAGTATCACCTCTTTTGAAAACAGCTGATCCATGTGCTCTGGGCAAAATCCCAAGCTCGATATCAATCGGCCTAACCTCATCCATAGCCCGGCCATCAACTCTCTGGCCCTTATTTAAAATAGTGTCATTCATAATCTCTTTGGCGGCTTTGTCAAAAACTTCTGCAACAGATACAGAGTTTAAAGTTTCTGAGTATTGCGCTATTAAATCCCGTTTAATCTGTTCACCCGTTGCTTCATGCCAAGCATGCTCTTTATCAAAAAGTGCTGCAGTAATTTTATCTTTGACAACTTGTTTAACCTCTTTTAAGATCTCCGAATCAATTGCTGCGGAAGCACCAGTGTATGTCAGTTTTTCTTTTCGGGCTTCACTGCTAAATTCCTCAATTAATGCAATAATCTCTTGTGCTTTTTGATGTCCTTGTTTAATTGCTTCAAAAACTAAGTTTTCTTGAACCTGATTTCCCTCGGCTTCAATCATAGTAACTTTATCTTTAGTGGATGCAACCAGCATATTCAAATCCAAAAGCTCTAAATCAGTTAAAAGTGGATTAAAAATTACAGCTTCATCTTTTGCTCCAACTCTGGTTACTCCCAACGGTCCTGCCCAAGGAACGGAAGAGATAGATAAAGCTGCTGATGCTCCAATAAGTCCTAGTTCAACTGGATCGTTTTCGCCGTCATAAGACAAAACATTGACAATAACTTGAACCTCGTTTTGGAAATCTTTAGGGAAAAGTGGCCTGATGGAGCGGTCAATTGCCCGGCCGGAAAGAACAGCTTTCTCAGACGGTCTGGTTTCTTTTTTAATAAACTTTTGAGCGGTTATTCGACCGCCGGCATAGTATTTTTCA
>CAZLKE010000032.1:0-649 GCA_964560075.1 uncultured Gammaproteobacteria bacterium | reverse complement strand
CGATTGGTTCAGCTAAAGGTTTTGTAGCCACGGTGACCATAACGACAGTATCGCCCCAAGAGGCAACCACTGCAGAATCAGCTAGCTGTGCTAACTTGCCTGTTTCCAGCCGTAATTTACGACCGCTTAATTCAATTTCTTTTGTAACAACATTCATCATAAGTGTTGATGATAGAAGATAGATGATAGAGGGTGGGATTTTGAAGATAGAAAATGGAAACTAGAATTCTAACTTCTATTCTCCATCATCAAAATACCATCTTCAACCTTCTATCGTCTAACTTCAATCTTCTATTATCTATTTTTATTTTGCAAGACCAAGTTTGGCAATAATTGCCTGGTATCTGTCAGCATCTTTTTTCAAAAGATACTGGAGCAATCTTCGTCTTTTATTGACCATAGATAAAAGTCCTCGTCTTGAGTGTACATCCTGTGGATGTATTTTTAAATGGTCAACTAAATTCTTGATTTGTTCTGAAAGCAATGCTGCTTGAACTTCAGGAGATCCTGTATCACCTTTGTGAGTAGCGAATTGTTCAATTATTTGCTGTTTTGTTTTAACATCCATTGGCATCGTCTATTTCTCCTTTCAGGAACAACCTCGGTGCCAAGAAGTAGTTCCTAACTTAAACTTTGAGTATTCTATCAG
>CAZLKE010000031.1:10691-11016 GCA_964560075.1 uncultured Gammaproteobacteria bacterium | reverse complement strand
GTTGTGCTTGTTCATTTTTAATTGCTTGGCAACATCCTTCAAGTTGAACTCGCCGTCGCTGTCTATGTCGCGCACTTCGTTGATAATAAATTTGTTGGCGGTTACCTTCGGACGGCCTTTTGATTTTGTGAGAGTTTTATCATCGCCAAACAACCCTAATTGCGTGTTGGCTACAGACGAAGGCTTGTAGCTGGTGGTGATAAGTTGTTTCAATCCAAGTTTGTTGAAATTGAGCACGAAATAGCGAAAGAAATTACTCTCGAACGGATCGTCGCAGTTGCAATACACCACCTTCCCACGGAACACATCGGGATTGTATTCCAGA
>CAZLKE010000031.1:0-10681 GCA_964560075.1 uncultured Gammaproteobacteria bacterium | reverse complement strand
CATTCTTTGCCCTTTTTGCGTTTGTAAGATTACTATTTGCCATAAATTATAAACTGCTATCTATTCTCCTTCTGCGTTCGTCCAACGTTTCTCCATCGTACATCCAATAATCCGGACCAGCAACATCATAATTGACACCTAGTAATTCACGCGCAGCTTCAGACAGACTCGTTTTTTTGCTGTTAAACTCTATAGATTTAATTGAGTGTAAATCTATAACTCTGGCTTTTTTGTTTTCATCTCGGTAAAGTAGATTTCCGCACCTAGCGGAATTTTGGCCATCTCAAAATTAAATCTACTTCGTATTTTTCTCGCAGCATCTAGAGCATCTTGATCCTCCTTAGTTTCAACGATATCTCTCTTGGATGTTATATTTTCTAACTCTGCCAGTTTTAAAGCGGCAACAACCCGTTCAGGTGCAATGCGGAAAAATTCTCGTTTCGGGTTAACTCTATTATCATCAAAAGCATCATGAAGTTTATGTTCAACGAATTGAGCATCTTTTACCAAGCAAGCATAAAAAACAGTAAAAGGCAGCGGACTGCTTGTTGATGTGCTCAATTCTCGAACACGCTGTTCAAGATTATTGTTTGTTTTCCCGATCTTAAGATAGCCAGGCATAGCTTCGTTTGTCAGGACATATATAATCTCACTCATTTTATTAAGATTAAGGGAGCTTTCTTGCTTAATTTTAACTCTCAATGTAAGAAAACACCAGAAGTAGGGTTAGGAGCTCCACATGCTGAGTTTTTTCTTTTTGGCTTCTTCCTGGAGTTTAAGTAATTGCTCCTGATAAATAATCTGCAAAACTTATCTGTTAAGATGCTTCCTGATGTACTATTTAACCAGCACCTCAATCAGGCAGTACAAACCTGGCAGTTACTGTACGTAATCTAGCATGATGAGTTTTTGGTTCATCTGGAACCATTAAGCTAAACCAAGGCAGTGTAGCAGCTATAAATTGGTACTGTTTAGACCTCCAACCGACGGTCGTTACTAGATCCTTCAATGCTGGACTACGGTCATCAGACAAATCTGCTACCCTACCAGTAGCTGCAGGATAAAAAGCACAAAAATTGACATCCTTATTTTCCTCCCGAATAGAATCTCCCATTATCACTTGGCCATTCGCTCCTACAATTAATCTTAAACCCTCTCTTCTTCTAATAGGGTTGGCTAGTGGGTGTGCCGAGGGAATATTCACAACACTTGTAGCTCTAAATTCTAATAATCCTGTGTTAGGGCCGATAAATTTACTGTATCGTTCCATCCTACTAATTAGTTTTCTAATTCTTGCTTGAGGATTATAGTCTTCAGGTGTAATAATATACCCCATTTCAGGATCAAATGGTGTAAGGGCCTTATCAACTCCACAGCCTAGCTCTACAAAGTCAAGGTTAATTGGTAGATTAATTTTATCTAAATTCAATACTATTTGTGTTTGATACGCCAAATACCCCAAATGACTAGTGCTTAACTGCCCAGTACTTCTAAAGTCTTTTGTCTTATCTGTGAATATATGAAACTCCTGGCCTACCCCATAGATATCCCTGTCTATAAGACCCATGATTGTAAATTATAAACTTTTTTTAATGTTCTTACAAAGAAATAGCTGTATTTTTTCTAGCTACTTTGTAAACTGCTCCGGCTTTATCGTCTGAGATATATAAACTTCCAGCTCTATCAAAAATTAGATCAACTGGTCTACCTAGAGCTTGCGAACCTTGAAGAAACCCAGTTATAAAATCCTCTTCTTTGATAACTTTATCTCCTTCTATATCCAAACGCACTACTTTGTACCCTACTGGTGCAGACCTGTTCCATGAACCGTGGAAAGCTACTAAAAGATCTCCTTGGTTAGTCAAAGTCAAACCAAGAGGTGCTGAATGGGCTTGGATTTTATGCACAGGAGGCTCTGTTTCTTGGCAATCATCAACATTCGTACTAGACCTGAATTGTTTATCAGGAATCTGATCTCCGAAACAGAGAGGCCAGCCATAATCTTTTCCTTCTTTAATAATATTTATTTCATCAGGAGGCAAATTGTCTCCTAAAAAATCCCTTCCCATTTCTGTTCCCCAAAGCTCTTGTGTTTCAGGATGAACTGTTATAAAAACAGAATTACGAAGGCCTTTTGCAAAAATCCTGGGGCTATTTCCTTCTGAATCGGAAATTAAAACAACACCATGCCAAGGTTCTTTTTCAAAACAAACATCACAGCTTGAGCCAATAGACACAAACATCCTACCTGTTTTGTCAAAATCAATTGTTCTAGTTGAATGCCGGGCACCTGGAGGAATATTAAACAAAACCTTATCTAATCTAGCTTCCAAAGTCTCTTCGGCAAAATTATAACGTACAACCCTAGTTTCCTCTACCACAAACAATTTATCATTAAAAAAAGCTAAACCATGAGGATTATTAAGATTTTGGATTACTGTTTTAACTTCATCAGCCTTTCCATCATTATTTTTGTCAGGCAATGCTTGTACTTTGCCATCTGAAGTTTCTGAAACAAGAAGAGTTCCACCGGGGCTAAATTCTAAATCCCGCACATTACCTAAATCCTTAACAAAAGTACCAATAACATAACCTTCAGGTAACTTCAAGGGTGTAGAAGGAGGATCTCCAGTTTTTTCAGGCAGAATTGTAGGTCTGATATCACCTATCTTTTGCTTGAATAAAAAAAGCAACCCAATTATTAGAAGTAAACTCAGTATGAACGTTACTAGAATACGCATTTAGCTTAAACCTAGTATATTTTAATCTTTTTTGAGGATTTTTTTGCAAGAGTTTAGTTAGAGACTACTTATATCAGAATCAATCTCAGTGAATTCAGTATCAATTCCAAGAGTTTCCGATTCCATTGCTTTAACATCCATCTCTAGTTGGGCAAATATATCTGCTATTTCCGGTTGGTTTGTAGTTTCAGTATTTTTTACGCTTTGCTTAGATACGGTTTGGCTCTTCATATAAAAGTAAGCGCCTCCGGCAACAAGAGCACAGATGACTACAAGAAGTGCCAGCATCAACACAATTTTTTTCTTTGATGATCCACTGTCAGTAGTATAAGTAACCGGAGGTGTTATTTGTGGAGTAGTAACCGGCATTTGGGCAGTTACTGGTACTTGGTTTGTAGGTTGTGGTGTATTAGTATTGTCCAAACTTTACTCCTTTCAATGTTGATGCGCTAACTTGTATAGCATTAGTCACAGCTTTTCTGGCAACAACCGTTAAATCATGTGATGCTTTTAGATCCGTATGTAAACTATCCCTGGTAGCATTTACATCCTTTCTGATTGAGCTTTCTGAAATTGCTTTTATTGTATAATCCTTTGCGATTTGAGCATCAACAGCAGTCTTCGCTGTTTCTACTGCATTCTTAGCCTCATTAATAGCGGATGTGGCATCTGTTACGTCTATATTCTGTGCCGATGCAGAAGCAACTCTATTTTCAAGTTTAGAAAGAATATCTAACATTTTATCTAGATGTTTAGACATTTGTTCAACTCTTCTTTCATTAATTTTAGCTAAATTTTTGTTTACTCTCTCTGCAGTTTCTGCTTTTTTCTTATCTTTAAAATTTTGTAGCCTTTTCTTTAATTGTGCAGCTTTTGAAGCATGGAGCACCTTCATTTGTTCAACTTTTGCTTTATGTAGTTCTATTCTGTTTTCTAGCTCTGTTTTTCTAACCTCAATTTTTGCAGCAGCCGAAGCCTTTCTTTCTTCGTATTTTTGTTTTTCTTCTTCAACCTTCTTCTTGGCCTCTTCAGCTTTTCGTCTTGATTCTTCTAATCTAAGTCTTGCTTTTTCCTGCGGGGTGGTAACAACATCAGCTTGAGCAAATACTACTACAGGAAGGGAAAGTACCAGAAGCATCGATATCACTGGCAAAAATGATCTCATTAAATATACACTATCAAAGAAGATATACTTTTGTCAAATTGCGGCAAAGATGAATATTAGGCTTAATTAAGGTATAATTTGTTGTACCTGCGCCTGTAGCTCAGTGGATAGAGCACATCGGTTCTAACGATTAGGTCGGGGGTTCGAGTCCCTCCAGGCGCGCAGACCTAAGGTTCTTTTCTAATAATGCCTTCTATCTTGTCAAAATCATGATCATAAGAATAAATCTCTTTGGCTTCGGTTTGAGCAGTTAAAGCAATCAAAATACAATCTCCAAAATCAAGATTAGTAGAAGCATAGAGATCTAAAGCAGTTGTAACTGCTTGTTTATTACCAACCTTAAAATTGGTGTAACGAAGTAGCGAGATTAAGACATCTCTTATTTCAGCTCTAGGAAGGTTATATAACCTGGGAGAAGAAAGGACAAAAACTGCATCAGCAATGACTGTATCTGGTGCAGTAAGTATTAGGTCTCCATTCTCTACCTTTTCAAATAACTTAGCAGCAGCTTCTTGTTTTTTGGGATCATCATGGGTAATCAGTCGGATAACGATGTCGGTATCTACATATGGGTCAGGAGGATTACTTGCCATATTTATTAGTCAATCTGTCTTCCCTAGCTATTTCTCGAATCTCCTGGAGTGATAAGGGTTGTTTTAGAGTCCCTGCAACACCTCTTAAAGACTGAATATCTGGATATTTGACATGGGTAACCTTAACATTTCCTGTAGGCTCAATTATAAAGGCTACCTTATCATTAGGCTCAACTCCCAGGTGTTTTCTGACCTCAACCGGAAGAGTAACCTGGCCTTTACTACTAATAGTAGATACCGTTTCTCTGGAAGATTGTCTTGTAGTAAGGTTTTGCATATGTATGTAAAGACATACTATCGAATTCTTTACTATTTGTCAATACGTCAAGCTTAATTGGTAGTTAGGTTACAGTATACTATAATAATGACTGAAAACGAACTTAAAATACCATTTCCTACGCCCAATGAAACTAAGAAGCAACGTGCAGAAAGAGTTGAACACTTAAGAAGATTAGTTGCCTCTGGTCAATACCCTGTAGATCCCGCATCGCTTGTCGATGCTATTCTCGATAATAGAAGAAGAAAACTAACTAGAAAACCTGATAGCATAGAAAGAAGAAAAGAGTATATGCGAAACTACAGGAGAGAAAGAGGTCCAACACTAACTTAGCACATTTTTAATTGACATCTTAATGGTCTTTTGCTAAATTGCACCGAAGTTTTCATTAACCAAAGTCCATGAAGCTTTTTCTGTCCATCATAGTTATTTTTTTGCTGCTTACTGTATTTAGTCATAATGCCAATAACCTGCCTATAAAAAAAATAGCTACCCATCCTGCAAAAAACTCCTGGGGCACTGTTTTTCTCTTTCCTCAGGTCCACCTTTATCCAGACTCAAATCCTAAGGATCCGAAAAATGACACCGCAGAATTAGTCCAAAAAGAGACATATCAAACGCTTGATTACCTGCTTCAATCAAAAAACATCAAATTTATCATGGTTGAGGGGGATCTGTACGGTGAAGTCTCAACCGAAAAAATCAAGACCATTAGGGACAAGATCGACAATGATTTTTCAGGTAGAGAAACAATCCTTTTGGGCGCTCCGGAAAACTTAAAAGCAGCTGGAAGAAACATAGTTTTGTACGGCTCTGAGAATTCAGCCACAAGAGAAGAAAGCAAAAAGATACTTTCCAATTTCATTCAGTCACCAAACAAGCATAAGCATATAAGAAAAAAACTTAATGAAATCGTACTAAACCAAAGGAATAAGGAAACTGCCGAGAATTTTTCAAAAGGATTATGGGAAACTAACAATAATGTTGGAGTTTTGCAATTTGGTGCTGCCCACACTAAGGGTTTGATAAGAGAATTAAACAAACAAGGCCTGACTGTGATAGTAATCACGGTAGATGGTGTATCTACATAGGGCCCTCACTCCTCTTAAAAAGGCAATCCAAAAGCTTGGGAGTAGAAATGGTCGCAACTGTAGTCAAGTCTCTTAAAGAAAGTTCACTGTGTAAATTTAAATCTTCTTCTAGTTTTTCTAATTCAGAATAAAGCCTAACATATGTAGTCCAATAAAAAGGAGCATTACGAACAGCGCTTAAATGATACCTTGGCATCACAACCCTTTCATTTTGAAAATCTACTGTCGCTTCTATTTCACTAATTTTTTGCCTATCCTCTTTGTGCCACCTGCCGCAACAGTCAATATTTGGATTGTTAAACCTCGGACATCTTTCGTAATCAGGCATAACTTAGTTCTCCTTAGTTTCTATAAATCCAACTTCAGTTACATAGATATAAATTTGATTACTTAATACTTCACTGCGTTCTTCCTCTGTTAAATCCCAAACTATAGCTTCTTTATCTGGCATTTTCTTAACTACACCTCTAATATTCAAAAGTTGTCCTGGGGTAAGACCAAAAAGATCTGTCGCTTCTTCCTTAGAAAAAGGAATTTCATCGTTTAGGGTAACTAGTAATGATTTATCCTGATCACTTCCAACCCAAAAAGTTAAGTCATCAATCTTTTTAAAGACAGGAACCATCACAATCTCAACATCTTTACCAACAAGCAAATCCTTATTTTCAGACGAAACAATATCACTTAGCCCTGCAATACCGGGAGAAAAAAATCCACCTCCGCCTTCACCAATAATCAATCCATTGGGATCAAAATATGAAGTCTTATCCCGAAAAAACGGCATTGTAAATAAAGACAGAATTAGAAATGTTATTCCCCCGACCACCCAAGGCAAAACATCAAATTTTTTTGCTAACTTTTGCATCTCAAGCAATCATAGTTAGTAAAGAGCAAAATGAAGCCACAAAGCTGTAAGTTTTGTGAAAGAAGGAGAACTAACGTTTACTAGAATTCAAGAAAGAAGATTCCGGGGCCAAACCAAATTAGAACTAAAGATAATGTAAAAAGTTGTAAGTCATAAGAATAATCGCTAAATGGCTTGCCATTTTTGAATTTATAAACCGCTCCTAAAATCATTTCAAATCCAAACAAAGCTGCAGCTATTTGCGGAAAAATGCCAATCAAAACTGCCAGGCCACCAAAATATTCGACTATTGCTATAATTGTTCCCCAGAGTTTCCCAGGTTTTAAGCCCATTTTCTCAAAACCCTGAGCGTTTTTTATTAGATCCTTAATTTTGGGATAACCATAATAGACCATCACTGAACCTAAAACAATTCTAACTAAAAGAAAAATCCAACCCGGATCAATAATAGTAGTGATATTAAAAATATTCTCAATCACATTCGACATAATTAGTTATTTTAGTTTACCAGTTACAATCACAATATCAAAGCCAGTATCTGCTGATTGAAAGGTAATAGCAATGTTTTCAAATGTCTCCTCTAGCAATTGAACAATATCATCTCTTACTATTTGAGGTAGGTTCTCTTTAACCCGCATCTCGGTATCTACTTTTTGAGGCTCTTCACTATTCCCAACTTCAAAACTTTGATAACCTGCAGAAGTTAATTGGCCTTTCAACTCTGCTGCTAACCCCACTTTTCCTGTCCCGTTTAAAATTTGAATTTTAAGTATATCCTTTGAAATAGTACTTTCCTCTGGATTTTCAGTTTGGGTTTCTGTTTGAACAGCAGGTTGCTGTACTACTTCTGTAGGCTGAGGCTTAACAATCTCTTTAGTTTTAGAAATCAAAACCCAAATTAAAAATATAGACAGAAGCCCAAGAATTCCTAAGGCTGTTAATTTATTATAATCCCACACAAAACCCTCCTTTTTAGACAGATTTAACAATATTTTAACATTTAACTTTCCAAAAGTAACTCCATCTGGTCTAATTTGTGAATTTAGAGTAGAATATCAGTTTGAATCCCAATTATGCAACAGAAAAAAACCAAAATTGTCGCAACCATCGGTCCTGCCTCTTGGGATCCATCAACGCTAGAAGCTTTAGCCAAAGCAGGGATGGATGTAGCTCGGTTGAATTTCTCTCATGGTACCCACGAGGAAAAAGGTGCTCAGATCCAACATGTCCGCAATATTTCCCAAAAATTAAATAAACCAATAGCTGTTATGGCTGATCTTCAGGGCCCAAAGATTCGGCTTGGAAAAATTGAAGGTGAGGTTACTTCTGAAGAAGCTCGGGATAATAAACTGATGCTGAAAAAAGGACAAACTATTGAACTTTCTACCGAACCTAAGGAAGGACAACTTCCTATGCAATTTGACTTATCCCCTTTTGTAAAAAAAGGCCAGCGGATTCTACTTAATGACGGACTAGTTCAGACAAACGTAGATGGTGTTTCCGGCAAAACTATTAGAGCCACTGTCCAAAACGATGGTTGGGTATCTTCGAATAAAGGAGTGAATGTTCCAGATACTCTCCTTCCGGGCGCATCACTAACTTCCAAAGACTATGCTGATGCAGAGTTTGCGCTCAGAGCGGGCGCAGATTACCTAGCGATCTCTTTCGTCCAAACGATAGATGATGTTAAAGCAGCTCGGGATATTATTAAGAAAGCAAATTCAAGAGCTAAAATTATAGTCAAGCTTGAAAAACCCCAGGCTTTAGAAAACTTAGAAGAGATCATTCAGATAACTGATGTTGTAATGGTCGCCAGAGGAGACTTAGCAATAGAAACCGAGGCTTCAAAAGTGCCCTTAGTTCAAAAAAGGATCTTACAGCTTGGTAGACAATACTTTAAACCAGTCATAGTTGCTACCCAAATGCTTGAGTCAATGACAGAGAATCCTCGTCCAACTAGGGCTGAAGTTTCAGATGTAGCCAGTGCAGTTTTCGATCAAGCAGATGCAGTGATGCTCTCCGGGGAAACTGCAAATGGAAAGTATCCAGTCCAAGCTGTAGAGATGATGCAAGAAATTATCGAATCTGTCGAATCTCAAGAGGAGTATCGAAACTATATTAGCGTTGATATGGCAGAAGTTGAGGTTAAAGAGTTATCTGAAAGAGCTTTAGCTGCATCAGCTGCTCTACTCTCTGAGCTAGTTGAAGCAAAACTAATCATTGTAGGTACTGCAACTGGCCGAACAGCTCTTTCTCTATCTACCTTTAGGCCAGAAGCCCAGATTGTCGCGATAACCCACGATGAGCAGACCAAAAACCAACTTGCTCTTCTTTGGGGAGTAAGACCTTACGTTGTTCAACCCAATGAGGTAGAGGCATTTTGGAAACAAACTCTGGAACTTGCTAAAGAGAGTAAGTTAGTTAAAAAAAGTGATAAAGTTGTAACTATCAGTGGTTCAGTAATCGGTGTCAGCGGGCAAACAGATACTATTAGATTAGCTACTGTTTAAAAGAATCCCTCGCTGTAGAGTAAACTCACCGTACCGATCATTAACTTTGTCTAAGGCTTTAATTATTGTATCTTTCTTTAAGTTCTCTTCTAACAAACTCATAGTTTGAGGGATTAATGGTTGTAAATTAGAAATAGAAACACCTAGCATCCTTACTTTTTGACTTATGCCTAGGGAGTGAAACAAATGCCAAGCAGCTTTAAATATTTCTAAACCATCTTGGGTAAATTGAATTGTCGTCTGCATTTCACATCCTTCAAAACTTAAAGCGTTTCTAACCAGTAAGTGAATAGTTTTGCCAACTAATTTTTTTGCCCGCAGTCTTCTAGCAACCAGCTCAGTCAGTTTAAGCAAAATTTGTTTAATCTCTTCCAAATCATCAGTATCATGGGAAATAGTGTGTCTATGTCCAATAGATTTAACTTCTTCTCTTTCATAAAAAGGAGTAACTTTGCTGTGATCTATGCCTCTGGCCATGTTGTATAGAATTTCTCCATAGCTTTTGAATTCCAACACCAGAGCTTTTTTAGAAGCTTTACGGAGTGTTGAAAAGTTAGTAATCCCCGTATTAAGGAGTCTTTTTTTGATACGGGAGCCAATTCCGCAGATCTCATCAAGCTCAACCCGATCCAAAACCCACTTAGCAGATTCTTCATCTTCAATTATTACTAGTCCGTTTGGTTTGTATAAAGAGCCTGCAAGTTTGGCCATTAATTTGTTATAGGAAATTCCTACAGAGCAAGTAATCCACTCCCCAATCTCTTGTTTTATTCTTTGTTTGACCTCCTCGGCAATTTTTACTGCACACCCCCATTCGGAAGGCAATTCTAGGAACACTTCATCAATCGAAAAAACCTCTAAGTACGGAGAATAGTCTTTTAAAATATTTATAAACTTTTTAGTACACTCTAGATATTTGTCACTGTCTCCAGGAACAAAAATAATTTCAGGACATAATATCTTTGCTTCATGAAGCTGCATTCCGGTTTTCACCCCAAACCTTTTTGCTTCAACTGATGCTGCACCGATTACCGTTCTCTTCAACCGGTCACCACCTGTTACTCCAATAGGTTTTCCCCGAAGCCTGGGATTTGCTTGCTGCTCAACTGTCGCAAAGTATGAATTAAAATCTATATGCAAAACAATTTTCATAGTTGACTTGTTTAGGTTTTGGTGTTTATACTAGAACTCTCATGGCTGTAGAAACATTACCAAGGCTGAGTGTCTTTCGATCTATAACTAGAGAAGTAGAATCGCGATTACACGCGCAAGGTGTTGCTATTCCAAGAAGACTAGTATTAGAAAGGGTCCGGCATTTTGGTAGATATATGCGCAGCATGAACCTTATTCCTGATTTAGCAACAAGAACACTTATGCATGAAATGCAAATGTTTAAACCTCCTCTTCTACCATCTCTAGGAACCATCTTAGAGAAGTAG
>CAZLKE010000030.1:1232-11217 GCA_964560075.1 uncultured Gammaproteobacteria bacterium | reverse complement strand
GACATAGCTGCTGCTAAAATCTTTGGAACTAACACCAACCCTAAGAAGTTAGAGTTTTCCTCACCAATCCGACCTTTGGACAAATTCACAATTAAGATCTTTCCAGTATCCATCACTTCTCTTAAGTTAAATGAAGACTCTCCCTGGCCAATAATATTCCGCATCATGATATTAGTAACAAACCGACCGAATTTAGAAACAATATAATCCAGTGTTTCGGATTTATGAAAGTCGGATGTTTGAGCAATCTGGTCTGTCCAATATCTTCTAACAACCGGATCTTGAACATAAGGCAAAAGTTCCCTGACAAATTCGGGATCAGTTAAAATACGTACAACCTCCACAAACGTTCCCCCATCAGGTTTACTCATAATAGTTAACATCGCATTTCGAATAGCGTGTTCAAACCGGGGACCAATGATACCAGTTTTTTGGGGATCATAAAGCTTATACATAAGTCCTATAATCGATGTCACCACAAAGTGTTTTTGCTCCTCTGTATAGGCTTCCAACATGTTCATACCAAAAGGCCGGTCTACATCTCCCGGATCCCAATAGATCACATCTTCTGCTCTATGGGGCGGGATCCGCTCTAACATCTCCTCTGCAGCATCTCCGTGAGGATCGATAAAACAAAGCCCTTTGCCGGCATAAATATCTTGCACCATCATAGTTTTCATAAACTCAGTTTTACCTGTACCAGTTCGTCCGATAATATACATATGTCGTCTTCTGTCCCAATCATCAATAAACACAGGCCGCTCAACCCCTCTAAAGATCGATTTGCCAATATATAAACCACTAGTTGGAATTTTTTCTGGAGCTGGAGCTCTTTTAGCCGGCAACCACTGAATATGCGGGGTTTCTATAGATTTATTAGGAAAATGAAAGATAGATGAAATCTCATCTGGGGTTAAAACCGGCAACTTCCCCATTAGAGGTTGATACCTATTGATAAAATCCTCAATAAAACCTTTTTCTGACTTGATCTTGGCACCAGAAAAGCCGTTATATGGACCACTAAACTGCTCAAAAGCTGATTTAATATTGGCTAAATGAGCTTTAGCTGAATCTTTAGAAGTGGATGAAACAACCACCCGAATAGCTGCATAGAAACCTTGCTTAGATATTTTATTTTCAACAGCATCAAGTTGTTTTTGGTCCGGCGGAGCTTTTGGCTTATCCCCTGTTCCAGGATCTTTTTCTTTTTTAACAAACTTTTTTCCAGATTCTTTCCATTTCCCGTCCGCTGGAGTAATAAGTACTTGAACAGCAGCCCCTTCACCTGGCTGCATCTTACCCAAAGCAGAGGTTAGAGCTGAAAGAGGGTCTGTTGGTAGATCTCTATAAGTTTTAACTGGGAAATAATTTGAGGCTCTTAAAGTATATTGCGTATAGGCAGTTTGACCAGCTTCTGAAAAGATATTGTATTCAGGTACTTCTTTAATCTCTGCATCAGGATAGGCTCCATTGATCTGTTTTTCGATCAAATCCCGATGTTTTTTATGGCAGGAAACATAAAATTTAATCGATTCCGGCAGAGCTACAATCTCAAACGATAGATGTGGCTGGGGCTTTAAAGAGACAAACATCCCTCCGCTTATTTTGATTGCATATAAAGCTCCAAACAACTGCTCGGCTGCATCGATTTTTACTTCATTGCCTTTGGGTACAACTATCTGTAATAAAACAAACTGGAGGCTTTCTTTTTCCCGGTCCCGAAACTTATACCGGGCAATTAAATAGGGGGCCATATAAACTAGCACTCCGGTAATTGCAAAAAGCACCAGTAAAATAGCAGAGGTAATCCCTACCAAAGCCATAATATTAAAACTTCCAGTAGCTACTGTTTGTACTTCCATTTACTTTAATTTTACTTCCTTGTCCGGATGCTTCTTTCTCATCCTCTCCCACATCTTTTTTAAAAAACTTTTGGAGGGTTCTTGTCCGGGCCTGCCCCAAACAGCCCGATCAACAAAATGCTCTACTGTATCCCCTTCTCCTTCAACCTGAACATCCAAAGGAGTTTCTGCTGTCACCGGCTGTACCTGATGATCTTGTCCTGTCATTTGTTTTAACTGTTGCTTTATATTTTGCACAGTTTGATGCTGGACCTGATCGGTTGTAGTTATAGGAATTTGATCTTGAGTAGTTGCCATATGCTCATTATATATTTTTCAGAAAACTATGGCGAGGGGATCAAGCAGTTGTTAGCGCAGTTGCAGGAATTGTTTCTAAGAAGTGCTCAACATCTAAAGCTGCCTTACAACCTGCTCCTGCAGCTGTTACGGCTTGTTTATATACTCTATCTGCCACATCACCAGCCCAAAAAACCCCTTCAACGGAAGTTCTGGTCTCATTTTTTACAACAATATACCCCTTTTCGTCTACTTCAAGCTGGCCGTTTAAGAAGTCTGTGTTTGGTTTGTGCCCTATGGCGACAAATACTCCATCGATTCTTTTTTCTGTGATTTCTCCGGTTTTAACATTTTTGATCCTTACGGCTTGGAGCTTTTCTTCACCGATAAACTCTTCAATCACACTATCCCAAATAAAATCAACGTTTGGCTTGGAACGAACTAAATCTTGCAATGCTGGTTGAGCCCGAAGCTGGTCTCTTCGATGGACAATCGTCACTTTCTTACAGAGTTTAGATAGATGCTGGGCTTCCCGCATCGCAGCATCCCCTCCTCCAACCACTATCACCTCTTTGTCTTTAAAAAACATCCCATCGCAAACAGCACAGGCAGATACCCCCTTACCGATTAATCTCTCTTCTGAAGGAAGACCAAGCCACATGGCTGAAGCTCCTGTGGCCACGATAAGAGCTTTTGTCTTGATTTCCTTTGATTCAGTAGCAATAGTGAAGGGACGGTTTTGAAGACCAACGTTCAGCGCATCTTCATCAATAAATTTGGTTCCAAAGCGCTCAGCTTGCTTTCGCATCTTCAGCATCAACTCAGGCCCCTGAATGCCATCTTCAAAACCTGGAAAATCATCAACATCAGTTGTCAGCATCAATTGTCCACCTGCCTGACGCCCGGCAACAACTAAGGGGGATAAATTCCCTCTGGCAGCATAAACCGCAGCAGTGAGTCCGGCTGGACCAGATCCAATAATAACTAGTTTCTCGACCTTAGTTTCCATGTTTGACTATTATACCTTATCTCCTAATCCTGGCTGATGGGCTAGCGCTTTTTTTAGGAGAGGCGCTCGGAGAAGCTGATTTGGTTGCCTCAGGTGAAGGTGATGGTTCTAAACTAGGCTCCGGACGTGTGGTTTCTACAACAACAGCAGGAGGCGTAGCTGCAGGATTTTCCGAAAGAAACCTGTTTCTTAGCCACACCAAGTAGAACGCGATCAGGACAATAATTAAAATAATTACTACAACAGTAATGTTTCTGCTCAAGATGCTCACCCCTCTCCGGCAGCTGCTTGCTTTTTAGTTTAACATAAGTTTACATTAAACTTAAGGGGGGACGTTTGACCAGTAGCTTTTTTTCACTTATCCGTGGCTATTTTTTAAATCCCTATAAATATTTCAAACAACCTGTTTCAAAAAGTAGTTTCTCCTCTGCCTTACTCTTTTTATGTCTAAATGGGGTTTTGGGAATGTTTATTGTCACTGTTAAAAACGCTTATTTTTCTCAGAGGATCACTACTTTTTTTCTTGGAATCAACCAGCTTTTCTTTTATGTTCCCTTTTATCTAATTACAGGTTTAGCTCTTGGTCTTAGTTTATTTGTAATTGCCAAAGTAATTGGCGGTAAGGGAAGTTTTACAGCTACTTTATGGAATCTCGCACTGGTTAGCCCAAGTTTAATATTTGTAGGGTTTTATAAATTTTTTGTGATTTTGGTTTTGTGGAGCAGTGTTATTTTGATCCGCAGGATGTATCAAACTCATCAGTACTCAATGATAAAAGCTGCGTCAAATGTGCTATTTCCGCTACTGCTCCTCTTACTCATTAAAACTGCACTGTCTTTTTGAAAAATTATTCAAGATAATCCCGAAGTTTTTTAGCTCTGGTTGGGTGTTTTAGTTTCCTGATAGCTTTGGCTTCAATCTGACGGATACGTTCTCTTGTCACCCCAAACTCTTTACCTACCTCTTCTAAGGTTCTTTGCTTACCATCATCTAATCCAAAACGTAGCTGCAACACTCTTTTCTCCCGGGGAGAGAGTGAATCCAGAACCTCATCTAACTGGTCTTTAAGGAGCTCTCTGGTTGCTTGCTCATCAGGTTTTAACCCTGGCGCTTCAATAAAGTCTCCAAGCTGTGAATCATCCTCATCACCAACAGGTGTTGCCAGTGATGTGGGCTCCTGGGAAACCTTAATAATCTCCCGGGCTTTGGAAGCATCAATTCCAAGTACCTCTGCAACCTCTTCAGGGGTCGGTTCCCGGCCAAAGTCCTGCATTAATTTTCTTTTGGTCCGGTTAAAACGGTTGATCGTTTCTACCATGTGAACTGGAATTCGGATGGTTCGAGCTTGATCAGCTATGGCCCTGGTGATGGCTTGTCGGATCCACCAGGTAGCATAAGTGGAGAATTTATAACCTCGCCGCCAATCATATTTTTCAACCGCCCGCATTAAACCGATGTTTCCTTCCTCAATTAAATCTAAAAGACTCATCCCCCGGCCAACATATTTTTTAGCAATAGAAACAACTAATCGAAGGTTTGCAGATATTAATTTATGTTTAGCGGCTTCCTCGCCTTTTTCCGCTTTTTGCGCCAACTCCACCTCTTGCTTAGCATTCAGCAAAGGCACTTTTCCAATATCCCGAAGGTATTGTCTAACTGGGTCAGTAACAGAACCTTCCTCAAGTGCAGCCAAAACCTCCAACTCTCTTTCCAGATCTGTAGTAGTTTTTGTAACCTCTTCTGTTTCTTCTGTAGTTGTTTCAAAAACATCAATGTCGTTGTTGATTAATTGAAGATAAAATTCATCAAGCGCTTCAATATTTTCTTCAGGTTTCGGGAAAAGCTGCATAATCTCTTCTTGGGTTACAAAACCACGCTCTTTTCCCATCTTTAAGAGCTTTTGTGTATCTAAGACACCTGTTTTTGTTTGTTTCTTCATAGGCTTTTAAGCTTAAGGGACAAATCTCGAAATCTTTTATTTAAGATCTCGAGTGTCTCTATTCTATCAAATTCCTGGGCAGATTTAATCTGTAGGGACAATTTTTCTAAAGAAGCCTTAATCAACATCTTCTTCAGCTCTTGTGCTACTACAGCAACCTCCTTAACGAAGGCATCTGAAGCTTCTAGTTTATCATCAATTTCAATTAAGTAAAGTCTATCTACTCTTTCAACTAACTCCTGGGGGACGTTTTTAACAAAATCATTAACATTAAAGGCTTGCCCTCTAAAAGAAATACTATCCAAATACAAAACCAGCAGCACATAAATTTGTCTTAAATACTCATCAGTTAAAAGAGTTTCCGGAAAGCTGGGGACAAAAGTTAAATCTGGAGGAATATGCAGAAGTAAGGCTATTAGATATTCCTCCAGCAGCTTTCTTCTGTTTTTAACTACACCCACATCCTCTTTCTGTGTTTCTAAATTTTTAAAAGTTACTTTTTGCAAAGATAAGCGGACATTATTCATCTCTTTGCGGATTAAGTCGTCTTTTACTTGAAGTAGTGCTGCCAGTTTTTGAATATAATGATCCTGCACCAGCGGATCAGAGATTTTTTGCCAAATTGGCAGAACTTCGGCAAAGATCGCTTTTTTATCGGACGCAAGTTTTGGGTTGTATCTTTTCTCCACTGACTGAAGGTAATAATCATAAATAGGCACAGCCTCAGCAACTGCCCTCTCCCATTTTTTAGGATCTTCTAAACATAAATCCGCCGGGTCTTTTGCACCTTCCACCTGAATAACTTTCATATTTAAAAGAGCTTTATCCGCCACTTCGATTCCGCGCCTGGCTGCGCTATCCCCTGCTAAATCAGCATCAAAACACAAACTCAGGGTTTCTGCATATCTTTTCAACAACTCAACTTGTCCCTCTGTTAAGGCTGTACCTTTGGTGGCAACAATATTTTTAACACCTGTTTGAAAAGACATAATCATATCCATTTCTCCTTCACATAAAATTGCTTCTTTTTTTTCCCTGATTGCATTTTTGCTTAAATGAATTCCAAATAAAAACTTGGATTTATCAAAGATCACGGTTTGGGGAGAATTAATATATTTTGGTTCCCCTTTTCCCAAAACCCGTCCGGAAAAACCTAATATTCTATCCCGGACATCCATGAGCGGAAACATAATCCGGCCCCGGAAGCGGTCATACCCGCCTTTTTTCGACGGCACAACCAATCCCACAGCGATTAGTTCATCTATACTAAAACCCCTTTTTTTCAAAAAGCTTGTCAAAGATTCCCAGGAAAGTGGTGCATACCCTATCCCAAACTGCTTGATAGTTTCATCAGTTAAACCTCGTTTATGTAAGTATTCAAGCGCTTTTTTACCCAACTCATGTTCTGTTAAGATGTAGTGGAAAAACTGCTGGGCTTTTTGGTTAAGCTCAAAAAGCCTCTCTTTAGAATCCCTCTCTTTCGGTTTGGAAGATTTAATAACAATACCCGCTTTTTTAGCTAAAATCTCTAAAGCCTCTTTAAACTCAACTCCTTCTTTTTCCATTATAAATTTGAATACATCGCCTCCTTTTTGGCAGCCGAAGCAATGCCAAATTCCACGATCCGGAGAAACAACAAAGGATGGGGTATTTTCTTGATGAAAAGGACAATTAGCTTTAAAATTTAAACCTGCTTTTTTTAGGGGAAGGTATTCTTGAATTAGTTCAACAACGTTGACTTTTTGTTTGATTAGTTCGATCTCATCCATAGTCCCAATCTCCCAATCGCCCGATCCGCCAGCTGGCGGACGCGGCCACAAGGAATTGTGCGCCGATTGTACCCCAAAAAAACCCCGAAAGCAAGTTTAGAATAGGGACTAGTGACTAGTGAGCAGTGAATAGATATAATATGCAGGTCAGGAGAGGTCGCTTAGTCCGGTCTAGAGCGCGGCTTTGGAAAAGCCGTATCCGCCTTTGGCGGATCGAGGGTTCGAATCCCTCCCTCTCCGCATTTCGGGATAATTAATAATACGTAGCTTTATATTTATGCTAATTGATCTAATCGTAGACAGGAGATTTTATATCAACGGATACTACTTGTTGACATAAGTATATCTATGGTTTACACTATAAATCGTAGATATAGATATTTATATCTTCACTTATGCGCACAGGTAATTACATAACTCAACTTCAAGGACAACTGCAATATAAGGCATTTATTCCTCATGCCTTGCCTTTTAGTGTCAATATGGACGAAGATTTACAAAGTTTGCTTTCAAAAGCTGATCTTGCTCTAGGAAGACTAGATGGTGTAGCAGACATATTACCTAATGTGGATTTCTTTATTTTAATGTATGTCAGAAAAGAGGCAACCTTATCAAGCCAGATAGAGGGAACACAAGCAACGTTTGTGGATGTATTAAAAGCTGAAGCAAGGATAGAAGATGCCGAAGTCCACAAGGATGTTGATGAGGTTTTAAACTACATCAATGCAATGAATTATGGCATAGAGCGGTTAAAAGAATTGCCACTCTCGCTACGTCTTATAAGAGAAATCCATGCTAAGTTATTACAGGGAGTACGAGGAGAACATAAGACTCCCGGTGAGTTTAGAACTTCACAAAATTGGGTTGGCGGTGCAAGTTTACAAACTGCTGTATTTATACCCCCGCCCCATATTGAGATTATGAAATTGATGGGTAATTTAGAGGAATACCTACACAATATTACTCCAACACCCGTGCTAATAAAAACTGGTTTGGTACATGCTCAGTTTGAGACAATCCACCCTTTTTTGGATGGAAACGGAAGAATTGGTAGGTTACTTGTAACATTTTATTTATACCAGCAGGGAATCCTCAGAAGGCCCTTATTATATCTCTCTGATTTCTTTAGAGATCATAGACAGGCTTATTATGATAAATTGAATGCCTTTAGAGAAAAAGAAGATATTGAAGGTTGGTTAAAATTCTTTTTAGAAGGAGTTATTACCACCTCCGAAAAAGCTGTTGACACAGCTAGGGAAATAATAAGCTTAAGAGAAATTTCAGTAGCTAGTGTTGCCAGTTTGGGCAGATCGGCAGAAAAAGGCATGTTACTTTTGAATACTTTATATAGGATGCCAATTCTCAGAGTAAGGGATGTTGAGGCAATTACCTCATTATCAAATCCTAATGCCTTAGTTTTGGTATCTAAGTTTGTTAAGCTGGGAATATTAAAAGAAACCACGGGGTATAAAAGGAATAGGGTATATTCTTATTCAGACTATATCAAATTGTTCTCGTGAGTTTAGAGCGATAATGCTAAAATTTGTTGTGTTTGTTGTAGGGTCTGTATGAACCAAGAGTTTGAAACAAAAGTACTAAATATTCACCCAGAAGAGATTATTCAAAAGCTTCGCAGTTTAGGTATTGATTTATAAAGATCATAACCTTGATCTTCACGCCTTTTCTGTATTAAAGTTTTAATGAATGGATAAATTGAAACTGACCTCTTTACTCCTTCGCTTAGGTTTAATCTTTATTTTTTTATATGCCTCAATTTCAGCTTTAATTTCTCCCGAAGATTGGCAGTGGTATATCCCTGATTGGATGCTAACCTTTGCTCCTGCAAATATTCTACTGCTTTTCCACTCTATAACTGAACTTATCTTGGTCGGCTGGCTAATTTGGGGAAAGAAGCTTTTTTGGGCAAGTCTCTTCTCTGCTTTGGTGCTTGCAGGGATCATTTTATTCAATTTAAACATCTTAGGTATTACTTTTAGGGATGTGGGGTTAGTCTTTGCTGCCCTAGCTCTTGCTGCTTTGCATAAAAAAGATACTCCTGATTCCCTCCTCCGCCCAGAATAGGAGATTCCATAATTTGGTCAATCGTGAATCGTAAATCGTTAATCGTTTTTAAGACTTGTTCTTTAACTTCCTCAGCTTTATCAGGTGGTAAAACTCCTTTTACCAGGTCTTTTTTATCGGCTTCATAGTGAGGTTTTAATAAAGCAATGATTTGTCCCCCTGGTTGCAGAAACTTCTTAACAACAGGCAGAACCAACCCTAGCTTTGTCCAGCCAGCATCAATAGTGACTAAGTCGACTAACTCCGGTAAATCCTTCAGGTGCAGAATGTTTGTTCTCTCCATTACTACAACTCTTGGATTATTTCTTAACTTCCAAGCCAACTCTCCATATGCAGTATCTACTGAATACACTTTAGCTGCCCCGTTTTGAAGCAGACAATCCACAAACCCACCAGTTGAAGAACCAATATCCAGGCAAACCAAATTTTCAATTTTCAATTTCCATTTTTCAATGGCAGCTTGAAGTTTAATTCCCCCTCGGGAGACAAACATACCCTTGTCATCCTTTATCTGCAATGCTTTTTGTAACAACTCCTGATCTTGTTTAAAGCTAAGTTTCTCCAGCGCTTCTTCAGGGGTGAACCAACCTGCCTCACCAATTTCCTCTTGTTGAATATTTATCTCACCTTGAATTTGCTTCATTACAAAAATAGTGACGATTTTAAAAATTTTTTCTCCATCCTGGGTGTACACATAACGTGAATCACCTATTTTTTTAAGAATCTGGGCATCAATCCCAGTCTCTTCCTTAATCTCTCTGGTCGCAGCTTGCTCACTTGTCTCACCAGGATCTAAATGCCCTTTTGGAAAACCCCAGTAATTGACATTAGGATCTTTTAAAGAGGCGTTACGAACCAGTAAAATCTTACCTTCGCTATTAAAAACAATTCCACCTGCAGAAAATCTTCGTTTCATAAATATTTTAGTTCTCGGGCGGAGGGTACAGGATTCGAACCTGTGCGGCGCTTACGCGCCAATAGTTTTCGAAACTATCGTCTTGAACCACTCGAACCAACCCTCCAGATACAAAGAGGCGCTCTCGGCGGG
>CAZLKE010000030.1:0-1222 GCA_964560075.1 uncultured Gammaproteobacteria bacterium | reverse complement strand
CGATACAGGAACCGCAATCCTGAGGTTTATCCATTAGCCTACGAGAGCAACTGTGGGTGTATTTTACAACAAATAGTCCTATTTATGGGGGTTTTCAAGGGGAAAATGCTTCTGCAAGCCTTCTGACCACTTTTCGATCAAACTTTTTGGAGCGATTTCATGGAAAGGCAAGTATTTGGCGCAAACTCTTTTAATCTCATCTATATGATCATCACTCATAATCATCATTAATACCCCAGGGAATCTATAGCGGGTTAGCAGATTTAGTATTTTTGATCCATCTTTTTGAGAAACCCAAAAAGAATCAAGTTCTTGCCAGTGGTAAAAATGGTCTCCAATAGTTACTCCTTGAGTAGAAATCCTATACTCAATCTCATCTGGGGAAACTAAGTTAAAAACATAAACTGCAAAACCTAAAGCCAATAAGGCTAAAAGCAGTGTGGCTCCTCCTAAAAATAGCGCTATTGGAGCGAAAAGAATGACTAAAATAGCTACAGTTGTGTAGTAAGAGCGGTCTTTTTTTCTAAACGGACGAGATGGTGCTTTCCAAGTAATTATGGTCCTTAGCGGATCTTCTTCGTTTGGTGCAGCCAACAGCTCTTTTTCCTCCGGAGCTTCTATTTGTTTTTCTAAAAGATCTTTTTTAAAAAACTGGGGCATTAACTACAGTTTAAGGTTTTAAGACGAAAGTGTAAAGCTATAACACTTTTAAGGTAGATTAAACCCTTTTGTTTTGTTACAATTAGCCACGAGGAGAGATCGCATAGTGGTCGAGTGCGGCGCAGTGCTAATGCGCTGTCCGAGAAATCGGACCGAGGGTTCGAATCCCTCTCTCTCCGCCTTCGGTCGCCGAAGCGACCTTCGGCGGACAACGTCCGCCAGTTGCAAAGGAGACCTTTTGGAGAGGTAGCCAAGTGGTCGTACGGCGTCGGTCCTGAAAACCGATTGGGCGCAAGTCCACGTGGGTTCGAATCCCACCCTCTCCGCTAGTTTTTATCTTGCCAAAGTCAGACCCCAGACTCTTTTAGCACCGGATCTTTTTAAAACAAAACAGCATTCTTTCATTGTTGCACCTGTTGTCCAAACATCATCAACCAAGATAATATTTTTAGAACTTAAGGTTTGGAGATTAGAAAGAGAAAAAGCAGATTTGATATTTTCTCTTCGCTCGTGTGCTTCCAGACCTACTTGAGGTTTGGTATTTTTGGCTTTGACTAAAACA
>CAZLKE010000029.1:9462-11880 GCA_964560075.1 uncultured Gammaproteobacteria bacterium | reverse complement strand
CGGAGGGAGTAATTTGCTTGTTTCTGATGAAGGACTGGAAAAATTAGTGATTAAAGTGGCTAATTCTAACATCCAAGTGCATAATAACTTGGTTACAGTTCAAGCCGGAACAACCCTTCAAGAGCTTGTAGACTTCACTATTGAACATGGATTTGGGAACTTAAATAGAATGACAGGAATTCCGGGAACTGTGGGCGGAGCAATTTATGGCAATGCCGGTTCGTATGGACAGATGATTGGTGAGCATATCCAGGAGATTTTGGCTTTTGACCCAGAAGCAGAGGAAGAAGTTTTAGTCTCTCAAGATGAATGTCAATTTACATATCGAAGTAGCGGATTCAAAAAAAACGGCTTAATTATTTTAGAAGCAATTTTTAAGTTACCAAATGAAGACCCTGAGACTTTAGCTAAAGAAGCTGATGAAGCTTTAAGCTTAAGAACTGCCAAATATAAGCCAGGAACGAAATGTCCGGGAAGTTTTTTTAAGAATTTGTTCACCAACGAAATACCGGAAAAGGCTTTGAAAATGCTTCCCCCACGAAACGATACTTATGGCAAAACACCTTCCTACATATTTATAGAAGAGCTGGGGGGCAAAGGAGATCAAATCGGTAGTATCAAGATCGCTGACTTTCACGCTAATTTATTTTTAAACTTAGGAGAAGGAACAGCTAGTGATTTTTGGAGTTTGGCCAGCAAGTGGCACAAAAAAGTATTGGATCGCTTCGGAGTAAAACTTGAGCCAGAAGTGCAGTTGGTTAATTTACCGCCGCTTGGGGAGGTTTAGTATATTTTTCTAAAATCACAGGAATCTCACTTGAGACACCTCTTACTTCAGATAAAGGATCACCGCCATCTAACACCCGGTCCACTGCTTTCTGGAATACAGCAATCATCTCATCATTAATACCCTGATCAAAAGTTTGGGAAGATAGATACCAGCTTTTTGCATTTGGAGCTTGCACTAAGTAACTGCCAAGCCAAACATCCGACAAAAGATCTTGCCGTAAATCTACCCGGGAAAAAGGATCACCAACTGTTCGCGTTTCAGCAGTTTGTTTAAAAATTAGTTTTTGAGAATCTGCACTTGAGATAAACTTAATAAAATCCCAGGCAAGTTCCTGGTTTGGGGAGTTGCTGGCAACACTCCATCCCCAAAAAGACCCCCAGCTGGTATTACCACCCGGAAGTTGGGGAACAGGGTAAGTTTTAAATTTTAAACTGGGGTTACTTGCAAATTCTCTAACCCTATCTGAAGGACCAAAATAAAAAGCTAGCTTTCCATCTAAGAAAGCTTTTGTAGAATTTTCCATTGATTTATCCCATACGCTTGTACCACGGTCTTTGGCGAAACTAGTGTAAAAATTAATAACCTGAGCAGCTAACTCGTTGTCTGGTTTATTAATATTTACACCTGGCTGTTGCAACAAGAGTAAACCTAAAATGTCTGGCCAGTAATCAACATTGTTTGTAGTGCCGACAGAGGCGCCAGCTGTTGTGATCCTGCCACTGTTATCTTTAACTGTAACTGCCTGGGCCGCTCTTTGAAAATCTCCCCAGTTTTGCGGAACTTCAACATTGGCAGCTTTTAAAATATCCTCATTAACAAACATGGCTAAACCATCAAATTCCGCTGGAACAGCATAAATTTTACTACCCTCAGTTAAAGTGTCTTTAGCAACTGGATAAAACTCACTGGAAAACTCATTAATTGTCATCACTTTAGATGGCATTGTAGAGATGGAGTTAGTTGATAAAAACATTGGGACCCAAGTGTTGTGGACCATAAAAATATCCGGCCCCTGGCCATGCGCAATTTGGGTTTGCACTCTGGTCCGGTAATTTAGAGTGCTTTGATGAACAAACTTTAACCTAAAATTTGGGTTTTTCTTTTTGTATTCTTCCGCCAGAGCCCTAAAAATTGGTTCATCCTCACGTAGACTCCAAATAGTCAGTTCCACAGGGCCTGAAGGATTGCTTGCTGTTTCCGAAAAACTTGGACCAAATTTCCAGAAAAGTAGTCCAATAAATACTAGAAGACCAAGTACAATAATCCCAATTCGAATCATACACCCTATTATCCCATATTAGTTAGGATTTGTGGTATAATCAGCTTATGAAAAACACCTCTTTATCGTTCTCAGTAATGTACGAAGAAGCACCTGAAGGAGGCTATGTTGCTTATGCACCTTCCCTTCCGGGTTGTCATACTCAGGGCGATACTATTGAAGAGGCAGAAAAAAATATTCAGGAAGCAATTGAACTGTATTTAGAAAGCTTAGAATCCCATGGTGAAGAAATTCCCCAAGAGAAAAGAGTTTTTCAAGGTAAAGTTGAAATTCAATACCCCCTAAATGCATGAAGAGTCTTCCTGCACTAAGCTCTAAAAAAGTTATTAAAGCACTTAAAAAAGCTGAA